>ONHI01000137.1 GCA_900317565.1 uncultured Eubacteriales bacterium
CCCGCGGACGCCTCCCGCATCGCGGAGATCATCGTATTCAACAACCGGCTCAACTACTTCCCGATCTTCAGGGACGAGGGCTTTTCCTTCGGCACGGTCCAGGTGCTTCCCCTGGCGAACCGGTTCCTGAACGACCCCGAGCTGCTGGGGCAGACTTGGGTCTACGACGACGGCGTGGTCAAGGGGCTGGCCGTGGTGAAGGGCACGGAGATCGACAAGCTGTATGTGGAGCCCAGCTTCCAGGGCCGGGGCATCGGCGCGAAGCTGCTCGACTTCGCCGTCTCCCGCCTCGGCGCGAGATGCCTGTGGGCGCTGGAGAAGAACGAAGGCGCGCTGCGCTTCTACGCGCGGCACGGCTTCATGCCCACCGGAGCGCGTCGCCCGGAGACAGGAACGCCGGAATATCTCGTCGAGCTGCGGCGGGAGGACGGCGGGGACGCCGGCCGGGCGATGAGACCGGCACAACTTGACACGCCCAACCATTTACAGTAAAATAAACAAAGCAGGCGCAATTCAGCCATACGGAGGGGGTAACCGCGTGCGTGGTTCGTCCTCCGTATCTATTATTGTCCCCTCCGTCCCGGCTCCGGCCGGGAGGCGGAGGCGATCCCAAATAACACGATCATGGAGGTCATCGCATGAATTACGAAAAACTGGACGCCCTCGTGGAATCCTACCGGGACGAGCTGATCGAAAACATCCGCAAGTGGATCGCCATCCCCTCGGTGCAGGGCGAACCCGCGGGCGAGAACGCCCCCTTCGGCGCGGAGGTCCGGCGCATGCTGGACACGGCGCTGGCGGACGGCAGGCGCTTCGGCTTTGAGGTGCGGGACATCGACGGCTATGCCGGCGACATCAGCTACGGTGCGGGCGAGCAGACCATGGGCATGCTGGCCCACCTGGACGTGGTGCCCCTGGGCGACGGCTGGACCCACGACCCGCTGGGCGGCGAGATCGCGGACGGCAGGATCTACGGTCGCGGCACCACCGACGACAAGGGCCCGGCGCTGTGCGCGCTGTACGCCATGCGCGCCGTGAAGGAGGCGGGCCTGCCGCTGAAGGACGGTGTGCGGCTGATCCTGGGCTGCGACGAGGAGACGGGCATGAGCGACATGCGCCATTACGCCTCTAAGATGAAGATGCCGGACTACGGCTTCTCCCCGGACGCAGAGTTCCCCGTCATCAACATCGAAAAGGGTGGCGTGAACATGCGCCTTTCGAAGGTCACCGGCGGCGAGGACGGCGCGGCGATCCCCGTGTACAGCCTTTATGCGGGCGAGCGCCCCAACGTGGTGCCCGCCGAGGCCACCGCGGTGGTGGGGCTGGCGCACACGACGCTGGCGGAGCTGAACGAAAAGCTCTCCGCCATCGAGAAGGCCCACGACAGGTTCCGCCTGAGCGCCGCCCTGGAGGGCGAGGGCCGGGCGAGGATCACCGCCACCGGCGTCAACGCCCACGCGGCCATGCCGGAGCGGGGCGTCAACGCCGCGGGCATGCTGCTGATCGCGCTGAAGGAGCTGGGCGCGGGCGGCGCGGGCTCCGGGCCCGCCATCGCCATGCTGGCCGACGCCGTGGGCATGGAGTACACCGGCCAATCCCTGGGCATCGCCTGCGCGGACGAGCTGTCCGGCGCGCTGACCTGCAACCTGGGCATACTGCGCTACGACGCCAACGAGCTGTCCGCGCTGCTGGACATCCGCTATCCCATCTGCGGCAGCGAGGAGCTGATGCTGGGCCAGGCGGCCAAGCGCGTCGCCCCCGCGGGCATGTCCGTGTGCTGCGCCTCCAGCCACACCCCGCTGCACGTGCCCGCCGACAGCAAGATCGTCAAGGGCCTGCTGAAGGTCTACCACGAGGTCACCGGGCTGCCCGCCTACACCATCGCCATCGGTGGCGGCACCTATTCCCGCATGATGCCCAACACCGTGGCCTTCGGCGTGTGCTTCCCCGGCGACATGGACGTGTGCCACATCGCCGACGAATACATCGACATCGAAAAGATGATGCTGGGCGTGAAGATATTTGCCCACGCCATCGCGGAAATCGCGGGGGCGTAGGCAACAGGCAATAGGCAATAGGCAACAGTCGAATGGCTGAAAAACCATCCCTACTCCCTATTCCCTACTCCCTATCACCCCACCAACGTGAAAGGATCGATTATCATGAGCAAATCTTTCTCCATCGCCATCGACGGGCCTGCCGGAGCAGGCAAATCCACCATCGCAAAGGCGCTGGCCCGGGAACTGGGTGCCATGTATCTGGACACGGGCGCGATGTACCGCGCCATCGGGCTGCACATGCTGCGCAAGGGCCTGGTCGACGACCCCGACGCCGTGGCGGCCAATGTGAACGACGTGGACATCGAGGTGCGCCACGTGGACGGCGTGCAGCGCATATTCCTCTCCGGCGAGGACGTCTCCGAGGCCATCCGCCAGCCGGAGGTCTCCATGGTCACCAGCACCGTCTCCGCGATCCCCGCGGTGCGGGCGCGGCTGGTGGCGCTGCAGCAGCAGATCGCCGAGGGCCACGACGTGATCATGGACGGCCGGGACATCGGCACCAAGGTGCTGCCCAACGCCACGCTGAAGATCTACCTGACCGCCTCCGCCGAGGAGCGCGCCCGCCGCCGCTGCCTGGAGCTGGAGGAAAAGGGCATGGCCGAGCCCTATGAAAAGGTGCTCAAGGAGATGATCGAGCGCGATTACCAGGATACCCATCGCGCCGCCTCCCCCCTCACCCGCGCCGACGACGCCGTGCTGGTGGACAGCTCCGACCTCACGCTGGAGCAGAGCGTGGCAAGGATGAAGGCGCTGGCGCTGGAGGCAATAGGTAACAGGCATTAGGCATTAGGCAACAGGCAATAGGCATTAGGCAACAGGCAATAGGCATTAGGCAACAGGCATTGGGGGGCGGGGATACAGCGAAGCCGGTTCCCTGCCCCCGATAAGGAGTTATCATGAATAAGCGCTTCTACCGATTCCTGTGCGTCTTTCTGGGCGCGATCTACGCGGTGCTGTACCCGGCGAAGGTGGAGGGGGTGGAAAACATCCCGGAGGAGGGCGGCTTCGTGCTGTGCTGCAACCATTGCAGCAACCGGGACCCCTTCTATCTGGCCATCCCGGTGAAGCGGCGCTATCTCCACTTCATGGCGAAGATGGAGCTGTTCAAGTTCGGTCCGGTGGCCTGGTTCGTGCGCGTGCTGGGCGGCTTCCCGGTGGACCGGGGCCACAGCGACCTCGCCGCCGTGCGCACCTCGCTGCAGCTGATCAAGGAGGGCCACGGCCTGGCCATATTCCCCCAGGGCACCCGGGTGAAGGACAACGCCCGCACGCCGATGCTGGAGGGCGTATCGATGATCGCGCTGCGGGCGAATGCCCCGGTGATCCCGGCCTACATCGGCGGGCCCTACCGGCCCTTCCGCCGGACACAGCTTACCTTCGGCAAGCCGGTGGACTTTTCCGACATCGGCCGCCGCGTGGACAGCGCCACGCTGGACAAGGCCACCCGCCGCATCGAGGACGCGGTGTACGGCCTTAAAAAGGGGTAGAATTATCGTAAAAATTGCGTTAATCCCCCATTTTTTGCAGGAATAATAAAAGATGTAATCGAAATAAATCGGATAGCATAATAGTATATTTATGCGCGTATACCATGAGTATACATATCGATTTTATCGGGAAGGCGGGGCGATTTTCCATCGCGCGCGTTGTGTTGGCCAAGCATGCCGGGTTCTGCTTCGGGGTGCGCCGGGCCGTTGAGACCGCCGAGCGTTCGGCGCCCGCCGTGACGCTGGGCCCCATCATCCACAACCCGCAGGTGGTCCGCTCGCTGGAGGACATCGGCGTCGTCAGCGCCGACAGTCCCGCCGCCATCGACCCCGGCGCGCGGGTGGTGATCCGCAGCCACGGCATCGGTCGCGCGGTCTACCGGGCGCTGGAGGAAAAGGGCTGCGAGGTCATCGACGCCACCTGCCCCTTCGTGCAGCGCATCCACGACATGGCCCGGGCCGCCTCGGCAGGCGGCACGCCGCTGATCGTCGTGGGCGAGCGAGAGCATCCGGAGGTACAGGGCATACTGGGCTGGACGGACGCGCCGGCCTGGGCCGTACTGAGCGAGGAAGACGTGCTGGCGCTGCCCCCGATGGAATCCGCCCAGGTCGTGGCCCAGACCACCATGGTCCAGGCCCGCTTCCGGGAGATCTGCGCGCTGCTGGAGGCCCGCATCCCCCGCCTGGACATCCACGCCACCATCTGCACCGCCACACTGGACCGGCAGACGGAGGTGGCGGACATCGCCCGGCAGGCGGACGTGATGCTGATCATCGGCGGCCGGGAGAGCTCGAACAGTCGCAAGCTGTATAAGCTGGCTTCTGATATATGCCGCAGGACTTATTTCATCGAGACCGCGGCGGAATTGGACGGAATCGACATCGCGCCGTCCGATACGATTGGGATTACAGCCGGTGCATCCACGCCGGATTGTATCATTAAGGAGGTTGTTGCAAGAATGAACGACATCGAGAAGAAAGTGTCCCCCGAAGAGAACCAGGAACTTGAAGTCATGTCAGAAGAAGCCATTGACAAGACCATAGTTCAAATTCGCCCCGGCCAGATCATCACTGGCAAGGTCGAAATGATCACCGACGATGAGGTTTGCGTCAACATCGGCTACAAGTCTGACGGTATCGTTAAGAAATCCGAGCTTTCTTCCACCGATGTCAAGGAAGGCGATGAGATCGAAGTCGAGGTCGTCAAGGTCAATGACGGCGAAGGCAACGTTCTGCTTTCCCAGAAGAACATCATCAACCGCAAGGCTTGGGAAGAGATCTGCGCCAAGGAAGAGGCCGGCGAGTTCGTCGAGGGCGTGGGCAAGGAAGCCGTCAAGGGCGGCCTGCTTGCCGACGTGGCGGGCATCCGCACCTTCATCCCCGCTTCCCAGCTCTCCCTGCGCTATGTCGAGAAGATCGACGAGTTCGTGGGCCAGCCCATGACCCTGAAGATCATCGAGATCGACAAGGCCAAGAAGCGCATCGTCGCCAGCCGCAAGGCCGTGCTGATGGCTGAAGAGGCCGAGAAGAAGAAGAAGATCTGGGAGAACCTGGAGGTCGGCTCCGTCGTGAAGGGCATCGTTCGCCGCCTGGCGGACTTCGGCGCCTTCGTCGACATCGGCGGCGTGGACGGCCTGGTGCACGTCACCGACCTGAGCTGGGGCCGCGTGAAGCATCCCTCCGACGTGGTTTCCGTCGGCCAGGAGATCGACGTGAAGATCCTGAACATCGATCCCGAGCGCGAACGCATCTCCCTGTCCTACAAGCAGACCCAGCCCCGCCCCTGGACCGTGGCCGGTGAGAAGTATCCCGTCGGCAGCGTCGTGGAGGGCAAGGTCGTTCGCATCACCACCTTCGGCGCGTTCGTCGAGCTGGAGCCCGGCCTGGACGGCCTGGTGCACATCAGCCAGTGCGCCCTGACCCGCATCGCGAAGGTCGAGGACGCCGTGAACGTGGGCGACATCGTGCGCGTGAAGGTGCTGGACGTCAACACCGAAGCCAAGCGCATCTCCCTGTCCATCCGCGAGGTGCTGGAGGACGAGGCGATGGATTCCGTGAGCGACGATGGCGAGTATGACATCGGCGACATCCCCGGTGAGGAGCTGCCCGTGGAGGAGGCCCCCGTCGAGGAATAATCCCTGCTGAAGCAAAAGCGGCACCATGGGTGCCGCTTTTGTAATGTCAAAGAATACGAGGGAGGTTTTATCATGCCCAAAACCGAAACCTTCACCCTGAAATCCGCCGCCGACGGTCTGGCGCTGTCGGTGACGACGGTGCTGCCGGAGGGCGAGCCCGTGGCGCTGGTACAGCTGGCCCACGGCATGGCGGAGCACAAGGAGCGCTACCTGCCCTTCATGGAATTCCTGGCAGAGCACGGCTACGCCTCGATCATCAACGACCACCGGGGCCATGGGGCCAGCGTGAAGTCCCCCGCGGACCTGGGCTATTTCTATGCCGGCGGCGCGAAGGCGCTGGTGGACGATCTGCATCAGGTGACGCTGTGGTTCCGGCAGAAGTACCCCGGCCGCAGGCTGTTCCTGTTCGGCCACAGCATGGGCTCCCTGGCGGTGCGGGTGTACCGGCAGCGCTACGAGGCCGACATCGACGGCCTGGTGGTCTGCGGCAGCCCGGGGCGCAACCCCGCCACCGGCGCGGGCCTGGCGCTGAACGCGGTGATGACGCTGTTCAAGGGCGAGCGCTACGTCAGCCCCCTGTTCGTGAACATGACCACCGGCAGCTTCAGCAAGGCCCACCCGGACCCCAACAGCGCAAACGCCTGGCTGAGCACCAACCAGGACAACGTGCAGAGGTACGACGCGGACCCGCTGTGCGGCTTCCCCTTCACGCTGAACGGCTACAAGGCGCTGCTGGAGCTGATGCGCGACGCCTACATCGCCGCGCCCGCCGGCAAGCCCGGCCTGCCCGTGCACTTCATATCCGGTTCCGAGGACCCCTGCGCGCCGGATGAAAAGGGCTTCAACGACGCCGTCGAGCGCGTGCGCAGGGACGGGTATAAGACCGTCACCGCGAAGCTGTATCCCGGCATGCGCCACGAGCTCCTCAACCACGCCGAGCGCCAGGTGGTGTATGACGACGTGCTGGCGCTGTTCGAGGGATGGCGGAAGGGATGACCGATGGCCTATTACACCTATATCCTCACAAACTGGAGCAACACCGTCATGTATATCGGCGTGACGAACGACCTCCAGCGGCGGCTGTACGAGCATAGCTATGGGATTGAGGATAGCTTTACCCATCGGTACAATGTCAACAAGCTGGTGTACTATGAGTATGCCGAGGACGTGAAGGCCGCCATCGCCCGGGAAAAGCAGCTGAAGGGCTGGACCCGCGCCAGGAAGAACGCGCTGGTGGAGACGCTCAACCCCGACTGGCGGGATTTGAGCGATGATTGGGAGGATTGACGGGATTCGGCGGGCACCGTGCTTGGGGATCCAGTATTTGAATCAGTAGATTCTTGACGTCTCACTAAGCCTTCGGCAACAGCTCCGCTCAGAATGACAATGCGCGTCGTGGCGTTGTTCCTCTGGGTGGAGCGTTGTCTTTGGCCGTTCCTGAGGCGTTGGGTATTTCAGTTGGTAGATTCTTGACGTTTCACTAAGCCTTCGGCAACTGCTTCGCTCAGAATGACAACGCGCGTCGTGGCGTTGTTCCTCTGGGTGGAGCGTTGTCTTTGGC
>ONHI01000013.1 GCA_900317565.1 uncultured Eubacteriales bacterium
GCCTTCGGGCTGGTCGTCACCATCATGATGGGCTTCCACTTTCGCGGCGCCATATTCATCAACCGCAGCCTGAAGCGCCTCAAGGAGGACATGCTGCTGGCACAGCCCGGGATCATACCGCTGGTGCCGCTATTCGTGGAGGTGTTTTACAAGCAGATCCGGGACGGCGTCCAGAAGAGAGGCAAGGAGCGGACCTTCAGGCTGGGCGTCAAACTCAGCCGCTGCCTGCTGGCCCTGGGCATCGACATCCGCCCGCGCCTGTTCAGGCAGATATTGGAGCCCTTCGGCGGCAAGCTGAAGTACTTCATCAGCGGCGGGGCCTATCTGGACCCGTTCTACGTGAAATTCTTCCGGGACATCGGCGTGGAGATCATCAACGGCTACGGCGCCACGGAGTGCTCTCCCTCGCTGTCCATCAACCGGAACTACCACCATCGCGACGGCAGCGCCGGGCTGCTGATGCCAGGCGTGGAGGTCAAGATCTCGCCGGAGGGCGAGGTGCTGGCCCGGGGACCGATGGTGATGAAGGGCTATTACAAGAACCCGGAGGAGACGGCAAAGGTGCTTCGGGACGGCTGGTACGCCACGGGCGACCTGGGCTACATGGACGCGGATGGCTTCCTGTTCCTGACGGGCCGGACGAAGAACCTGATCATACTGAGCAACGGGGAGAACATCTCCCCGGAGGAGCTGGAGAACGATTTCAACCGCGATCCGGGTGTCCGGGAGGCGCTGGTCTACGAGCAGGACGGCCTGATCGTGGCGGAGATCTATCCCGAGGAGGACCACCTGGGCGACGAGGCCTATTTCCAGGCGCTGAAGCAGAAGGTCAACCAGGGGCGGCCCGCCTACAAGCAGGTGGCGCGGATCGTGCTGCGGGATGAGGATTTCGTCCGCAACACCACGAAGAAGATCGTGCGCTACAAGAACGTACCGCAGAACAGACAAGCCTGAGGATGAGGAGGACACACGGCATGTTTGAGAGAGTTACGGCGATTCTCCGGGAGTACACCGACCACAAGGAAACCCCGATCAGCATGGACAGCAGCCTGGTGGAAGACCTGGGGCTGAGCTCCCTGGAGGTCATCAACCTGGTGCTCGCCTTCGAGGATGAGTTTGAGATCGAGATCCCCGAGCGCATCATCCCCACGATGCACACGGTGGGGGACATCGTGGCCTACCTGGAGAAGAACGCCTGACGGGCTCGCATAGCATGCCCCCGCTCTGCCGCGCAGGCAGGGCGGGGGCATATTATATACTGAGGATTCGATCAGGCTTCGACGCCGATGCTGTTGCCGTTGATGCTGTAGCGGCAGCCCGCGAACAGGCCGACCGCCAGCAGCAGCGCGCAGGTGCCGAAGCTGAACAGCAGCAGCACCGCCAGCACGGTGACGGGCATCTCCAGCAGCTGTTCGCCGCCCCTGTGGATGGCGAAGCGGTTGCGGTTGCCCAGGGCGATCAGGTCCGCGATGGCCCGTCCGAACCGCTTCAGGCCGCCGGTTCCGCGGGCCTTTTTGGAATTGCCGCGGGCGGGCGCTTCGGCGACGTCGATTCGCACATCCGCCGCCTTGCTCCCGGCGGCATCGGGCTCAACGTCGTCGGAAATCTCCCCGGCGCTGGCGGCTACCGCGTTCAGCTCCTGCATCCGGCGGAACTTCTCCTGCTCCAGCAGGTGGGTCGCGGTCAGGGTGTTCCAGTTGCCGGCCTCCAGCGCGGCTTTCGCCTCCTCCAGGGAGATGTTCATCTTGGCGGCCAGCTGTTCGGTCATCTCATACTCCGTCATCGTCTGAACCTGTGTCATGGTTTTGTCCTCCGTTCGATTTGATGGGCCCATTATAGCCCCGGAAAATGAAATGCCAAGAAAAAAGGATTAGGAGAAGATTAGAAAACGATGGGTTTCCCCTGTGGACACCCCGCCGGGGATGGAGTATAATGGATGCGCGACAATTTAACCGGACGATGCGAAAAAGAGGGATATGCCCGTGGAGATGAAATACACAAAGACGGTCACGATACTGCCGAGCCAGCTGAACCCGGAGGGCCAGCTGGGCCTGGCGCACACCTTCGACCTGTTCATGGACACGGCCACCGAGGCCGCCGGGGCGATGGGCGTGGGCTGGGACTTTTTGAAGAAGAAGGGGCTTTTCTGGATCACGGTCAAGGCCCGGGTCCGCTTCATCAAGCCCCCGATGATGCTGGAGACGGTGGAGGTCTCCACCTGGCCGGAGCAGCCGGGCGAGAAGCGCTGCAACCGCGATTACGCGATCCGCAGGGACGGGGAGCTGCTGATCACCGGCAAGACGGAGTGGGCCATCGTGAGCATGCTCACCCATCGCCCGCAGTCCATGGCGAAGGTGCTGCCCCAGGGCTTGACTTACCCGGAGGAGCGCGTCTCCCCGGAGCCCTTTCCGATGATCGACGAGGCGTTTGCAGATCCGCCGTACCACGAGCACCGCGTGGACGCGCTGGACATCGACATGGCCAGGCACATGAACAACGTGGCCTATGTCCGCGCGATCATGAATTCCTTCACGACGAAGGAATGGAGGAAGCTGAACGTCACGCAGATGGACATCATCTTCATTGCCTCCGCCGTCGAGGGGGACGTGCTGCGGCTCCAGAAGCGGGAGGCGGGGGACCATATCGACATTCGCGGCAGCATCGCGGGCGGCAGGACCAGCGTGCTTGCCCGGCTGACCAGGGGATGATATGGATCGACGCGGCTGATGGGCGCAGGCCGGCCTACTCTCCGCCGTTCCCGTTCAGACGCCGGTATTCCACGGGGCTCATGCCCTTGATCTCCCGGAAGCTGCGGGTGAAATAGCTGCTGTCCTGGAAGCCGCACTGCGCGCCGATGTCCGCGATCCTCTCGTCGGTGGAGCTCAGCAGCTCCGCGGCCTTCTGGACCCGGAAGCGCTTGACGTACTGTATCGGGGCCATGCCGATGGTGCCCTTGAAGCAGCGCAGGCATTCGCTCTCCCCGATCATGGCGCTGCGGGCGATGTCCGCCAGCGTCAACGCCTCGGCGTAGTTCTGCTGGATGTAGCGCAGCATCTGCTTGATGCGCTCGCTGTCCCGCAGGACCTTCTCGTTGGCGATGGCCTTCTGCGCGGGCATGTTCCGGCAGAGCAGGAACACGAGCTCCGACAGTGCCGCGCGCACCCGGAATTCATAGCCCGGCTGGTCCGCCGCGCCCTCCTGCCAGGCGGTTTCGATGCATTCCAGCGCCCGGGCGTGCCAGGGCTGGCTGCCGTCCAGCGCCAGGCTCTTCGGCCCGCCGGCGATCAGGGGCCGCAGGTAGGCCTGCCAGAAGACGCTGTCGATGCCGCCGCCGATGAGCCGGGGATGAAACACGATGGAATGATACCGGCAGTGGCTGTCGGGCACGCCCTGGGCCGCGTGCAACACGTCGGCGTTGATGAAAAAGCCCTGTCCCGGCCCCAGGCGGAAGTGGCGGCGGCCCGCTGAGATGGTGGCCTCGCCGGACGCCACGGCCACGACCTCCAGCTCGTCGTGCCAGTGCCAGGGCACCCGATCCCGCTCCAGGTCGTCGTGATAGAAGGCCACCGGGAACAGCGGCGTGCCGTGGTTCGCCAGCTCCTGGCCCTGGCTGTTGGTGAAGAACATATCGTTTCCGCAGGGTGAAATGGCCATTTGTTATCCTCCATGATGGCGATATTGTCCAACTGAACAGGCGAATTTATGCTAACATTCCTCTGATTTTGCTGATATAATTATAGCCGAAGTTGAGGAGCGGCGCAAGCCCCTCCGATACTTCGACCATATGCCCTCGGCAAAGGAGGATGAAATTATGAAGCGTTTGTTCAACAGGCACATCTATCTGGGACGTCTGGCCAGCCGCACGGACGATGAATTCATCGGCTGCCTGAATCAGTCTCTGGAGGTCAAGCCCGACGCGCTGCGCTGGTTCTGCGGCATGCACGATCTGGAGTCGACCTTCATCTGCCAGGCGCTGTGACCGCGCCTGCGCGCCATGCGATCCGCCGGGAAGCGGAAGAAGCGCCGACCGGTTTCATATCATAATCGAATGTGAACAAAGCAAAAAGGGCTGACCTGAGGTCAGCCCCTTTCCATTGCCGCCATGCGGCGCAGGGGCACGAAGAACACTCCGATGGTGGCGAGCATCAGCGCGCCGCACATGGCGTAGACGGTACCGATGCCGGTGACGTCGGCGATCAAACCGCCCGCCAGCGATCCCACGATGCGCGCCACGCCGAAGGAGATCATCTGCAATACGCTCTGCGCGCTGGCCTGGAGCTTGGGGCTCGCGACGCGGCCCAGGTAGAGCATCGGGAAGAATTCAAAGCAGGCCAGGTGGGCGATGGACAGCGACTGGGCCAGCACGATGGCCCACGGCGCGCGCAGCACGGACAGCAGCGCGAAGCGGACCGCCCCGATCACCAGCCCCACGATCAGCCAGGTCCACATGGACAGCCGCTTCATCAGCCTGTCGCCCACCAGCAGAAAGGGGATCTCCAGCATGACCGCCAGCGTGGAGATGACGCCCGCCACGGCGTTGCTGATGCCC
The DNA here is from genome assembly GCA_900317565.1 of uncultured Eubacteriales bacterium. Lineage (GTDB taxonomy): Bacteria > Bacillota > Clostridia > Christensenellales > Aristaeellaceae > UBA2862. The sequence continues at coordinate 4,550 of ONHI01000013.1, forward strand.
AGGTCGCCCAGGTGCTTGGAGAAGAAGCTGAGGTTGAATTGGTGGCCGATGTGCCCCAGGAAGATCACGGCCATCAGCAGCACCAGCTCCCGGTCGTGCAGGAAGGCGGTGAGGGAGATCTTTTCGCTCCGGTGCTGGTGTCCCTCCACCTTGGGCAGCAGCAGCGCCGAACCCGCCGCCAGCATCAGCATCACGCCCATGGCGGGGTACAGCCCCCGCAGCGACGCGGTCAGCAGGAAGCCCGTGGTCAGTATGCCCACCTGGTAGCCCACGGTGCCCATCATGCGCACCGGGCCGAAGCTCTTGCCGTGGGTGGCGGTGTACTCTATGGCGATGGCGCTGCCCACCGGCATGGCCGGCAGGTTCAGCGTGTTGTAGAGCGTCAGCACCAGCAGCAGCGGCACAAACGCATGGGCGGCGGGCACCACGAAGAAGCAGGTGACCCCGGCCAGCGCCAGCGCGACGGCCAGCACCGTGCGCTTGTACCGCACCCGGTCCGCCAGCATCCCCCAGGCGGGCTGCATGAACAGCGCGACCAGGGCCATGATCGACGAGATCAGCCCGATCTGGCCGTCGGAAAGCCCGATTTCGCCGTAAAACTTCGGCGCGAAGGTGGTCATGCCCGTCGCGATGAAATTCACGGCGTAGAACAGGAACAGCGCGCTCATATCGCTTCTCACCCGATCATATTTATCATATTCTCCGGCCCTGCGTCGTTCGCGGCCCGGACGGTCCTAGAGTGTGTTTCTAAAAACCCTGAAGCGCATTTTCGGCGTATTTGACTGCATTTCTGTGTTGCTTTTCCTTGACTTGCAACCAGTAAGCCTGCGGAAAAGCGCCTTGAAATGCAGTCGAAAAGCGCGTTCGACGCGCGATCACGGGGAGGCGAGGCGCATGGACGCCCAGATGACCTTTAAGCGATATGAATTGAAATACATGCTCACCCGCAGGCAGGCGGCGCTGCTGAAGGCGGCGATGGCCGGCCACATGGAGCTGGACCGGTTCGGCCACTCCTCCATCCGCAACATATACCTCGATACCGACAGCTTCCGGCTGGTGCGGCGCTCCATCGAAAAGCCGCTGTACAAGGAAAAGCTGCGGGTGCGGGCCTACGGCAGGGCGGACCGGGAGGACGCGGTGTTCGTCGAGCTGAAGAAGAAGTTCGAATCCGTGGTCTACAAGCGCCGCCTGACGCTGCCCAACCGGGAGGCCATGGACGCGCTGGAGGGCGGCGGACCGCTTCCGGCCATCTGGCAGATCGCCCGGGAGATCCAGGCGTTCCGCGATTTCTACGGCCCGTCCCTGAAGCCCGCGATGTTCCTCAGCTACGAGCGGGAGGCCTACTATCCCACCGACGGCGAGGATTTCCGGCTGACGCTGGACGAGCGCATACTCTGGCGCACGGACCACATGGACCTCTCGGCGGGGTGTTTCGGCACGCCGCTGCTGGGAGCGGACCAGGTGCTGATGGAGCTCAAGACCCCCGGCGGCATACCGCTGTGGATGGTCGATTTCCTCAGCGCGAACGGCATCCGAAAGATTTCATTTTCAAAATACGGTGCGGCCTATCGGCAGCTGATGGCCGCGGACAATGTGATGGGAGGCAGGCGCTGTGCTTAATTCAATCTTCAAGGGTATCTTCGATTCCTCGGCCATGACGGTCATACCGATTTCCGACTTTCTGCTGTGCGTGGCGGTGGCGCTGGTCATCGGCGCGGGCATCGCGCTGACGGCGTCCCGGCGCGCCAACCTCTCCCACAGCTTCCTGGCCGCGCTGGCGGCGCTTCCGGCGCTGGTGTGCGTGACGATCATGATGGTGAACGGCAACATCGGCGCGGGCGTGGCCACGGCGGGCGCGTTCAGCCTGGTGCGGTTCCGCTCCGCCCCCGGCACGGCCAAGGAGATCGCGCTGATCTTCATGGCGATGGTGGCGGGCCTGGTGGCGGGCATGGGCTATCTGGCCTACGCGGCGCTGTTCGCGCTGATACTGTGCGTCATATTCCTGCTCCTGGGCCGCTTTGACCCGGAGGCGAAGGGCCTGACCAAGACGCTGCGGATCACGATCCCGGAGGATCTGGACTACGACGGCGTGTTCGACGGGCTGATGAAGGAATACTGCAAGCGCTGGCGGCTGACGCAGGTCAAGACCGTGAACATGGGCAGCCTGTTCCGGCTGAATTACCAGCTGACGCTGAAGGACGGCGCAAACGAGAAGGCGTTCATCGACGCCCTGCGCTGCCACAACGGCAACCTGGAGATCGCGCTGCTGCAAGGGGAGAGCGTGAGCTCGGAGCTGTAAAGGAGTGTGCTTCCACATGAAGCGTCTATATAGATTGATCTCTGGCATCATCGTCCTGGCGCTGCTGGGCGCGATCCCGCTGTCCGGCGTAGCCGAGACCGCGGCGGAGCTGAATCTTCCGCAGCTGGACGACTGCTTCACGGAGCGGGATCTGTTCGGCACGTGGGACGCCACCGCGACGCAGATCGCGCTGGAGGGCGACACCGCCGTCATCGCCTCCCACGTCGTCGACGTGGCGGGCGGCATGGTCACGATCGTGGACGGCGGCGTCTACGTGCTGTCCGGCACGCTGGACGACGGCCAGATCGTGGTGGACGTGAAGGACGACGAGAAGGTGCAGCTGGTGCTGAACGGCGTCAGCATAACCTGTTCCGATTCCGCGGCCATACTGGTCCGGCAGGCCGACAAGGTCTTCATCACGCTGGCCGAGGGCACGGAGAACACCCTGGCCAACGGCGGCGAATTTGCGGAAGAGGGCGTGGACGCGGTGATCTGGTCCGACGAGGATTTGACCTTCAACGGCACCGGCACGCTCATCATCGATTCGCCCGCGGGCGACGGCATCGACGGCAACGACGACGTCAAGTTCGCCTCGGGCAGCTACGTCATCACCGCCGCGGGGCGGGGCGTGGACGCCAACGACAGCATCCGCGTGGCGGGCGGCGATTTTACCGTCACCACCCAGGGCACGGCCTTCCGCGCCGACCACGATACCAACGCGGACCTGGGCTACATCTACATCTGGGACGGCAGCTTCACCATCGTCATCGGCGACGGCGCGGGCGAGTTCCAGACCCAGGACGGCATGATGGGCATGATGGGCGGCATGCAGGGCAGGATGGCGTTCGACGGCGAAGCCATGACCCCGCCCGGATTTTCGGGCGAGGACGGCGAAATGCCGACACCCCCGGAATTCACCGGCGAAGACGGCGAAATGCCGACGCCCCCGGAATTCACTGGCGAGGAGGGCGAAATGCCGACGCCTCCGGACTTTACCGGCGAGGAGGGCGAAATGCCGACGCCCCCGGAATTCACCGGCGAGGAGGGCGATATGCCGACGGAGCAGGGCACTGACGGCGATTCGACATTCCAGCCCCCACAGGGCGGCATGGGCAGCTTCCGGGGCGCGGCGACCGAAGAGGACGCCGAGGCGGACGGGACTTCCCGCAAGGGCTTCAAGGCCAGCGGCGACATCGTGATCATCGGCGGCAGCTTCGACCTCGACACCGCGGACGACGCCTTCCACGCGGACGGCGACCTGCTGGTGTTCGACGGGACGATCGCCGTCGCCAGCGCCGACGACGGGCTCCACGCGGACGGCAGGCTGACGGTCGCGGGCGGTATCATCAATATCGCCCAGAGCAGCGAGGGCCTGGAGGCGGAGGTCATTGCCCTCTCCGGCGGCAGCGTTGCCCTGATCGCCTCGGACGACGGCCTGAACGCCCGCAGCAGCACCGGCGACAAGGAGAGCTTCGAGGCCCAGGAGGGCGTGTTGATCCAGATCTCCGGCGGCACGCTGTACGTGAACGCCAGCGGCGACGGCATCGATTCCAACGGCGATATCCTCATCACCGGCGGTACGGTCGTGGTGTCCGGCCCCGAGAACAACATGAACGGCGCGCTGGACTGCAATGGCACGGCGACCGTCAGCGGCGGCACCGTCGTCGCGGCGGGGGCGTCGCATCGGCGCCTCCGCATCGCTGTGTTTGCCCTGTATTCCAGGCATTTCGGGGTTTTCAGGAGGGCTTTAATGTGGTATACTGTTTGTGTAGGCATACCACGAAGTTCATTCCTGAGGGGTGCGGGCCATGTTTGGAAAGAAGTTTCAGCTGAACAGCCAGAATCTTGCAGCCATCGAGGAGATCGGCAAGCACATGCCCGGCGGCTTCTTCATCTACAGGGAGGAGAAGCCCGGCGAGCTGCTGTACGCCAACCACGCGGTGTACAACGGCGGCTTCTTCATCTACAGGGAGGAGAAGCCCGGCGAGCTGCTGTACGCCAACCACGCGGTGTACAACATCTTCGGCTGCAAGAACGGGGAGGAGTTCCGGGCGCTGACCGGCAACACCTTCAAGGGCATGCTGCACCCGGACGACTTTGAGACCGTGACCAAGTCCATCGAGGAGCAGGTCGAGGGCGACGAGGCCCAGATGGACTATACGGAATACCGCATCATCCGCAGGGACGGGGCGGTGCGCTGGGTGGACGATTACGGCCATTACACCCACACCGACGCCTACGGCGGGATCTACTACGTCTTCATATCGGACATCACGGAGAAGCGGGAGCGCATGGAGACCGACCTGGCCGTGCACCAGGCCGTGATCGAGGCGCTGAGCGAATCCTATCACACCGTGTGGCTCATCACCAACGTGGAGACGGAATCCTTCTCCCTCTATCGCGGCGATACCTCCGGCGATACGGTGCACGGCACGGCGAACCTGGACGCGCTGGCCCAGATCAAATACTCCCAGGCGAAGGACCGCTACATCCGCCGGATGGTGGCCAAGTGCGACCAGAAGCGGCTGCAGAAGGAGCTTTCGCTGGATTACATGGTCAAACAGCTGGCCGTGCGGCCGCAGTACAACCTGAACTATCTGCGGGTCATGGACGACGGCACGGAGAAGTATTTCCGCATCGAGCTGACCCGGCTGAACATGCCCAACGGCAAGATGGGCGTCGTCTGCGGCTTCAAGGACGTGGACAAGGACGTGCGGCAGGCCCAGGCGATCCAGCAGGAGCAGCAGCGGGAGCTGGAGCAGCAGCTGGCCCTCCAGGAGCAGCTCCTGGAGCAGGAGAAGCACCGGGCGCAGCTGGACAACATGATCACGGCCATGGCCTCCGATTACCGCAGCGTGTACCACGTGGACCTGGACAACGACGAGGCCATCTGCTACCGGGCGGACCCCAAGGACCCGGACCACTACGTGGAGGGCATGCGCTTTTCCTTCCGCGAGCGCTTCGCCGAGTACGGCGAGCTATACGTGGACGAGCAGTATAAAGAGGGCTTTCGCCAGTTCATCGAGCCGGACCATATCCGCGCCGCCCTGTCCACGGAGAGCATCATCGCCTATCGCTACCTGGCCCACCGGAACGGCAGCGATTACTACGAGATGCTGCGCATGGCGGGGGTGCGCCATCCGTCGGACCGGGACGATCACATCGTCCACGCCGTGGGCATCGGCTTCACGGTGATCGACGCGGAGATGCGGGAATCGCTGGAGCAGCGCCGGGTGCTGGTGGAGGCACTGGACGCGGCGCGGCAGGCTAACAGCGCCAAGACGGCGTTCCTGTCCAGCATGAGCCATGAGATTCGCACGCCCATGAACGCCATCATCGGCCTGAACAGCCTGGCGCTGAAGGACGAGACGCTCATTCCCCGGACCCGGGAATATCTGGAGCGGACGGGGGAGAGCGCCCGGCACCTGCTGGATCTGATCAACGAAATACTGGACATGAGCCGCATCGAATCCGGCAGGATGGTGCTGCGCAACGAGGAATTTTCCTTCAGCGGCATACTGGAGCAGATCAACACCATGGTCATGTCCCAGTGCAGCGACAAGGGGCTGAAATACGCCTGCCGCATCCTAAGCCCGGTGGACGATTATTACATCGGGGACGCCATGAAGCTGAAGGAGGTGCTGATCAACATTCTCAGCAACGCCGTCAAGTTCACCGAGGCCCCCGGCAACATCACGCTGACGGTGGAGCGCACGGCGGTGTTCGGCGACCAATCCACGATGAAGTTCTGCATCCAGGACACCGGCATCGGCATGGACCGGGATTTCATTCCCAAGGTGTTCGACGCCTTCGCCCAGGAGGACGGCAGCCGCAAGAGCAAGTACGGCAGCACAGGACTTGGGATGGCGATCACGAAGAACCTGGTGGAGATGATGAACGGCACGATCGACGTGGAATCCGAAAAGGGCGTGGGGACGCTGTTCACGGTGATCGTCAGCCTGCGCAACTGCGAGCAGTCGGGCACGGAGCGGGAGATCGACCCCGGCGCGCTGAAGGTGCTGGTGGTGGACGACGATCCGATCACGGCGGAGCACGCGCGCACGGTGCTGGACGAGGTCGGCATCTTTACCGACGTGTGCCACGACGGCGAGACCGCCCTTCACATGCTGGATCTCCAGCACGCCAAGCAGGACCCCTACAACCTGGTGCTGCTGGATTGGAAGATGCCGGGCATGGACGGGCTGGAGGCGGCCCGGCTGATCCGCCAGCGCTATGACAACGAGACGACCGTCATCATACTGACGGCCTACAACTGGGACGAGATCGCCGACGAGACCGTGGTGGACAGCTTCCTCGCCAAGCCGCTGTTCGCCTCCAACGTCATGGCGGAGTTCGAGCGGGTCGCCCGCAGGAACAACATGAGCCTGTTCCGGGAGAAGCAGCGGGCGGAGCTGACGGGGCGGCGCGTGCTGCTGGCTGAGGACGTGGAGATCAACGCCGAGCTGATGAAGGACATACTGTCCCTGGAGGATGTGGAGGTCGACCATGCCGAAAACGGCAGGGTCGCCCTTGAGATGTTCGAGCAAAGCGACCTCGGCGCGTACAGCGCCATACTGATGGATGTGCGCATGCCCGTGATGGACGGCCTGGAGGCCGCGGCGGCCATCCGGGCGCTGGACCGGGCGGACGCGGCCACGATCCCCATCATCGCCCTGACCGCCAACGCCTTCGACGAGGACGTGCAGCGCTCCCTCCAGGCGGGCATGAACGCCCACCTGACGAAGCCGGTGGAGGCGGAGCACCTGTTCCAGACCGTGGGCGAGCTGATCTACGAGGCGGAGCACAGGGCCGCCCGGCAGCAGGCACAGGCATAGCGATCCCCGACAGGTATGCAAAGGGCCCGCCGTTTCCGGCGGGCCTGAATTTTATGTCGTCTTGACCAGCTTCACCGCGCGGCTCAGCGCGAGGGTCAACAGCAGCGTGCCGAACCCGGCGAAGAATTGCACCACCAGCAGCGCCGTGCGCACCCCGACGGCGTCCATCAGCCATCCGCCCAGGATCGTCGCCAGCAGGCTGCCCAGCGTGGTGGCGGTGCCCGCCAGCGTCACGCCCCGCAGCAGCTGGGACTGGGGCAGCACGTGGCGCATGTAGTCCATCATGCCCGGCACGTACACGGCGCAGCTGGCGAAGTTCAAAAGCTGTACGGCATACAGCACCCGGGGATTGGGCGCAAGCAGCGTCAGCACGTCCTTGGCCAGCCAGAACCAGATGGAGATCATGAACAGCCGCACGCCCTTACCCCGGCGGCTGAACCGGGCGAACAGCAGCATCGCGGGCAGCTCGGTCATGGCGCTGAGGGTGATGGCCGTGCCCAGATCGCCGCTGCTGCCGCCGATGCTGAGTATGATCTGCACCAGGAAGTTGTCGATGAAGGAATAGGTCAGGAACATGCAGCCCACGCCCACCAGGAACAGCGCCAGCGAGGGCTGGCGGCGCAATATCTCCGCGTAGGACGCGCCGCCCTTCTCCGGGCCGGTCTGTCCGGCGGAGGAGGGGACCCGGGCCAGGAACAGCGCCAGGATCAGCGCCGCCACCGCCGCGCCGTAGGCACCGGGCAGTATCGACGGCGAAAGCCGGGTCAGCAGCCGGCCCATCGCGAAGGACGACAGCGCGTAGGCCGCGGAGCCCACGCCCCGGGCCAGGCCGAAGTTCACCGGCCTGCCCAGCGCCTCGAAGTTCTGGTGCAGCGCGTTGACGGAGGGCTGCATCATCGATTGCACGGTAAACATGATCGCCAGCATCGCGGCCAGCGGCACGCGGCCCAGCGGCAGCGTCAGCACGGCCAGCGACAGCGCCGCCACGGGGATGTACGCGCAGGCGATGGCGATGTTCAGCCGGACGCCCTGCCGGCTGAACATCGATCCCACCACCGGCTGCAATATGGCCGACAGCAGGTAGGAAAGGCCGAGGATCAGGCCGATCTGCCCGTTGGTGAAGCCCCGATCCAGCAGAAACACCGACGCGAAGCCCACCATCAGGCAGAATATCGCCCAGTAGAGCCCCTGGATCAGCGCGTAATAGGGGGTGGCGTTGCGAATCCTTTGCGGCATAAGCTCACCTCGTGCGGGTCATGAATCGACCCCTGTGAATCACTCCACGCTCTCCAGCTCCGCCAGCGCGCCGATCAGCCCGGCGGGCAGATTCACCGTCATCCAGGCCGCCAGCCGGTGCTCGGGACGGGCCACGGTCTCGGATATCTCCAGCATGCGGTCCTTGTCCGCGTTGGCCATGCGCATGGGCAGCAGCAGCGCGTGCACCATCGCCGGCCTGTCCAGCGCGGGGCAGGCGGGATAGTCGCGCCAGCGCAGCGTCGCGCCGGCCCCGGGCTTCACGTCCAGCGCCAGCGTCAGTGTGCGGGTCTGCGCGTCGTAGCGCGCTTCAAAGCCGCAGTCGGCCTCGTCCGGCAGCGCGTTCGCCACGCCCACCAGCTCCACGCTGATCCTGCGGTCGGTCGGCAGCAGCTCCGTCGCGCCCTCGGCGCTCAGCAGCCGCAGCGTCAGCCCGTCGCCCTCCTCCAGCGCCACGCGGGTCTCGCAGCGGCGGTAGTTTGGCGAGCCGGGACGGCTGCCGTCGTCCTCCACCAGCGATCCCTCGCCGCAGGCCCCGGCAAAGGCCCGGAACACCACGTTTTTCGGCAGCGGGCAGCCGTTCTCCGGCGCGAAGTCGGCGTCCATCGGCAGGATGGCGCCCGGGCGCACGAACACCGGCATGTCGGACAGCGGGCGATAGACGTTCAGGCTCTGTCCGCCGGTGTAGCGCAGGCCTGTGAAGAAGTCGACCCACTGTCCCTCCGGCAGCCAGACCCTGGCGGAGGCCAGCTTCGTATCGGCGTCGGCGGGGGTCACGATGGGCGCGACCAGCAGCTCGCCGCCGAACATGTACTCGTTGCGTTCCACGTCCCGGAGCTTCCAGCCCAGGTCCCAGTCGTAATAGACGGGATAGAGTATGGCGCTGCCCTCCTCGGCGGCCCTCAGCGCGCGGGTGTACAGCCAGGGCACCAGCCTGTGGCGCAGCCGCAGGAAGTGCTCCATGACGGCGCAGGGCTCCATGGAATAGCTCCAGGGCTCCTTGCTCAAAAACTCGCTCATGGACGAGTGCAGCCGCATGATGGGGGAGAACACGCCGAATTGCAGCCAGCGGGTGGCCAGCTCCTCGTCCCGGATGCCCAGCATGTGCCCGCCGATGTCGTGGCTCCACCAGCCGTAGCCGATGTTGGCCGCCGTGGCGGTGAAATAGGGCTGGAAGGCCAGGCTGTCCCAGGTGATGCAGCTGTCGCCGGAGAAGCCCACGGGATAGCGGTGGCTGCCCGGCCCGCCGTAGCGGGAGAAGGTCATGCCCACGTCGCCCTTGCGGTTGGCGTACATGTAGCGGGTGTGGTTCAGCACGAACAGCGGGTCCACGCCGGGCACGCTGCTGCCGCCGCGCTGCTGCCAGTCGATCCACCAGAAGTCCACGCCGGTGCGCTCGAAGCTGTCCAGCACCACCTTTTCAAAGGCCTTCAGGAACTTTTCACTGGAGGCGTCGAAGTCCACGGGATAGCCGCTGTCCGGGTCGATGCCCATCTCCCGGGCCATCTCGGGGTAGAGATCCTCGCAGGCGCGCACGCCGTCGGCGGGGTGGTCGTTCAGCGTCACCTTCAGATGGCGCTCGTGCAGCCAGTCCAGCATGGCCTTGGGGTCGGGGAACATCGCCGGGTCCCAGGTGTAGCCGGTCCAGCCGGAGCCGTACTTGGGATCGATGTCGGTGACGTGCCAGTTCATGTCGATCACCGCCACGGACAGCGGCACCCGCTCCGCGGCAAACTTCTCCATCAGCGCCTTGTAGCTCTTCTCGGTGTAGCGGTAATAGCGGCTCCACCAGTTGCCCAGGGCGTAGCGCGGCAGGGACGGCACGGGGCCGGAGAGGCGATAGAAGTCCCGCAGCGCGGCCTTGAAGTCGTGGCCATAGGCGAACAGATACAGATCGACGCTGACGCCGTCCGCGGGCGTCAGGTTGCCCTGAGCGTCCATGCCCATGCTGCGGCTGTCGTCCAGCACGGCGAAGCCGTCCATGGACATCAGGCCGTCGCCCATCTCCAGAGGCTTGTCCTGCTCGCCCACGAAGAAGGCCTTCTTCACGCCGCCGTCCGCCTGGTCCAGCGTGCGGGCGGTGCCCTTCAGGTTGCCCACCGATTCGCCGTAGTGCCAGACGCTGGCGTGGCTGAGCAGCGCGTTCTTCAATACGGCGCTCAGGCCCTCGGCGGAGAAGGGCTTTTTGTCGTATTCCAGCCGCAGACCGTCGGTCTCGATGCTCAGCCTGTCGCCGCTGTCCCGCACGGTGAAGGCGGGCAGCGGGAATTCGCGGTTGATGACCGCCTGGGTCGCGCCGTCGCGGAAGTGGCCCTCCGGCTCGTATTCCAGCCGCAGCAGCCGGTCCGTCAGCACCGTGATGCGCCAGCCCTCGCCCGCGATCACCGCGCCTTCGGTGGGCGCGGGACGGATGGCCCAAATGTCGGTAAAGGTCATATATGCCTCCTGTCAAAACGCCGGAAGCTCGTGCTGGGCTTCCGGCGCTCCTGTCCTTTGATTTTGTTATTTGACCAGTGAATGGAAGCAGCGCACCATGCGCTCGTTGCCCAGGTCGGTCTCGCCGGGGCGGGACTTGCGGCACTCGTCGGTGGCGTAGGGGCAGCGCGGCGCGAACTTGCAGCAGGTCAGCGCGAACTCCTTGTCCTCCATGTCGGCCATGACCATGTTTTCCTTCCACTTGTCGCCCACGCGGGGCACCGCGTTCATCAGCAGCTCCGTGTAGGGATGGGCGGGGTTGTCCATCAGCTCCTTGGCGGGCCCGTATTCGATCAGGCCGCCGCGGTACAGCGTGGCGATGTAATCGGACACGTAGTAGGCGGTGGACAGGTCGTGGGTGATGTAGATGAACGACACCTGGTACTGCTCCTTCAGCTCCTTGAACAGGTTGACGATGTTCATCTTCATCGAGGCGTCGATGGCGGCCACGGGCTCGTCGGCGATGATCAGCTTCGGCCGGGTGATGAGCGCCCGCGCGATGGAGATGCGCTGGAGCTCGCCGCCGGAGAACTGGGTCATGTACTTGCCCTTGACCACCTGCAGCGACATGCCCACGTTGTGCAGCGTCTCGTCGATCAGCTTGTCCGCCTCGGCGCGGCTCTTGCAGATGCCCAGGCGCAGCGCCGTGTTGTACAGGTAGGTGTCCACGGTCTTGCGCATGGAGAAGGTCTCGAAGGGGTTCTGGAAGATGGGCTGCACGTCCAGCTTGAACTGCTGGGGATCATAGCCCTTCTTGTCGGCGTAATCGTGGCCCAGCAGCGTGATCCGGCCCTTGTCCGCCGTGTACAGGCGCAGGATCATCTTGCACAGCGTGGATTTGCCGCAGCCGGACTCGCCGACGATGGACAGTATCACGGGCTTGCCCGCGTCGATGGACAGCGAAACGTCGTCCGTGGCGAGTATCTTCTTGCGGCTCAGCATGCCGCCGATGCGGAACTCCTTGCTGACATGGTCGATCTCAAGCAGCTTTTGCGCCATGTCAGTTCACCTCCGATTCCAGATAGTGGCAGGCCGCGTAGCGCCCGGGCCTGATCTCCCGGAATGCCGGGGGCGGATCCTGGCGGCACTTGTCGGTGGCCTGGGGGCAGCGGGCGGCGAAGCGGCAGCCCGGCGGCGGGTTCTTCAGGGCCGGCGGACGGCCCGGGATGCCCACCTTCTGGCTCTTGTCGCCCACGCGGGGCAGCGCGCCGATCAGCATCCGGGTGTAGGGATGGATCGGGTCCTCGAAGATGTCCTCGGTGGGGCCCAGCTCCACGAAGGAACCGGAATACATGATGCCCATGCGGTCGGTGATCTGATAGTGCACGCCCATGTCGTGGCTGACGATGACCAGCGTGTTCTTGAACTGCTTCTGCAGGTCCATCAGCATCATCAGTATGCCGCGCTGCACCACCACGTCCAGGGCGGTGGTGGGCTCGTCGGCCAGCACCACGTTGGGGGACATGAAGGTCGCCAGCGCGATGACGGCCCTCTGGCGCATGCCGCCGGACAGCTGGAACGGGAAGGCGTCCAGCACGTCGGGGGACAGGCCGAGGCCCTCCATGTACTTGGCCACGCGGGCCAGCGTCTGGGCCGGGGTCTCCTCCTTGCTCTCCTTGGGGATGGAATCGAGGAACTGGTCCTTCAGCCGGACGATGGGGTTCAGCACGCTCTGGGCGGCCTGGGGCACATAGGAGATCTGGTTCCACCAGCTGTTGCGGATCTGGCCGGATTCAAACCGGAAATCCTGGCCGTTCTTGGTGCCGCTGAGGATGACCTTGCCCGAATCGATCTCCAGCGGGAATTCGATGATGTCGTACAGTGTCTTGAGCAGGGTTGACTTGCCGCATCCGGACTCGCCCGCGATGCCGAATACCTCGTTGTCGCGGATCTCGAAGTCAACGTCCTTTACGACGTGGACGTTGCCGTCGATCGTCTTGTAGGAGGCGGACAAATGATCGATTTTCAGCATCTTTATCTACCTCGTTTCATGGCGGTATAGTCGTTGTAGCCGGTGATCAGCATGAACAGGCCGACGAACAGTATGATCGTGCCCAGGATCGGCGGCAGGATCCAGTTCCAGCGGCCCATCATGATGGCGTTGTAGTTCCGGGCCCACTGGATCATGTTGCCCAGGGAGACCAGGTTGCCGGGGGACAGGCCCAGCACCGCCAGGCCGGATTCCGACGCGATGGCGCTCAGCGTGGCGTTCATGAAGTTTGAAAGCGCCCAGGTCAGCGTGAAGGGCAGTATCTCCGTCACGACGGTCTGCAGCGTTCCCTCGCCGGAGAACCAGGCCGTGTGGACGAAGTCGCGCTCCTTCATGGTCAGCGCCATGGAGCGGATCTGGCGGCTCGGCCAGGCCCAGGCGAACACCGCCAGCACCAACGCCAGCAGGATCACCGTGGAGCTGCCCTTCATCAGCGAGGTCATCATGATCAGCACCGGCAGCGACGGTATGACCACGAACGTATCGGTGACGACCATCAGTATCCTGTCGAGCGCGCCGCCCACGAAGCCCGAGATCAGGCCCACGAGCACGCCCACGACGGTGCCGATGGCGGCGACGATGAAGCCGATGGTCAGGGAATTATGGATGGCCTCGATCAACAGCCAGAAGATGTCCTGCCCCTGGGAGGTGGTGCCCAGCCAGTGCTCCGCGGAGGGCGCCAGGTTCTTCATGCGGATGTTGTTCGGGAACGGATCCGTGTGCGGTATGAAATACACCACGAAGCCGAGAATGAGGAAGAACAGTGTGATGATCAATCCCAGCTTCAGGCGCAGACTCGCGTTTCTCCAGAATTTCTTCATAGCTTGCTCTCCTCCTTTCTCAGCTGTAGCGAATGCGCGGATCGATGAACGGATAGATCAGGTCGGCGATCAGCGTGCAGGTCGAGATGGCGACGATCGATATGGTGATACAACCCAGTATCATGTTGTAGTCCGACTGCATGATGGCGCCCTGGATCAGCGTGCCGACGCCCGGATAGCCGAAGATGATCTCCGTCATGATCGAGCCGTTGAACACACCGCCGAGGCTCATGGCCAGGGCCGTGATCTGGGTCAGTATGGAATTGCGGAAGACATAGCTGCGGCCGATCTTGCCCTCAGACAGGCCCCTGTAGCGGGCGTAGAGGACGAAATCCTCCTCGGCGGTGGTGCTGGAAAGGGATTTCATCGAAATGATCCACCAGCCGGTGCCCAGCAGCAGGATCGACAGCGCGGGCAGCACCGAGGCCTTGAGCAGCGTAGCGATGAAGGTCGCAGTGCCGTTGTTGTACTGTATCGTGGCCTGCAGCGGGAACCAGCCCAGCACGTAGGCGAACACGATTTGCAGCACCAGGGCGAGTATGAAGTAGGGGATGGGGTAGATACAGATCGCGACGGCCTCCAGGATCTTGGAGGAGGTCTTGTTCTTGCGGAAGCCCGCCAGCAGGCCGATGAAGTTGCCGATGATCCATGCCACGATGGTCGTGATCATCGACAACCCTACCGTGTACGGCAGGTTTCGTGATATGATCTCGCCGCAGGGCGTGGGATAGCTCATCAGCGAGGGTCCGAAGTCAAAGTGCAAAAGCCCCTTCCACAGGAAGGAGGTATACTGCGTCCACAGCGAGCCCTCCAGGCCGAACTGTGTGCGCAGCTGGGTACGCAGCGCTTCCTTCGCCGCCGGGTCCATGTCGCCCGAACGCGCTTGCATCTGGCCGATCATGCTCTCCACGGGGTCCGAGGGGAACATGCGCGGAATGAAGAAGATGAAGGTTACGCCGATCAGGATCGTCAGCGCCCACGTGAGTACGCGCAGGCCCAGATACTTCCAAAATTTCACTGGCTACACCCCTTCGTTCTCGCAAAATCAAATCTGCTTTGCAAGTTTTGATGGCCGCGCCTTCTTGTAAAGGAGCGCGCCAAATGTTAACAATGCTACACGTAAAGGAATGCACGCGCCGCCGCGGGGACGGCGCGTGCAGGAAATCAGATGTGCCTGTCAGGCAGCTTCAGTGCGATCAGCCCTGAACGGGGGTGATGTAGGGCAGGATGTACTTGAAGCAGCTCCACCACCACCAGGGTCCGTTGTAGGCATTGTCCGCGGTGGGATAGCCTTCCCAGACGGTGCTGTTGGCGGGCACGTACTTGACGCCGGAGTGGAAGCCGATGAAGGGCATATCCTCGACGGCGGTCTTCAGGAACTCGATGCCCAGCTGGTAGGACTCGTCGGAATCCGGGGAGACCTTGGCCAGGTCATGGATGATCTGGGTGGCCTTCTCGTTGTTCCAGCGGGTACCCTGGCCGGAGCTGCGCTCGCCAACGGGCACGATCAGGTCGCCGTCCCAGCCACTGATCTGGGAGTAGATGTCCCTGGTGATGAAGCCGGTGGGCCAGATGCCGCGCAGCTCATATTCGCCGGTGCCGTTGATGGTGTCCCAGGTGGCGGAGGACTCGGAGGAGATCTCGCAGTTGAAGCCGAACTTGCTCAGCTGGTCATAGGCGGCGGTCACGCCACGGCCGGCCTGGGCCTCGGTGTCGGCCAGGTAGGTCAGGTGGATGACGAAGGGCTCGCCGTTGAAGTACCAGCCGTCGTCCTTCTTCTCCAGGCCCGCTTCGATGAACAGCTTCTCGGCCAGCTCAGGATTGTACTTCCAGTAGCCGATGCCGAACATGTCTTCCAGGTAAGCACGGTCACCCTCGATGCCCAGCTCGCCGGCCATGCGCTCGCAATAGTCGGGATCCCAGACATCAGCGCCGGTGATGACGGTGCCGTCGGACAGCTCCATCTGGAACTCGTTCTGCAGCCACTCGGCGACGGGGCGATAGTACAGCTCCTGGCCGGCGGTGGTGGCGGTGATGCAGGGGAACGCGGAGGCACGGCCAGCGCCGTCGAAGATGGACAGGGAGATCTCATCGAAGTCCATGGCCAGCGCGACGCCCCAGCGGAAGTACTTGCTGTCGAAGGGAGCGCCCATGCCGATGCCGAAGCCGATGCCCTTGGAGCAGGGGTCGTCAGAGGTGGCGTACGGGAACTCGTTGTACCAGCAGGCGATCTTGTCGTTCTGGGAAACCATGTAGTCCAGGATCTCGGGCGTCACTTCGCACAGGATGTCGACGTCGTTGGAGATCATGGCCATCTGGCGGGTGGTGTCATCGCCCAGGGCGCGGACCCAGACGTACTTGGCCATGGTCGCGTCGGCGCCAATGCCATAGTGATCGGCGGCGGCGATGCCCATCGCGGACTGCTGCCAATCCTCGCGCAGCTCGTACAGGATCCACTGGCCGTTGGGATCGAAATCCTTCACGACATACGGGCCAGCGGTGACCTTGCCGTCATACACGAAAGCGGACGGATCCTCGGCATCCTTGAAGATGTGCTCGGGCACGATGTAGTAGTCGCAGCCCCAGATGGTGACGCCGAAGCGCAGGGCCAGGCGGGGGAAGGAATCGACCATGTGGAACTTCACGGTGTAATCGTCGACCTTCTCCACGGACTCCAGCACGCTGTTGGTCCAGGCGGAGCAGCCGATGTTGGAGCAGCCCTTGATCATGTCGAAGGTGAACACGACGTCGTCGGCATTGATGTCCTCGCCGTCGGACCACTTCATGCCCTCACGGAGCTTCACGGTGAACTCGGTGAAGTCCTCGTTGGGCTCGGGCATCGCAGCGGCGACCTCGCCGAACTGCTCACCGGCAACGGTGTCGATCTCCCACAGGTGGGCGGTGATCAGCTGATGGATGCCGAAGCCCATCTGCACGCCCAGCGTGTAGGGGTTGAACTGACCGGGCATGTCGGTCGGGGTCTGGGTCTCCATGATCAGCGTCTCGGAACGGGGGGTTCCGACGTCGGTCGTCTCCTCGGCGAACGCGGTAAAGCCCATGAACAGGGACATCACCATCGCCAGCACGAGAGCCAGAGACAGGGTCTTTTTCATAAGAATGGCCTCCTTACTATATTCTAACGGCACTGCGGCCGCCAGGTTCGATGGGGGGACGGGCGCTTATTTCAGCACCACGAAGGACTGGGGACCCATGGCCAGCCGCCTGGCGTGGGCGTCCGCCATGCCCAGCACGAACAGCACCTGCCGGTCGTCCGCGTCCACGTCGGCGAACAGCTTTTCGCCGGAGGGATTCACGGCCAGCAGCAGGCTGCCGCGCCGGTAGACGAAGGGCTTGCCCTTCTCGGCGCAGACGGTCTCGTATTCGCCGTCGGCCTGCAGGTCCGCCTCCTCGTGGCGCAGCTTCAGCAGCGCGCGCACGGTGTTCAGCAGCGAGGCGGGATCGTCCTGCTGGCTCTCCACGGTGGGCGCATCCGCCGCCGGGTCCACCGGCAGATACAGGCTGTCCGCGCAGCCGGTGGAGAAGCCCAGGTTCTTCGAGCTGTCCCACTGCATGGGCGTGCGGGCGCCGGTGCGGTAATAGCCGCCCTCCTTGGTGGGCAGGTCCAGATAGCGCATGCCGATCTCGTCGCCGTAGTACAGGAAGGGCACGCCGGGCATCGTGAAGATGAAGGCGTAGGCCAGCTTCAGTTCATCCATCTCCATGTTGAAGCGGGGACGGATGGTGTCGTGGTTGCAGGTCAGCATGGAGATATAGCCGATGTCCCGGGTATCCTTGTACCAGGCCTCGTACTGCTCCAGGAAGCGGTTGATGTCCCGGTCGGGGGCGTCCTTGCGGAAGTAGCTGTTGTCCACGCCGTCGTTGACGCTGAAGCCCTTCTGATAGTCGCGCATCAGGCTGGCGTAGCCGCCGCCGGGATGGTTCAGGTAGAAGTCCATGTGATAGCCCGCGCGCAGCGCCACCGGCGGATCGCTCCACTCGGCGACCATCGCGGCGTCGGGGTATTCGGCGTCCAGCATCTCGCGCACGTTCCGCCAGATGGCGCTGGTGCCGCTCTTCTTCTCGTCGTCGAACTTGACCAGCGACGCGGCCATGTCCACGCGGAAGCCGTCGCAGCCGTGGTCCAGCCAGAAGCGCATGACGTCCTTCATGGCCTCCCGGGTGGCGATGGCGTCGGGATGGTCGGTGGCCAGCTGCCAGGGCTCCTCCGGCTTCAAAAAGCCGTAGTTCAGGGCGGGCTGGCACTTGAAGAAGTTCAGCGCGTAGGTGGCGCTGCGCTCGCTCTCGCCGCCGATGAAGCCCATGCCCTTCGCAGGCTGGAAGCAGAAGTCCGTCCAGATGTAGCGGTTGGAATATTCGTTGGTCTCGGCCTTCTGGCTCTGCCTGAACCACTCGTGCTCCTCGCTGGTGTGGCCGGGGACCAGGTCCAGCAGCACACGGATGCCCCGCTTGTGGGCCTCGCCGAACAGGCGGTACAGGTCGTTGTTGTTGCCGTAGCGCGGCGCGACCTTTTTGTAATCGCGCACGTCGTAGCCCGCGTCCTTGAAGGGGGAATCGAAGCAGGGGTTGATCCACAGGGCGTTGCAGCCCAGGGACTTGATGTAGTCCAGCTTTTCGATGATGCCGTTGAAATCGCCGATGCCGTCCCCATTGGTATCGTAATAGGATTGG
This sequence comes from uncultured Eubacteriales bacterium, assembly GCA_900317565.1. Taxonomy (GTDB): domain Bacteria; phylum Bacillota; class Clostridia; order Christensenellales; family Aristaeellaceae; genus UBA2862. The sequence continues at coordinate 22,913 of ONHI01000013.1, forward strand.
GGATAGATCTCATAGAAGACCGCGTCCTTCAGCCATTGGGTTGACATACAAACATCCTTTCCGTATAATAATATCAGCGAGGTTAATCGCTTAATCTATAAATACTATAACACCTTCATGCGCAATTGTCAACAATGACTTTACGGTTTTTACGATTTGCGCCTCATGTGAATCGATTTCGCTGCTATTGTTTAACTTTCAATTAATGTTTATGGCACGGGCTTCGCCCGCGGGTTGCGGGGAACGGGGGAAAGTGCTATACTTTGTGGGGGAGCGGAGGAGGCAGAATATGGCAACGCTCAAGGAGATCGCGAGGGCGGCGGGCGTCAGCACGGCGACGGTGTCCAACGTCATCAACGGCAATTACAAGCGGGTGTCCGAGGAGACCGTGGCGCAGATCCAGGCGCTGATCCGCCAGGCGGGGTATGTTCCCAACCAGGCCGCCCGGTCGCTGGCCCAGCGGGAATCCCGGTTCATCGCCATCATCGTGCAGGCGAGCCCGGATGAGAACATCTTTTTAAACCCGTATAACGCCACCTATGTGGGGGCCCTGATCGTCAACCTGTATAAAAAGGGGTATTATCCGTTGATCCGCTTCACCGACGACTTCGGTGCTGTGGAGCAGGACATCCGGGGCTGGAATGTGGCCGGCGCGCTGTTCAACGGCTCCTACAGCCGCTACCTGGAGAACCTGGAATCGCTGGCGTTCATACCCTCCGTGTTCACGGATTGCTATTTCGACCTGCCCGGCGTCAACCACGTCCGGCTGGACGACGAGGCGGGCGGACGCATCGCAGGGGATTATCTGTACCGTATGGGGCATCGCCGGGCGGCCTTCGTCGCCATGGCGCTGGAGGACAGCGACGTGGACAAGCGCCGCCTGGTGGGCTTTAGGGACGCGCTGGGCAGGCACGACCTGACGGTGCCGGACCAGTGGGTGTTCCCGAGCGCGGATTTCGAGGCCCAGCGGGAGCGGCTGACGGCGCTGCTGGGCAGCCCGGACGGGCCCACCGCCTTCTTCTGCAGCGCCGACCAGATCGCGCTGCACCTGATCGACTTCATGCGCTCCGTGGGGCTCTCGGTGCCCGGGGACATCTCCGTGATGGGCTTTGACAACCTGCCCATAGCGTCCGTATCCGTGCCGAAGCTGACCACCGTCGCCCAGGACATCGACCAGAAGGCGCTGGTCAGCGTGGACACGCTGGTGCGCCACATCCAGAACAAGGACCTTACCCCGGAGAAGGTCATACTCGGCGTCAGCCTCGTGGAGCGCGAGAGCGTGAGGCGGCTGGGCTGAGCGCACAAGGCAAAAGACAGCGCCCCGATCATCGATCGGAGCGCTGTCTTACATGATTAGGAAAACGGAACGTTTTCCGGGTCGGCGACATCCGCAGGATGGCGTCGACAATCATAACATGGTCAGAAGCTGAGCCGCAGCGTCTTGACCTCGAAGGTGTGGAAATCCAGGGCCACCGCGCCGCCGTCCACGGCCAGCGCCTCCCCGGGATTTTCCAGCATGTCGCACGCGCGGACGCCCTTGACGGGCAGGTGGATGCCCAGCGTGCAGCGAGTGTCCGCCCGCTTGGCCTCGTACAGGCGCAGGATCAGGTCGCCGCTGCCGTCCTCGGCGGGCTTCACCGTGTCGATGAACACGTTGGGCGCGTCCACCGTGAAGGCGCTGAACGGCGCGCAGCCGCCCCTGGCCACGACCATCGGCACGTTGAGGTCATAGGCCTCGCGCACCACGTCGCTGCTCATGAAATCGCCCTCCCAGGCCGTGAAGGCGTAGGTGAAGCGGTGGCTGCCGTTGTCCGCCCGCATCTCGGGGCTGGCCGCCGCCCGCAGCAGCGTCAGCTGCATGGCGTTGCCGTTCATGGAGATGCCGTACTTGCAGTCGTTCAGCACCGCCGCGCCGTGGTTCTCGTCGCACAGCGCGCTGTAGCGCTGGTTGCAGACCTCGAAGCGGTCGGAATCGTAGAGCCTGGACCGGTGGGTGGGGCGCTTCATGTAGCCGAACTGGATCTCGTTGATGCCCTCGGTCGCCCGGACGTTCACCGGGAATTCCACCTTCATCAGGCGGTGCAGCTCGCGCCACTGGACGTCGGTGACGAAGTCCAGGCGGCGGCTGCCGGCCTCCAGCACGATGTCCTGCTCGAAGTCGGAATCCAGCACCTTCCGGGACAGATGCAGCACCGCCCGCAGCGGCCCCGCCTCCACGACGGTCAGCTGGACGGGCTCGTCGATGGCCACGGGCTGGAGGATGTAGTTGGAGTCGATGTCCCAGGCGTCGAACAGCCGCGGCACGTCCTTGTACATCAGCAGCCGGTTCATGGGCCCGGCGGCGAATTCCCGGCCGGAGCGCTTGTCGACGAAGGACACGATCTCGCCCCGGGCATTCAGCTCCGCGCGGATCACGGCGTTCTCGATCACCGCGCCGCTCTGCGTGAGCTGCGCCGCGGCCGCCTTGCCGGACACCGTCACCGCCTGGGGCTTCAGGGACACCGCGCCGCAGGCCGGCACCGTCACCAGCGCCAGCACGCCGTCGCCGTCCCGCTGGGTGGCGATGCTGGTGCCGTCGGAGGTCACCGCGCCGCCCTCGTATTCCGCGGGCAGCCGCACCAGGCCGCGCCGCTCGAAGGACAGGGAGTTGAACACCGTCACGCCGTCGCCCCCGGCCAGCGCCGCCAGCGCGCCGTCACGCACGGCCTCGGCCTCGGCGATGATCCACTTGTGGTCCCTGCGGGCGTCCTCATACACCCGGGCGATGGAGGAGCCGGGCAGTATGTCGTGGAACTGGTTCAGCAGCAGCTTCTTCCACGCCGCGTCCATGCGATCCAGCGGGTATTCCGCGCCCTTCAGCAGGGCCAGGCTGCCCCACATCTCGGCCTCGCGCAGGGCCAGCTCCGACTTGCGGTTGCCCTTCTTGATGGCCGCCTGGGAGGTGAATACGCCGCGGTGGGCCGAGAAGTACAGCTCGCCCACATAGGTGTGCTTCGGGCCGCCCTGGGCCTGCATGTCGTCGAAGAACTGCACGGGCCCCTCGATCTTCACCCGGGGCATGCCCTCCAGGTCGGCCTCGCGCAGCGCGAATTCGATGTGGTCCCGGGTGGGGCCGCCGCCGCCGTCGCCGTAGCCGAAGGGCAGCAGGAAGGAATCCAGGCCCCGCTTCTGGACCCGCTTGTTCCAGGTCTCCACGATCTCCTTCGGGTCGGTGCGGTAGGTGTAGCTGGTGGGCAGGAAGGAGGTGATCTCGGAGCCGTCCGCGCCCTGCCAGGTGAAGTAGTGGTAGGGAAACTGGTCGCCCTCGTTGTAGGACCAGAAGATCTTCTGGGTGACCAGGTATTTCACGCCCGTCTTGCTCAGGATCTGGGGCAGCGCCGCGGAGTAGCCGAAGGTGTCCGGCAGCCACAGCACCACGCTGTCCACGCCGAACACGTCCCTGAAGTAGCGCTTGCCGTGCAGCACCTGGCGCACCAGCGATTCGCCGCTGGTCATGTTGGTGTCGGGCTCGACCCACATCGCGCCCTCGGGGATCCACTGGCCCTTCTTCGAGGCCTCCACGATGCGCTCGAACAGCTCCGGATAGTGCTCCCGGCACATCTCATAGGCGGCGGGCTGGCTCTGCAGGTACTTGTATTCGGGGTATTCGTCGATCAGCCGGAGCTGCTGGGCGAAGGTTCGGCTGGTCTTGCGATGGGTCTCCGCCATCGGCCACAGCCAGGCCAGGTCCAGATGGGCGTTGCCGATGGCGTAGAACACCGGCGCGGTGGCGCCGTTCGCGGCCTCCATGGCGGGCTTCAGCGCCTCCCGGGCCGCGCGATAGCTGGCCACGCGGGCGTCCAGGTCCTGTTCGAAGTCCACGATCAGCGTGGCCTTCTCCAGCGCCTCGGCCACGTGGTCCGCCCGCAGGCTCTCCTGGTCCAGCTGGTCGCCCAGCAGCGACAGCGTGGTCAGGTCCAGGAACAGCTGGTAGGCGTCCTCGTTCCAGATGCCGTAGGTCATGTTGCCCAGCGCAGTGCGCTCGCAGTCGGCCTTGGGGTCCTGATAGCTGCCGGGCAGCACCGGGCCCGTGGCGCAGCCCTGCAGGCTGCTCTCGGGATAGAAGTGGCCGGCGTAGGCCTCGATCAGCAGGTCATAGGCGTGGCCCGCCTCGCCGCTGTCCGTCAGGAAGTTGTCGACGATGTAGTGATGGGGCACGTGCACCCACTCCGCGCGGCGGGTGCCGAAGGATCTGCCGTCCACGAAGATCGTGGATTCGCCGCCGGTCTGCAGGTCCATGGCGATGCGCCTGCCCGCCGCGGCCTCCGGCAGCACGATGCGGCTGCGCATCCAGCAGTATTCCCAGGTGTGGCCCCAGACCGTGCCGGGTGCCATCGGCGCGAAGCTGCCCTGCCGCGCCTGGTCGGGGGTCAGGTGGTCCATGGTGAGGAACGATTCGACCTCGATCGGTCCCAGCGGGATATACAGGTCCTTTTTCAGCGTTTCCAGCCAGTGCGCAAGCCTGTGCTGCCATTCCGAGTGCATGTACTTCAATGTGATCCCTCCACTTCCTCCTGTGTTTTGAAACGAGGCGATATGGGCCGCAGTTAAGCGTTTAACCCTATGCCCTCATACTATCACAATCCCCGTGTGCCTGTCAATACGGGAATGGGCCGAAACCGCCGTTCAGGCCCCGGGCTCCGGCTCCGCCCCCGCGGGGCCGCGGTAGCTGAAGCAGAGCATGGTGATGTCGTCGAACTGCTCCGCGCCGTCCACGAAGGCGCGGATGCCGTCGTTCACCTGTACCATGGGCCGGACCGCCCGGAAGTAGATGAACAGTATCAGCAGCGCGTTGGTCACCAGCAGGCTGATGCCGCCCCATATCGCCATCGACCGCAGGTTGACGTTCAGTATGTGGGCGAAGGCGGGCCAGTCGTACTCCAGGCACACGACGTAGCGCAGCGTGCCCGACGCGAACACCGGGGCCACGGCCAGGTACATCAGCTCGTTGTAGACCGTGTCCTGCAGCCGCTCATACAGCATATCGCCGTAATCCTCCCCGTAGACGCCGTTTTGCAGGGTGTCGATGACCGCGAAGGCCTCCTCCTTGCTCCAGTATTCCCCCAGGAAATGGTATCCGCTCTCGTCCGTGTCCACGCTGCTCTCCATGATCACGAAGAGATCGTCCCTGTCATCACCGTAGAGCTCGTCGTCGTCGCGGATATCCATGATGAAGACGCCGTCGAACCGGCCCTTCAGCCGCTGGTCGTCGAACCAGGCGCACATATACCGGTACATCGCCTTCGCGAACGCCCGCTGGGCCTGGGGGCTCATGGCGTCCAGCTCCGCCGGCGTGACCTCCGCGGCGCCGACGCCCGAGCGCTCCAGGCGCTCCAGCATCTGCGCGTCGAGGGCGCCGTCGGGCTCCTCCATCATCTCCGGGTCGTCCTGCCACTGGTCCAGCACCCGGCCCACGATCTCCGGGTTCATGAACAGGGCCCTGCATTCGCCCATGTCCTGCTCGATCTGCCCGTTCTGGGATTCGATGTACATCTTGCGGGTGCCCTGCACCACGACCGTGCCGATCAGCAGCAGCGCAAGCACAAAGGCCACCGTGACGGGGGGCATGCTGTATCCCGCCGGGGCGGGCCGGAAGCAGCGATCGGAGGTTAAAGTATCGTTAAATCTGGCAGGCTCCCTCCGGCCTCCGGCGGGCCGGGGTGGGCGGCGGTTTTTTTCATGGCGTACGAATATAGAAATGCCGGTCATACGCAGGATTTTGCCGCCCATATGGCGAATAATATTGGAATCAGGTTTAGTTTTGACACTGCGGGGGGGATGGACCCATGCCGGAGCTGCACTACAGGGACGCGCTGAAGCTGGCGCAGAGGGAGTATCGTGCGTGCGTCGCCGCCGGGAAGGACCCCTGTCTTCCCGTGCTGGACGATATCATCCCCACGGAGCGCACCGCCACGGGGATAAACCTGGGGCTGGTCTCCATCCCCGCGGAGCTCATCGTCGGCACGAAGACCCGCGGGCGCACGAACGCCTTCGCCCGGAACTTCATGCCGCTGCTGGCGGAGAATTCGGAGTTCGCCCAGAAGTGGGAGCGGCTGTGCCAGTCCCACCTGGCGGAGGGCATCCGCGATCCCATCAAGGTGTATGAATACATGAACCGCTACTACGTCCAGGAGGGCAACAAGCGGGTCAGCGTGCTCCGCTTCTTCGGCGCGGTCAGCATCCCGGGAGAGGTGATCCGCATCCTGCCGAAGGACGCGGATTCAGAGGAGGCCCGGCTGTACCAGGAATACCTGGCCTTCAACCGGCTGAGCGGCGTCAACTATGTGGAGCTGTCCAAGCGGGGCGGCTATCAGAAGCTGCAGGCCCATGTGGGCAAGGGCGCGAACGAGCCCTGGGACGACGAGGACCGCCGCCGGTTCTCCTCCGCCTACCACGCCTTTAAACAGGCGTACGAGAGCGTGGGCGGCGACAGGCCCGCCATCCCCGCCGCCGACGCCATGCTGGCGTACCTGGAGATCTACGGCTATGACGCCCTGTGCGCCGGAGCACCGGCGGAGCTGCGCAAGGCCATCTCCCGGATGTGGGAGGAGGTCGAGCTGAAGCGGGAGGATTCGCCCATCGAGCTGAAGGCCGAGCCCGCGAAGGAGAAGAAGGCGGCGCTGCTGTCCAAGGTCGTGACCGCCGTGAAGCCCATGAAGGTGGCCTTCATCTACGACAAGAACCCGCGCAATTCCGCCTGGGCCTACGGGCACGAGCAGGGGCGGCTGCGCGCCGGGGAGGCGCTGCAGGGCAGGGTCGAGACCGGCGTCTACGGCGACGCCATCGTGAACGGGGAGACGCAGACCATCGAGCGGGCGATCGCCGACGGCCACAGGGTGCTGTTCACCACCTCGCCGCGCATGCTGCCGGCCAGCCTCCAGGCGGCCGTCGCGCACCCGGAGGTGACGGTGTTCAACTGCGCCCTGAACCAGTCTCACCGCTATATCCGCACCTACTATCCCCGCATATACGAAGTGAAATACATCATCGGCGCCATCGCCGGGGCGATGGCCGAGGGCGGCGACATCGGCTATGTGTGCGATTATCCCATCTACGGGCAGGTCGCGGGCATCAACGCCTTCGCCCTGGGCGTGCAGCTGGTCAATCCCCGGGCGAAGGTGGTGCTGGAGTGGTCGTCGGTGGACGGCATCCGGGCCGCGAAGCGGAAGCTGGAGGACCGGGGGATCCGGCTGATCTCCTCCCAGGATTCCGCGCGGCTGGCCGACGGCAGCTTCGGCGTGAACGGGCTGACGCTTTCTGAAGAAGGCCGGTCGGTCATGCTGGCCGCGCCGCTGTGGAAGTGGGACGTCTATTACGAGGAGATCCTGCGTCGGCTGCTGGACAGGACCATGAAGGAGGAATACGCGGCCAGCAGCAAGGCGCTGAACTATTACTGGGGCATGGCCGCGGGCGTGGTGGACGTGCAGTGCGCGCCCGAGCTGCCCGAGGGCGTGCGCAAGCTGGCAGAGTTTCTGAGGCAGGGCATCCGCCGGGAGCTGTGCGATCCCTTCCGGCTGCCGATCCGCAACCAGTCCGGCGAGGCCGTGGCCGGTGAGGGGGACGCGCTGCTGCTGGAGCAGATCATGGAGATGGACTGGCTCGTGGACAACGTGGTGGGCACGATCCCCGTCTACGACGCGCTGAAGCGCTACAGCAGGGCCACCGTGGACGTGATGGGCGTGGGCCCCTCCACGAAGGACAAGGCCGCCGACTGACCGCCGCGCCGGACGGGCGCAATGAATGGAGGAATTGGTATGCGGGAGAAGCGCGTGCTGAACTTCGGCTCGCTGAACCTGGACTATGTCTATCGGGTGGACCACTTCGTGCGCCCCGGCGAGACCCTCAGCGCGGACGCGCGAGTGGTCAAGTACGGCGGCAAGGGCCTGAACCAGTCCGTGGCGCTGGCGCGCGCGGGCGTCCGGGCGGCCCACGCGGGCTGCGTCGGCGCGGGCGGCGAGGGCCTGAGGGCGCTGCTGGACGGCGAGGGCGTGGACACCTCGAAGCTGGTGGCCGTGGAGGAGATGCAGGGGCACACCGTCATCCAGGTGAACCGGGAGGGTGAGAACTGCATACTGCTGTTCGGCGGCTCGAACCAGTGCGTCACGCCGGAGCAGATCGCCGCCACGCTGGCGGACTGCGCCGCCGGGGACTGGCTGGTGCTTCAAAACGAGATCAACAACCTGCCCGCCATCGTGGACGCGGCCTGTGAAAAGGGCATGACGATCGCGCTGAACCCCTCGCCCTGCGACGGGAGGCTGGACGCGGTGGACTTCGGCAAGCTGTCCTGGCTGCTGATGAACGAGGTGGAGGCCGGCCAGATCACCGGCAGCGAGGACCCCGGGGAGGCCTGGCGCCGTCTGCACGGGCGCTGGCCGGGGCTCTCCGCGCTGATCACCCTGGGCAGCGCGGGGAGCGTGGCCTTCAGGGTGACGGGCTACGGGATCGAGACCGCCCGGCAGGAGGCGTTCAGGGTCAAAGCCGTGGACACCACCGCCGCGGGCGACACCTACACTGGCTATTTCATCGCCGGGCTGATGTCCGGCATGCCCCTTCAGGATTGCATGCGCCGGGCGAGCAGGGCCTCGTCCATCAGCGTGACGCGCCTCGGGGCCGCGGATTCCATACCCTTCCAGGCGGAACTGGACGACGAAGCATAGATGTGACGACGCTGTCCTGCAACGACCTGGCGCTGAGAGACGGGGGGGAACGGAGATGACGGAGTTCTATTTTCTGATATATACGCTCATCGCCCTGATACTGTCCATGGTGGATTTCCAGTTTGCCGTGAAGGCCTTCAGGCGGCAGGGAAAGGTCGGCCGGGCGCTCGGCTGGTCGGCGGCGTCCGCGGGGGTCATCACGCTGGCCTACCTGGGCAGCGTGCACACGACCAACCCGCTGCTGGTTTCCCTGTGCTCGAACCTGACGTTCATCAGCATCGACTGCATGCTGGTGTCCCTGGCCTACTATGCCTTCCTGGTGACGGGCCTGTACCGCATGAAGGGCAACCGGATCGTCAACAACACGATCCGGCTGCTCGCCGCGGCGGACATGCTGGTGCTGCTGGTCAACATATTCACCGGCTCGGCGGTGACCTTTGAGCGGCTGGAGCCGGTGGGCGTCCGCTACCAGATGAAGACGCCCTACGTCATCCACCTGGTGTTCACCTATTTCATCGTGGTGCTGACGCTGATCGTGCTGATCCACAAGAGCGTGAAGACGCCCCGCAAGTACCGCAACCAGTATCTGCTGATCATCGCGGCCATCGGGGTGGTGGTGCTGATCAACGCCATCTTCCTGTTCCAGGACCAGGGCTCCTTCTTCACGAAGGTGGACTGCTCCACGCTGGGCTACAGCATCGGGCTGTTCCTGATGTACTGGACGGCCTACGACTACAAGCAGAACGACATGCTCAACTCGCTGTCCAAGACGGTGGTGGAGAACGTCAACCAGGGCATCGTGCTGTTCGACTACATGAACGAGCTGATCATGTTCAACGCCAGGGCCCAGGCGCTGCTCAAGGGCGTGCCGCTGCGGGAGGCCATGCTCGTGGACGACTTCTGCGGGGCCATCGGCATCCCCGTGGGCGAGGCGGACCACTTCAGCACCCAGTGCGACATCCCGGGCTGCGTGCCCATGCGGTGCGATTACAGCGTGCTCAGGGACGAGCGGGACGGCGCCATCGGCCAGCTCTACGCCTTCACGGACATCACCCGGGACACGGACCTGACCACGGGCTTCGAGTACGCCAAGGACTATGCCTTCACGGACCGGCACGCCGCGCTGTTCCCCGCGCCGACGACGGTGATCGTGTTCGACATCATCGGGCTGAGGGAGATCAACCGCGTGCGGGGCCGGGACCGGGGCGACCAGATGATCCGCGAGCTGGCGAAGGAGATGCGGCAGGCGCTGCCCCAGAACGCCACGTTCCTGCGGGGCTTCGAGGCCTATCTGATCGCGCTGTGCCCGGGCAGGGAGGAGGCGGACATCGCCGCGCGGGCGGAGCCGCTGCTGCGCGTGGAGGGCGAAAAGCGCATCTACGGCCTGAGCACCACGGGCAGCCGCACGCTTTCCGGGGCGCTGGAGGCGGCCTATCGCAGCATACAGATCAAGAAGCTGCTGTGCGCCGGCTCGCTGCGCTCCCAATCCCTGGCGTCGCTGGTGCGCGCGCTGAAGGAGGCCGACGCCGACACGGAGGACCACGTGCGCCGGACCCAGAAGATGGGGGCCATGCTGGGCCGCCGCATCCACCTGACGGACGCGCAGCTGGCCCAGCTGGAGCTGCTGTGCCTGCTGCACGACATCGGCAAGATCGGCATACCGCTGGAGATATTGAACAAGCCGGGCAAGCTGGCCGACCAGGAGTGGGAGGTGCTGCGCACCCACCCGGAGAAGGGCTACCAGATCGCCATGTCCGCGGACGAGCTGAGCACCATCGCGGACATGATACTCTACCACCACGAGCGCTGGGACGGCCGCGGCTATCCCAAGGGCCTGAAGGGGGACGAGATCCCGATCCTCTCCCGGATCATATCCATCGTGGACGCCTACGACGCCATGGTGAACGACCGCAGCTACCGCAAGGCGCTGAAGCCGGAGAAGGCCCAGGAGGAGATCCGGGTGAACGCGGGCACCCAGTTCGACCCGGCGCTGGCGGCGGAATTCCTGGCGCTGCTGGCGGACCACCCGGAGATCGCCCTGGGCGAAAAGGTGGGCCCGGAGGCCGAGCGCGGCGTGGTGACGGCGCTGGCGACGGAGGCGGACGCCACGGGCGTGACGGTGCCCATCGCCTACAGCCGCTACATGCTGGATCTGAGCGAGACCATCATCGGGGTGGACCATCGCTTCGAGGAGATCACCGGCTATACCGCGCTCGACGCCGTGGGAAGGATGTCCCAGTTCGACCTGATCCCGGCGGAGGACCGGGCCCACTATATGCTCCAGGTGAGCAAGCAGTTCACCCAGGGCGACATGGCCTACCTGCGCCACGAGATCATGCGCAAGGACGGCAGCCGGATACAGGTCGCCTGCTACGGCAGGCGCTACTACGATTCGGCGGTCAAGGCATACCGAAACGAAATCATCATCTTCCGGCTGTGACAAGGCGCGCATGAGTGCGCCCGGCCGGAACGAAAGGAGGCGCGATATGCTCTTTTTCCAGCAGTTCTACCTGGACCGCGAGAAGGACATCGTCGTGGATCTGTACCTGGAGGGAGAGCGGATGTATCACGTCATCCGTACCCCGAACCACCATACCGGCAACCTCATCACGAACCTGGCCCGGCTCTGCGGGCTGGAGACCTCCATGGATGAAAACGGCCTGAAGGTCATCCGCGGCGAGGTGCCCTGCTATTACGACGGCGACAACCGCCGGGTGTACATCCTCCGGCTGGGGGACACGAAGGTGGCCAACATCTATCCGGACGGGCTGGTGGAGCTGAAGGCCTCGGTCCCGGCCATCTCCAAGACGCTGATGAGCCAGACCAAGGATTATCGCCTGGGCATCGAAAAGACCATCGTCAAGACCTACATCCGCAGCGATTGCAAGTTCCGCACCGACCTGCACACCCACATGAACGGCAACCTGCCGCCGGACGCGCTGATCGCCCTGGGCATCACCCACCAGATCCGCTATCCCTATTATTATGTGAAAAAGCTGGGTCTGCAGTGTACACTGGAGCAGATCGCCCGGCTGGAGGCGGCGCGGGTGGTCGCGGAGCAGTCGCTGGGGGAGACCCCGCTGACGGGACGGCACCGGGAGCGGCGCATCGACGATTTCACCTTCATCAACTTCGCCGACCTGATACTCGGCAACCCGGAGCACGCCGCCGAGAACATCGAGCGGATACGCAATTCCCTGACCATCCCCAAGGACGGCCAGGCGGTGTTCGCGAACCTGGAGAAGGTGTATCTGTACCGCTATGTGTTCACCAAGGGCGTGCCCGCCCAGGACCCCTTCGTGGGCGTGAACATCGACCGCATCCCCGACCGGGAGGTCCGGGCCTATACCGAGCGCATGCGCCGCGACCGGGAGGACGACCGCTATCGGGGCAACACGCTGTACCAGGACCTGCTGCTGTGGATCGCCCGGGAATACCAGCGCCACGGCATCGTGTACGCCGAGATCTCCGACACGGCGCTGTTGAACCGGGCGGAGTATCCCGACAAGCTGCGCCAGATCCACGAGGTCATGCCCGCCGTCACCCGGGAGACCGGCGTGCTGCTGCGCTTCCTGGCGGGCATCCGGCGGGTGCCGCTGACCATCGTGAAGGACAAGGTCACCCCCAACGACTACCTGGCCGAGAACCTGCGCTGCCTGCGGGCCGTGGCCGGGGACCCCTATGTGGCCGGGAGCGACATCATCGGCGAGGAGATCAACGACATACTGGAGCTCAGAAGCGTCATCCGCGAGCTGGTGCGCCTGGCGGGGGAGCACCCCGGCTTCGTGATCCGCATCCACGCCGGGGAGAACGACAGCCTGCGGGACAACGTGGCCAACAGCATACGCTGCGTGGCCGAGTCGCTGGAGCCGGGCCAGCCCATGCCGCCGCTGCGCCTGGGCCACGGGCTGTACACCTGCGACCTCAGGAGCGAGAAGGGCAAGCGGCTGCTGGCCCAGATGCGGGAGCTGGGCGTGACGCTGGAATTCCAGATCACCTCCAACGTGCGCCTCAACAACCTCTCCCGGCTGGAGCGCCATCCGCTGCGCCGCTATCTGAACGCCGGGGTGCGCTGCGTGCAGGGCACCGACGGCAGCGCGCTGTACGGCACGAACTCCATCGACGAGGAGCTGAGCCTGGAGAAGCTGCTGGGGCTGACCCAGGCGGACCTGCGCCGCATGCGCCAGGCCGAGGACGACATACTCGCCCGGAGCCTGCGGGTGTTCGACGAAAAGGCCGAACGCTTCCGGGAGGAATGCACCGGGGACATCGAGCGCTTCTACCGCGCCAGGCTTGAGAGCGCCGACCGCGCCCCCGCGGACCTTTGGCGGGGCGGGGACAAGGTGGCCTCCGAGGAAGCGCTGAAGGACCTGCTGGCGACGCTGCCGAAGGGGCTCACGCCCATCGTGGTGGCCGGGGGCAGCTTCAACAGCAGCCGCCGGAGCACCCGGCTGCGCCCGGAGGACCGCGCCTTCATCGACGCGCTGCTGGCCCAGGCCGACCCGGAGAAGGTCTGCTTCGTGGTGGGCCACGCGCTGGCCGCCCAGGAGGGCTATCTGGTGAAGCAGGCGGCGGAGCGGTTCCGGGTGTTCGCCATCGTGCCCAACCGGCTGACCCACGCCCAGGCCGCTCGATTGAACGAGGCGAGGCCCGGCGTCCTGGTGTCCATTGAAAGCACCGGCGCGGGCCTCTACAAGAGCTTTGCCTATGAAATTTTCAAGCGCCAGCCCTCGGCGCTGATCGCCTTTGACGGCAACTCCGCGGCGCTGAACCTGATCCAGGAGGCGCGCAACGCCCGCCACAAGTGCCGCATATTCATCAATCCCCGCTCCCGCGGCCTCGCCGCCAAGGGCAAGCTGCTGGAGGGCTATGTCCAGCCCCTGGGGGACGCGGCGGCGCTGCTGGACGCGATCCGGTGACGCGGCGCGGGCTCAATCGGCCTGCTCCGCCTCCTCCAGCGACTCCACCACGGTATCGTAGGCCTGCCGGACCTCCTCGTGCGTGTGCGCATCGGCGTTCACCAGCGTGTTCCATGCCCGGGTGACGTCCTCGCCCGCCTGGGCGAGCCAGGCCTCCACCGCGGGGCGGTTCTGGTCGATCAGCGCCTGGGTGTCCGCGGCGATCTGCCGGGCCCAGTCCGTCACGCCGATGTCCTCGGCCCACTGGGAGACGTCGTCCAGCGCGCCCTGCGCCCATCCGGAGAGACCGGTTTCCTCGGCCCACTGGGAGACGCTGTCGACCGCGCCTTCCACCCAGCCCGTGACGCCGGAATCCACGGCCCAGTCGGAGATGGCCTGCCCGGCGTCCCCGGCCATGCCCACCAGGGAATCCCAGGTCTTGCCCAGGTTGGACAGGAAGTCTTCGGCGTGGGAGGCCTGCGCGGCAGGGCCGGCGACGCCGGTCAGGGCGCTCAGCAGCAGCGTCAGCGCCAGCAGCAGGGAGATGTTCTTTGTACGCATGATATCGTCCTCCTTCGGCAGGAACAGGCATCGCCCCTGCCGCGTTTTCGTGTTTGTGCCCATTATACAGGGGAACGGGGGGCGTGTCAACGCCGCGCCGGACCATTCCGGGAATCAAAATATATTATATCAGTAAGGGGCCAGAGGCCCCGCAGCGCGCCGACCGGGCGCTTCTCCCGGCGGTGCGTCCGGAGGAGACCATGAAGAGAGTGTACCTTGCGACGATACTGCTCGTCCTGCTCGCCGCGTTGCCGTTCGCGCGCCCCGCGGCGGCGGAGGGGGAGGACCCCGCCGAGTGGACGGTGATATTCTACCTGTGCGGCAGCGACCTGGAGAGCAGGCACGGCTACGCCACGGGCAACCTGGAGGAGATCGCGGACTGCGCCAGCTATTCCGCCATGCACGGCCTGTTCCTGGAGGAGACGGCCCCGGAGCTGTCGGACGCGGCCCCCGGGACCGTGAACGTGGTGATCGAGACCGGCGGCAGCCGGGAATGGCACGCCGCGGACGGGGACCTGGGCATGCAGATCGATCCCGGCGCGCTGCAGCGCTGGCGCTTCGACATGCCGGACAGGATCAGCTTTGAGGATGAGGTGTGCCCCTTCGTGCTGGAGGACACGCAGCCCCTGGCCAGCATGGCCGATCCGCAGACGCTGTGCGATTTCATCCGCTGGGGCGTCGAGAACCACCCGGCGAAGAAATACGCGCTGGTGCTGTGGGACCACGGCCTGGGCAGCAAGGAGGGCCTGTTCATCGACGAGCTGTTCGGGGGCGACACCATGTCCCTGGACGCGCTGCGCACCGCGCTGGCGGAAGGCGGCGCGCAGTTCGAGGCCGTGATATTCGACGCCTGCATGATGGGCAGCATCGAGACCGCCTGGGCCATCAGCGGCAATGCGCGTTGGATGGTCGCCTCGGAGGAGGTGGTGGCCGGGCAGGGCACCGCCATCGGCGATTGGCTCCAGCAGCTGATATTCACGCCCCAATGGGACGGCAGGCGCCTGGGGCGCTGGATCTGCGACATGACCCAGCGAAAATACGCCGGAAGCGACGGCGGCCAGGCCCAGGACACGCTCACCTGGGCGGTGATCGACCTGGATCAGATCGAGCGCGTGGCGCGGCTGTTCGACCGGTTCTTTGCGGATTGGGGGACGACCTACGCCACCAATCCCTTTATGATGATGAACAAGGCCTCGGTGCTGAAGGAGGCCTTTGAGTTCGGCCTGAACGGCGACAACATGATCGACCTGGCGGGGATATTCTACAATCCCTACCTCGCCGTGAACCTGGACTGGGACATGTACAGCGAACTGCTGGACGCGCTGTCGGACGCGGTGGTCTACAACGTCCACGGTCCGGACCGCAGCCAGGCGGGCGGCCTGTCCTTCTGCTACGCGGTGGATCTCACCCCGAGCGAGCTGGACGCCTACGCGCTCAACTGCCCTTCGCCCAGCTACCTGGCCTTCCTGGACGCCATCAACCCGACCTGGACGGCCCCGGATTGGGTGTATGAACAGGCGGAGCGCCTGCCGGAGATCCTGGAGCTGCCGGATTATCAGGTGAGAGTCGAAAAGTACGTGGACGGCAACGGCGCCCCCGCCATCGCCATCAAGGAGGGCTATGCGAGCGTGAACATGGTGCTCGTCGACCTGTATCGTCTGAATGACCAGACGGGCAGGACCGTGCGGCTGGGCAGCACCCTGGCGCAGCCTGATTTCGACGAGGCAAGGGGGCTGATCTACAACTTTAATGGCTTCGGCGTGTGGCCCACGGTGGAGGGGGTGCACTGCGATGCCGAGCTGGTGTTCAAGGGCGAAATGGGCATGGCGCTGTACAACATCCCCGTGCGGATCGGCTCGGACAACTATCTGCTGCGGTGCGGCCATGATGAGTTCGCCGACGAGCCGCTGACCGTCTACGGCCTGTGGGAGGGCTATGATGCCGACAGCGGGGTGTTCAACCGCAACGTGGTGCCCCTGTCCGCGGTGGTGGGGCAGGAGTTTACGCTGCTCTATCCCATCGACGGCGGGGAAGAGGGCCGCACGCTGTATGAGGCCAGCGAGCCGCTGACCATGTACCGTCAGCTGGAGATGGCGCCCAAGCCCCTGGCGAGCGGCATCTACTACATTGACTTCTGGGTGAAGGATGGCTTCAAGCGCCGCCTGGAGGTCGGCAGGGCGGAGGTATACTGGGACGGCGAAACCCTGAGCGTGCCGGAGGGCGCGTGGCAGGGGGAGATGACGCTGACCGTGCCGGAGGAATGAGCAGTGGCCCGGGGAGGACGGAAAATGTCCCCTCCCCGGGCAATGTCATTCATATGAGGAAGTAGATCCTTAACGCTTCGCTAGGCCTATGGCCACGACTCCGGCTGCGCCTCCGCTCAGAATGACGATACCGATTTGTTCGTCATCCTGAGCGCAGCGAAGGATCTACTATCTTAATGACATTGCCCCGGGCTTTTTTTGTTCAGATGTCCCCCGGGGTGTTGAAAAATGGCAGGGGGTGTGTTATCATGATAAAAAACCCTACAGATTTTAACATAAAGGAGAGGTATACCATGCTCAATCTGAACCTGAAGCCCGCCGGCTCCTGCCGGTACGACGCCGTGTCCCTGGGCGAGATCATGCTGCGACTGGATCCCGGCGAGGGCCGCATCCGCACCGCCCGCGAATTCAAGGTCTGGGAGGGCGGCGGCGAGTACAACGTCGTGCGCGGCCTGCACAAGTGCTTCGGCATGAACACCGGCGTGCTGACCGCCTTTGCGGACAACGAGGTGGGCCGCCTGCTGAAGGACCTGATCGAGCAGGGCGGCGTGGACACCAGCCTGATCTATTGGAAGAAGACCGACGGCATCGGCCGCATCTGCCGCAACGGCCTGAACTTCACCGAGCGCGGCTTCGGCATCCGCGGCGCCGTGGGCTGCTCCGACCGCGCCAACAC
>ONHI01000071.1 GCA_900317565.1 uncultured Eubacteriales bacterium
CTTCGGCGTCAGCTACCGGGCCGAGTTCTCCACCCGCCCGGAGGACTTCATGGGCGACATCGAGGTCTGGAACCGGGCCGAGGCCGCGCTGAAGAAGATACTGGACAAAAAGTACGGCGAGGGCAATTACGAGATCAACGAGGGCGACGGCGCGTTCTACGGACCGAAAATCGACCTGCAGATCAAGGACGCCCTGGGCCGCGAATGGCAGTGCGGCACCATCCAGCTGGACTTCCAGCTGCCCCACAACTTCGGCCTGACCTACGTAGACGCGGACGGCAGTCTGAAGCAGCCCGTGGTGCTGCACCGCGCGCTGTACGGCTCCCTGGAGCGCTTCATCGGCATCATCATCGAGAACTTCAAGGGCGCGTTCCCCTTCTGGCTCAGCCCCTATCAGGTGGCCGTGGTGCCGATCCGCCCCGAGCACAACGAGTACGCGAAGAAGGTCGTCGAGCGCCTGGAGGACGAGGGCATCCGCGTGGAGGCCGATTACGCCGACGTCAACATGAACACCAAGATCAAGTTCTTCAAGACCATGAAGGACCCCTACATCATCGTCGTCGGCGACAAGGAGGCCGCCGAGGGCACCGTGGCCATCACCGTGCGCGGCCAGAAGCAGCAGCTGCACGACGTGCCGCTGGAGACCCTGGTGAAGATGTGCAACAAGATGAACGATACCCACAGCCTGGAGCTGCTGGGCGAGGTGCCGGAGGAATAAGAACATGACAACAGGGGCTGTCCGCTTGGACAGCCCCTGTATCTATGCCTCGGTTGATCAGGCCGCGGGCTGGATGGAAGCGACGACCGCGCCCCAAACCAGTTCGGCGTTCTCCACGGACAGGGGCGTGCAGGTGACCTCCAGTATGTAGCCCGCCTCGGTGGTGAAGGCGATGCTCACGCTGTCCTGCTCGGCCAGCTTGTAGGACACACAGGGCAGGCCGTTCACGGTGCCCGGCTCGATCTCCGTAGCGCCGGCCGACTCCAGCTGGGCGGTGTAATCCTCCAGGGACATGCCGTTCACGTCCACATACACGATGGACACGGCGGCAGACTGATCGTCAGGCGCGAAATAGCCGATGTAGCCGTTCGCAACGTCTTCCTCGGTCAGCTCGACGGGGTTCAGCCCCTCGGGCATCCAGATCGCCACGGCAATCTCGTCGAAAGTGTAGAACTGTCCGGTGACGCCGCCGGCCTCCAGCGCAGGCGCAAAGTCCTCCCAGTTCAGTGCGGGCGCCTCCTCGGCCAACGCGCAGGCCATCGTCAGGCACAGCGCCATCACAACACACAGCAGCTTCTTCATGGGGATAACCTCTCTTTCTGTTTTGCTCCCTTCGGAACTGAAGCCATTATAATCCTCTTGTCAAAAGCTGTATACTGTCCTTTGGTACAGGTCTGGCATGGCGCGCGGCACCCGGGGATGGGTCCGGCGCTTCACCGGATATCCCCCAGCTCCGCCGCGCGGTTCAACGCTTCCGCCCGGGTCGTCACATCCAGCTTTCTGTAGATCAGCCCACAGAAATACTTCACCGTGCGCTCCGATATGTTCAGGATCGACGCGATCTTGGCGTTCTTATACCCCGCGATCATCAGCGAATAGACCTGATATTCCCGATCGGTGAACACCGGCTTGTTCGCCATCTGCTTCATGTAATTGGGGTAATTTGCCGCCTGCCGCCTCGTCAGGGCCAGCACGCCGCGCTCCCAGGGCCCGTCCTCCAGGTCCGTCTCATTCAGCATGTCCACGATGGCCATGCCCTCGTCCGCCACGACCCGCGCCAACCCATAGCGCTTCGCCAGCGTCAGCGCCTCCCCCATCCGCTCGCGCCACGCCGCATCCCCGCCGCGATAGCGGTAGACCGCCTCCAGCAGGTCAAGCTGCACGCGCATGTAGGGCCGGTCGTAGCTTTCATAATACTGTCTCAGCAGCGCCGCCAGAAACGGCACCTTCTTCCGCTGGGCCAGTATGATGTACAGGCGCAGCTTCAACATGTAGCGGTAGCGGTCCATGATGACGAAGTCATCCGTCTCATCCGGCGCTTCCGTCTCCAGCCAGCTTCGCGCCTCGGAGACATCCCCCTCCATCAGCGACAGCCCCAGGCGGTATACCCGCAGGTTTTGCGACAACCTGCGCGGGTGCTGTTCCGACAGGGAGAAGAGGGCATTGTCGATCATGCGCTTCGCCTCGCTCAGATTCCCGCGTGCCGCCTCGATCCGGCTCTGGATGCCGATGGCGGCGTAGTGCATCTCCGGGTTGTCCACGACCCGCTGCAGGCCCTCCCGAACCTTCGCCATGGCCAGAGAATAGTCGCCGTCCAGGTTGGCCTCCAGCTCCCGCTCCGCAATAGCGATGTCCGCCACGCCGCCTCCGCCCCGGCCCAGAGCCAGCTCAACGGCCCCCTTGAAAAGGCGATAGATCGTCCAGCCGTGGGGCACCCAGCGGGCAAAGTCCAGCCCGCCGTTCATCAGGCTCACGCTGTTGCCGGATACATTGAAACCGTTGCGCCAGGCGGTCGACTGCCTCAGCAGCGGGTGCTTCGCCGCCGCGACAAGCCGCTTCAGGGTGCTCCTGCTGCCCCGCTGGGACAGGCAAAGGTCCAGATAGGCCTTCACCTCCTCCGCCGTATGGCGCCGTGCGTCCCGAACGGGGGTCCGGCGGATGAAGTCGCAGAGCGCGGCATACCACCTCTCGCTCTCCTCGGCGTGGCCCAGCAGGCACTCGATCTCACACTTGCCCTTCATCAGCTCGGGATAGGAGAGGATCGTCTCCTCCTCCAGCAGCGCGTAGCCCTCCCTGAGGTCCACATAGTCTCCGTCCGCGGGCCGGTTGTAGGTATCCCGGATCAGCAGCTCGCGAATCTTCTCCACGTCGCCCAACCGCTTGTAATAGAAGATCGCCTTGGGGATCTCGTTCCTCAGCTCGAAATACAGAGCGGCGCGCTTAATCTGGCCGTTGATATAGTCCTGGGTATACAGGTTGCGCATCTCGGAAAAGAGCGCCTGCCGGACAATGGGAATGAAGGAATACTCTCCCTCCCTGCCCCGCAGCAGCATGTATGACTTCCGCGCGATGGCCTCCATGATGCGCGGCGCGTCGTTTCGCCCCGTCACGATCCGCGCCATCTCCTCGGAAAAGCGCGCGAAGGGGGACAGATCGTACATCAGCCGCCGTTCCTGCTCCGGAAACGCCAGCACCACATCCGCCACCAGGATGCGCTTGATATCCGAGCGGGTCTCGTCGATCAGCGCGCTGACCGACGTCCCGCAGTGCCCCAGGATCTGCTGTGCGAGGATGTGCAGCCCGAAGGGCCAGCCCCACAGGTTCTCCGAGATGAGCTTCACGTCCGACGGAACGAGCTCGACGCCGTATTCCAGGAAGAGCTGGACGATCTCCTCTTCATCGAACATGAGGAAATCCTTGCCCAGCACGGTGATCGCGCCGCTGGAGCACAGTCGATGGAGCTCTGCGGGCACCTGGCCCCGCCCGGCCAGTATGGCGCATTGTCCGTCGGGCAGTCCGGCCAGAAGCGCCGTCAGCCCCTCCGACATGGCATCGGAGGGGTTGTCGACGCTGTCGATGACGATCAGCCCGTTCCCCGCCGCCTGCACCCGCGCCTGGAAGGCCGCCCAGTTGTCCGCGTCGGAGCGGTAGCGGAAGACGGGAGCGGCACAGGCTTCGCAGAGCTGGTCCAGCAGCACGGTCTTGCCGCTGTAAAAGAACGAGGAGAGATACACCATCCGCCGCTCCTTCAGGAGGGCGGTCAGCTTGCGCAGCTTTTCCGTTCTGCGGATGATGGGCGGCTGGGCCATTTTATAATCCCCTCATTCTCTATAATTCAGCGATATTATAACATAAACGGGAGGAAAAGGGAACTGTACAAAGGTTCAGGTAGCCGACAGCCTTGACAGCGGACCCCGTCGGCGCTACAATGATGCTAACCTGATTTGAACGACAAGGAGGTCAATTCATGATTGCCCAATATCCTCCCATGGGCTGGAACAGCTGGGACTGCTACGGCGCCGCCGTCAACGAGGCCCAGGTCCGGCAGAACGCCGAATACATGGCTAAGCACCTGAAGGACTACGGCTGGGAATACGTGGTCGTGGACATACAGTGGTACCAGCCCACCGCCACGACCCACGCCTACGAGCCCTTCTCCGAGGAGTGCATGGACGAATACGGCCGGTTCGTGCCCGCCGTGAACCGCTTCCCCAGCGCCGCGAACGGCGCGGGCTTCAAGCCCCTGGCGGACTACGTGCATTCGCTGGGGCTGAAGTTCGGCATACACATCATGCGCGGCATGCCCCGGATGGCGGCCCACCGCCGCCTGCCGATCCTGGGCAGCGCCTATACCTGCGCCCAGGTGGCCAACCCCCACTCCGTGTGCGCCTGGAACCCGGATATGTACGGCCTGCGCCAGGACCATCCCGGCGCGAAGGATTACTACGACAGCATCTTCAGGCTGTACGCCGAATGGGGCGTGGACTTCATCAAGTGCGACGACATCGCCCGGGAGTATCCCCACTGCAAGCGGGAGATCGAGCTGATCTCCGAGGCCTGCCGGGGCTGCGGCCGGGAGATGGTGCTGAGCCTCTCCCCCGGTCCCGCGCCGGTGGAGCAGGCGGAGCACCTGAAGCAGTACGCCAACATGTGGCGCATCACCGATGACTTCTGGGACGAGTGGCGGCTGCTGCTGGCCATGTTCGAGCGGGCCGAGAAGTGGTGCGTGCACGCCGGGCCGGGCCACTGGCCGGACGCGGACATGCTGCCCGTGGGCGCGCTGCGCCAGTGCTACGCCGAGGACGACGAAGGCGCGCCCTTCGGCGAGCGGGCCCATCGCGGCTGGACCAACTTCACCCAGGAAGAGCAGCGCACCATGATGACGCTGTGGTGCATGCTGCGCTCCCCGCTGATGATCGGCGCGGAGATGACCAAGAACGACGATTTCACGCTGGCGCTGCTCACCAACCGCGAGGTGCTGAACATCGAGAAGCAGAGCTGGTGCGCCCACCCGGTGTTTACGAGCGCGGAGGCGTGCGTCTGGATCGCGCCGCGCAAGGACGGCACGGGCTGCTATGTGGCCGCCTTCAACCTGTCCGGCAAGGCGCGGAAGGTCGGCGTGGATGCCGAGTGGCTGGAGCAGCCCTTCGCCCGCGCCACGGAGCTGTGGACCGGCAAGGCCGCGCGGAAGGGACTGTCCGCAAGGCTCGCGCCCCATGACGCCGCGGTGTGGAAGGTGGAGTGGTAATACTTATCCCTTTTGTGTGAGGCGAGAGGCCGGGCAATGCCCGGCCTCTCGTCTCACCCGAACACAGCGACCTCCTCGATCACCTTCACCACATCTTCCAGGCCCACCCGGTCGGCGTCGGAGAAGCGGCCCAGGCTGGGGCTGTCGATGTCCAGCACGGCGACGACCGCGCCGCCGCTGTGGATGGGAACGACGATCTCGGAGTTGGAAGCGCTGTCGCAGGCGATGTGCCCGGGGAAGGCGTGCACGTCCGGCACCAGCTGGGTGCGGTCCTGGGCGACGGCCGTGCCGCAGACGCCCTTCCCCACGGGGATGTGGATGCAGGCCACCTTGCCCTGGAACGGCCCCAGCACCAGCTTCCCGCCCCGCATGATGTAAAACCCGGCCCAGTTCAGATCCTCCATCGCATCGTAGATCAACGCCGCGACGTTGGAGAGCAGCGGCACATACCAGCCGTCCGCCCCGGCAAACGCCCGCACCTGGGCGCAAAGCAGTTCGTAATCCATGTCCGTACCTCCCAAAGCGATTCTGGCTCCATCATATAGAACGCGCCGCGGGTTGTCAAGCCCAACCCGCGCGCCGGTGCGCCGTGTCAAATCTTTGTGAAATCCGGCCCGTGTCAATATAAACTGCTTGACACAGGCCGCTCCTTCGCGTATAATGAGAAAGCTGTCAAGAGAATTCACTTGCGGGGGCGTGCGCATGGCGGACATGAACGAGCGGGTGGAGCTGAATTACCTGCTGGATTTCTACGGCCCGCTGCTGACGGAGCACCGGCAGGAGGTCATGCGCCTGTACTGCGAGGAGGATCTCTCCCAGCAGGAGATCGCCGACCAGCTGGAGATCACCCGGCAGGGCGTGTTCGACACGCTGGCCAAGGCGAAGAAGCAGCTGGCGGATTACGAGCGAAAGCTGGGCCTGGTGCGCAGGCACCTGGCGCAGGCGCAGGCCGCGGAGCGCTGCCTGGAGGCGCTCAGGCGGGTCCACCCCTCTCCGGAGGACGCGCCGGCCATCGCCGAGGCGCGGCAGGCGCTGGAAGCCATGCTGCCGAAGGATTGACGCAGAGCAAATTATGGAGGACATCCCATGGCATTCGAGGGATTGACCGATAAGCTACAGGGCGCATTCAAAAAGCTCAACAGCAAGGGTAAGCTGTCCGAGGCCGACGTCAAGGCCGCGATGCGCGAGGTGCGCATGGCGCTGCTGGAGGCGGACGTCAACTTCCTGGTGGTCAAGGACTTCGTCAAGAAGGTGACGGAGCGCGCCGTCGGCGCGGACATCATGGAGAGCCTGACCCCCGGCCAGCAGGTCATCAAGATCGTCAACGAGGAATTGACGAGCCTGATGGGCGGCACCAACGCCAAGCTGACCTACTCCCCCCAGGCCCCGACGATCTACATGATGGCGGGCCTGCAAGGCGCGGGCAAGACCACCATGTGCGCCAAGCTGGGCAACCTGTTCAAGAAGGACAACAAGAAGCCGCTGCTGGTGGCCTGCGACGTGTATCGCCCCGCCGCCATCAAGCAGCTGCAGGTCGTCGGCGAGCAGGTGGGCGTCGAGGTGTTCGAGAAGGGCCAGGGCGACCCGGTCCAGATCGCGAAGGAGGCCGTGGAGTACGCCCGCTACTATGGGCGCGATCCGGTGATCATCGATACCGCCGGCCGGCTGCACATCGACGAGAACCTGATGCAGGAGCTGCGGGACATCCGCGCGGCGGTCAAGCCCAAGGAGATCCTGCTGGTGGTGGACGCCATGACCGGCCAGGACGCCGTGAACGTGGCCAAGACCTTCAACGAGCAGCTGGGCCTGGACGGCGTGATCCTGACCAAGCTGGACGGCGACACCCGCGGCGGCGCGGCCATATCGGTGCGCGCGGTGACGGGCAAGCCCATCAAGTTCGCGGGCATCGGCGAAAAGCTGACCGACATCGAGCCCTTCCACCCGGACCGCATGGCCAGCCGCATCCTCGGCATGGGCGACGTGCTGACCCTGATCGACAAGGCCCAGGAGAACTTTGACGAGAAGGCCGCCATCGACCTGACCCGCAAGATGCGCACCAACAGCTTCACGCTGGAGGATTACCTGGACCAGCTGAAGCAGATGAGCAAGATGGGCTCCATCACGGACCTGCTGAAGATGATCCCCGGCGTGGGCAGCAAGATCAAGGACGTGGACATCGACGAGGAAGCGGTGACCAAGGCCCAGAAGAAGAACGAGGCCATCATACTCTCCATGACCCGCATGGAGCGCCGCAACCCCGACATCCTCAACGCCAGCCGCAAGCGCCGCGTGGCCGCGGGCAGCGGCACCACCGTGCAGGACGTGAACCTGCTGCTCAAGCAGTTTGACCAGGCCCGCAGCATGATGAAGACCATGATGGGCTCGGGCAAGCGCGGCAGGATGCGGCTGCCCTTCGGGAAGATGCCGAAGTTCTGATCTGCGCAGCAAATCAGAACCAGGAACAGGGAGGAATATCCCGCCATCCCTGCTCCCTGCTCCCTGCTCCCTATTCCCTACTCCCTCAATAAATCCGGTACACCACCGTATTTATATACCAACATCCGAAATCGATAAGGAGGAATTCCAAATGGTTAAGATTCGTCTGAAGAGGATGGGCATGAAGAAGAAGCCCTTCTATCGCCTGGTTGTCACCGACAGCCGCAGCCCCCGCGACGGCCGCTTCATCGAGGAGATCGGCTATTACAATCCCGTTTCCGAGCCCGTCGAGATGAAGATCAACGACGAGCGCGCCAAGTACTGGCTCGGCGTCGGCGCTCAGCCCACCGATACCGTCCGCGCGCTGCTTAAGAAGGGCGGAGTCCTGTAATCATGGTTGAATTGGTACATCGCCCAGGCCCTGGTGGAAAAGCCGGAGGCCGTGGATGTCCGCGAGGTCGAAAACGAGGACAGCATCGTCATCGAGCTGCGCGTCGACCCCGACGACATGGGCAAGGTCATCGGCAAGCAGGGCCGCATCGCCAAGGCGATCCGCACGGTGGTCAAGGCGGCTTCCGTCAAGACCCCCAAGCCCGTGTTTGTGGAGATCATTTAAGTCAGTGGATTCTTCGCTTCGCTCAGAATGACCGTGGAGCTGCCATGTGTCATCCTGAGCGGAGCGAAGGATTTTTTTGTATGCCTGTAATGCTTCCACTTTTTGACGGCGAGCCCGCAGTTTAATTCATCTAATTGCGTTTGTTGTGGCTAATTAACCCCTGATATTGACCAAATTGCATTTTTCGCAGTTTGGATATTGCATTTTAACCGGGTCGGGTGTATAATGATGACAACAACAAAACAGGAGGTACTTATAATGGCTTATCAGATTTCTGACGAATGCGTCGCTTGCGGTGCTTGCGCCGAGGAATGTCCCGTTTCCGCCATCTCTGAGGGCGAGGGCAAGTACAACATCGATCCCGATACCTGCGTGTCCTGCGGCGCTTGCGCCAGTGTCTGCCCCGTGGGCGCTCCCTCCGAGGCTTAATTCCAGAACGCGCAAAACTTATGAAAATCCCGCTTCGGCGGGATTTTTGCTTTGTCCGGGCCGTTTCTAACAAATGGTTTTCGATATTCTTACAATTATATACAGTGGCAGGAAATAAAGGGCGGAAAGAGAATTTATATAAGATCGATGTCATTAAGATAAGTAAGTAGATTCTTCGACTCCGGCTACGCCTCCGCTCAGAATGACGATATAAATTCGTTCGTCATCCTGAGCGCAGCGAAGGATCTGCTAACTCAATGATATTGACAATAATATGGGTTTTTAGCGACAGCCCTCCGCTGGCGCGCCCGCCCATGCCGCCGGGCGGCGTTTTCGCCCCGTCCGGCCACTACAAAAGACGATCGAGGGCTTCCATGCGAAGATTGAATCACTGGAAAGCTGCCGGAATGCGCCTGCGCGCGCTAATGCTCGCGCTGGCGCTGTTGGTGTGCCTGCCCTGCGCTGCCGCCCGGGCCGAATCCGACGGCATGCTGCGGGTCAAGCTGACCCGGCTGGGCTCCCCCTCCGAAATACTGCTGAGCGCCGATTGCGACTACTACCTGGCGGACGACCCGTCGCTGCGGCTGCCCGCCGGCACGGAGATCTCCATCGCCGCGGCGGACGGCGCCCTGACGCTCACCGTGCAGGGCCGGGCCGTGGGCCTGGGCGGCTCCGCTCAGCTGATGCGCAGCGAATCCGGCAACCGGGGCGTCAGCTTCACCTCCCCCGCGCTCTCCGGCCGCTTCTGCGGCGATCTGAGCTTCTCCGCCTCCGGCGACGCCGTCACCACGGTGCTGCGCATCTATGTGGAGGATTACCTCTACGGCGTGGTGGGCTGCGAGATGGCCCCCTCCAGCGGCCTGGAGGCCCTGAAGGCCCAGGCCGTGGTGGCCCGCAACTATGCCCTGCGCCAGAAGGCCGCCCGGACCGGCTCCGGCTACGACCTGTCCGACTCCGGCGACGCGCTGAGCTTCCGGGGCTACAACGCCGCGCCGGAATACGCCGACGCGATCCGGGCCGTGGACGAGACCCGGGGCCAGGTGCTGTACTACGGCGACAGCCCCGCCACCTGCTATTTCTGCGATTCCAACGGCGGCCAGACCGAGTCCGCCCAGCACGCCTTCGGCGCATCCCTCCCCTACAGCGTCGTGATGGACGACCCCTACGACCTGGAGGGCGCGGGCCCGAAGAAGACGGCACTGCTGCGCAAGGACGCCGCCGAGCTGCGGATCGAGCTGGTGGACGCGCTGATCGCGGGCATGGCCGGGGAGCTGGAAAGGATGGGCCTGAGCGACGATCCCGCCGACGTGCAGATCAACGGCATCGACGGCGCGTGGGCCGAGGACGCCCGCTATGAATCCCCCAGCCGGCTGTGCGCCACGCTGGCGCTGCTGCTGGACATCACCGGCAGGACGCCCGCGGGCGAGGTCCGCCAGGAGCAGGTCACCGTGGCCGTGCCCACCTACGGCGGCATCGAGCGCTGGTACGACCTGGGCATCAACGAATCCGACAACGAGACCGTGTGGGTCAGCGAGACCGACAGGGGCTATGAGATCACCTTCCGGCGCAGCGGCAGCGGCGTGGGCATGAGCCAGCGCGGCGCGCAGGTCATGGCGCGCAAGGGCCTGGGCTGCGCGGATATACTCAGCTACTACTATCCCGGCACCGCGCTGCGCCAGGTGAGCCTGGAGGACGCCACGCGGGACAGCGCCGCGCCAGAGGATGCGGCGGCCCCCGAGGCCGATCCCATCGCCCGCGCGCGGCTGAGCCAGAAATCCCGGCTGTACGACCGGGCCGATGACGGCGGCAAGGCGCTGACCACGCTGCCCGCCGGCGCGACGGTGCAGGTCTACGCCGTGCAGGGCGATTGGGCCACCGTGGGCAGCGGCGGGCTGTACGGCTTCATCCGCGCGGAGGGACTGACCGCCTTCGAGCTGGCGGGCGTCACCGCCGCCCAGGTGAAGGACGACACCGTGGCCCGGGTCAGCCGCGCCGTGGACGTGCTGCAGCTGCCCGTGGACACCGCAAAGGCGCTGGACGCGCTGTCCGGCGACACGGCGGTGCGGCTGAACGCCTACACCGACGCCTGGGCAATGATCACCACCGAGTCGGACGTGCAGGGCTTCATCCCCCGGGACGCGCTGACGCTGGCCGGGGAAGGGGAATCCGATGGGGACGGCATCGTCACCGCGCCGGAGGACATGTACGGGCTGCTGACCGGCGACGCCGGGCTGTATGTGAACGCCGACGACTCCGTGGCCCCGCGGCTGACGCTGGCGCGGGACGACCGGGTGCGCATACTGGCCTACAACGACGCCTGGGCCTACGTCCGCACCGATGGCGGCGAGACGGGCTACATGAAGCTCAGCGGGCTCTCCGCCGTGCGCCAGCCCGAGCCGGCGGCGGAGGGCGGGATCGACGGCGGCGCGGTCACCGTGCTCAAGGACAAGCCCTATCGCTGGGTCGCCGCGGACGCGCTGTCGCTGTTCGAGAGCTATTCCACCGAATCCCGGGTGCTGGCCACGCTGCAGCGGGGCGACAGGGTGCGCCTGGGCGCTTACAATGAAAAGTGGGCCTGCGTGCGCGTGGACGGCGTGACCGGCTTCGCGCTGCTCAGCGGGCTGACCGACGCCGACCCCGACGCCCCCGAGGCGGAGCAGGTCGAGGGCGGCAGCATCACCGTCATAAAGGGCACCCAGTACGCCACCGTGGTGCTGGACGGCGCGCCGATGTATCCCACCTGGGACGCCGCCTCTGAGCCGCTGACGCTGCTCCGACAGGACGACACCGTTCAGCTGGGCGCGTACAACGGCGTGTGGGCCTGCGTGCGCGTGGACGGCGTGACCGGCTTCATGCGCGTGGAGGCGCTGGAGCTGCCCGCCGACATCGCCCCGAAGGCCGGGACGGACGTCCATTACACCGAGGCCGAGGCCGTCACCGCGGCGCGGCTGTCGCTCTACCAGCGGGCCGACCTCACCGGCGCGGTCGTGGCGGAGCTGGACGTCGGGCAGCCGGTGCACGTGTACGCCTACGACAGCCTCAGCGCCTATGTGGAGTGCGACGGCCAGCGGGGCTTTGCGCCCGTGAAATTCCTGAAGAAGCCCGATTGACCCCGCGTCGCGCGGAAAGGAGCGCCATGAGACACATAAGGAAGATCGCGCTGCTGGGCGCGGCGCTGTTTATGAGCGCGGCGATGCCGCTGGGCGCGCTGGCGGACGGCCAGGAGGCGGACCGGCCCATGGACATGACCTCCGACGAGGTGGTGCTGCTGGAGAACCGGCTGTCCGAGCTGGGCTATTTCAGCTCCGAGAGCGACGCCACCTACGACGCGGAGACCCGCTCCGCCCTGGAGAGCTTCCAGCAGGCCAACGGGCTGGAGGTCACCGGCGCGGCGGACGAGACCACGATGGAGCGCCTGAACAGCGCGGACGCCGTGTCCCGGCAGGACTACCTGACCCGCTTTGCCAATGCCTACGCCCAGATGACGCCGCTGGAGAAGGGCAGCGTCAGCAACGACGTGCTGGTGATGCAGCGCAGGCTGAAGGAATACGGCTATTTCTCCGGCGAGCCGGACGGCAGCTTCAGCGACGCCACCCGGCAGGCGGTGGAGAGCTTCCAGATGGTGAACGGGCTGCCCGTCACCGGCGTGGCCGACGGCGCGACGCTGATGCGGCTGATGGCCGATTCCCCCATCACCTGGCCCGCCTTCCTGGCCGAGATGGTCGCCGGGGAGGGCGATTCCGGGCTGAACGTGTATGTGCTGCAGCGGCGGCTGGGCCAGATGGGCTATTTCAGCGGCAGCTGCACCGCCAGCTACGGCGAGCTGACCCGGCAGGCCGTGCTGGACTTCCAGCGGGACAACCGGCTGGAGGCCACCGGGCAGGCGGACGCCGCCACCTGGGCGGCGCTCTATTCCGGCGCGGCGGTGTCGCCCCACAGGAGCGACGCGCTGCAGATCGGCGATTACGGCGACGGCGTGCTGGCCGCCCAGGAGCGCCTGAACGCGCTGGGCTTCTTCGATCACGACATCACCGGCGAATTCGGCTTCACCACCGAGACCGCCGTGCGGCTGTTCCAGATGGCCACCAGCCTGGAGCCCTCCGGCGTGCTGGACCCGGAGACCCAGTCCCGGCTGATGGCGGATTCCGCCGCGTCCATGCTGGACGGCATCGTGCAGGCCCGGTTCACGCTGATCCTGGACGCCGCCGACGAGGCCAGCCAGGCCGAGATCGCCGCGCTGGCCCGGAGCCTGGTGGGCTCCTCCTTCGGCACGGCGGACGACGAGCTGTACCCGGGCTTCGCCTTCGTGCAGTATGTGTGCGTCGCGGCGGGCCTGCCCGTCACGTTCCCCGAGGACCTGATCCGCATGGCGGACCGGCAGGTGGAGACCGTGGAGGCGGTGGAGCCGGGCGACATCGTGGCCTTCCAGAGCGCCTCCGCCGACGCGGTCACCATGGTGCTGGCCATCGGCGCGGGCGACGGCATGATCATCGGCACCTCCGAGAGCGGCGGCTGGGCCGAGCTGGGCTTCATGGACCAGATGGAGGGCGCGACGATCTATTGCTGGGACGCGAAATAAAAAGGCGCCGGGGACGATTCAATATCGGGGCGCTCCGCCCCCAATACCCCCGGAAGCTGGTGTTTTATGGACAGTAATACTACATTCGGGCTTCTTCCCGGCGAGCGCCTGGACGATCTGCAGTGCGAAGGGCTGAAGATCATCCAGCGGCCCGACGCCTTTCGCTTCGGCACCGACAGCGTGCTGCTGGCGGACTTCGCCGCGCCGCGGCGGGGCGAGCGGGCCGTGGACCTGGGCTGCGGCACGGGGGCCATCGCGCTGCTGATGGCGGGCCACCAGCCAGCCATGGAGGTGGACGCAGTGGAGCTGCAAGCGGACATCGCCGACATGGCCGCCCGCAGCGTGGCGCTGAACGCCCTTGGAGCGCGGGTGCGGGTGCACGCCCTGGACATGCGCGAGGCCTGGCGCACGCTGGGCGCAGGGCGATTCTCCCTGGCGGTGTGCAATCCCCCCTACGGGCGCAGCGGCGCGGCGCTGGAGAGCCTGAGCGAGGCCAAGCGCCTCGCCCGCCACGAGGGCGATCTGACCCCCGGGGACGTGGCCCGGGCCGCCGGGATGCTGCTGAAGAACGGCGGGCGCTTCTGCGCCGTCTATCCCGCCCCCAGGGCCTATGAGCTGATGCGGGCCATGGACGACGCGGGCATCGCCCCCAAGCGCATCCGCACCGTGCACGGCGTGGCGGGCCGCGCGCCGAAGTACGTGCTGCTGGAGGGCGTCAAGCAGGGCGGCGAGGGGCTGCACTGGCTGCCGCCGCTGGTGCTGCGGGACGCGGACGGCGGCTTTACCGCGGAGTGGTACAGGATCTACAGGCATTAGGCAATAGGCAATAGGCATCAGTCGGAGTGTCGCGCAGCAAGGGAGATCGAAACAGCACACGTCTGTCCCGCGAATGGTTGAAATTAACATAGCGCGCTTGACAGGGACACAGGAACCCTATAAAATAATAACTGCGCAAAACAGGGGAGCATAGAGCTGAGATTTACGCGGAGCGTATAAACCCTTTAACCTGATCCGGGCAATGCCGGCGTAGGGAGTTTGGCAATCGAAAACTTATGTGTCGCACCTGCTTTGCTTTGCAAGGCAGGTTTTCTTTGTTTCATGCGCAATATCACAACAGGAGGAACCCCGTATGAACAAATCCTTTTCCAACACCCGCATCATGGTGGAGGGCGCGCTGATGATCGCGCTGGCCACGATACTGTCCATGATCAAGGTCTTTGAAATGCCCTTCGGCGGCAGCGTCACGCTGCTGTCGATGATGCCCATCATACTGATGAGCTTCCGCCACGGCACGCGCTGGGGCGTGCTGACCGCCTTTGTGCACAGCGTGCTGCAGCTGGTGCTGGGCTTCAACAACGTGGGCTATTGCGCCACGCTGCTCAGCCAGATCGGCTGCATACTGCTGGACTACATACTCGCCTTCACCGCGCTGGGCCTGGCGGACGCCATCGGCAAGCCCTTCAAGAACCGGCTGGTGGGCATCATCGTGGGCACCGCCGTGGTCTGCCTGCTCCGGTTTGTGTGCAGCTGGCTGTCCGGCATACTGATCTGGGGCAGCTATCAGTCCTACTACGAGTGGGCCGCGAACATGCCGCTGTGGCTGTACAGCCTGGTGTACAACGGCAACTTCATGCTGCCCGAGACCGCCATCACCATCGTCGGCACCGTGTTCATGGTGAAGGGCGCGTCCAGGCTGTTCGAGCGCCAGAGCGCATAACCCCGAATAACGCCTGCCAGGCCCTCTGGCTGGCGTTATTTTTGCCCTCCCCCGCTTGATAATCCCCCGTGACTGTGATAGAATATTTCCGGCTGTTATTGGGACAAAATACGCAATATACAGGAGGTCATGGCATTGAACGATATGGAAAAGCGCGCCCGGGAATTGACGGTGGCCTACATCGGCGGCGGGTCCCGCGGCTGGGCCTGGGGCTTCATGATGGACCTGGCGATGGATGAGAGCATGTGCGGCACCGTGCGGCTGTACGACATCGACCGCGACGCCGCCAAGCGCAACGAGATCATCGGCGGCAAGATCAGCGCCCATCCGGACGCGGTCTCCCGCTGGCAGTATGAAATCTCCGATTCCCTGAAGGACGCGCTGACCGGCGCGGACTTCGTGGTGATCTCCATACTCCCCGGCACCTTCGAGGAGATGCGCAGTGACGTGCACCTGCCGGAGCGCGTGGGCGTCTGGCAGCCCGTGGGCGACACCGTGGGCGCAGGCGGCTTCATGCGGGCCATGCGCACCATCCCCATGTACGTGGAGATCGGCGAGGCCATCAAGGCCTACGCCCCCGAGGCCTGGGTCATCAACTACACCAACCCCATGAGCCTGTGTGTGCGCACGCTGTACCACGTGTTCCCCCAGGTCAAGGCCTTCGGCTGCTGCCACGAGGTGTTCGGTACCCAGAAGCTGCTGTGCGCCATGCTGGACAAGGAGTGCGGCATTCCCGGCGTCACCCGGCAGGAGCTGTACACCACCGTCACCGGCATCAACCACTTCACCTGGCTCACCCGGGCCAGCTACAAGGGCATGGACCTGATGCCGCTGTACGCGCAGTTCGCGGACAAATACTATGAGAGCGGCTTCGACGAGGGCGGCGACAATAACTGGATGAACAGCCACTTCAACTGCGCCCATCGGGTGAAGTTCGACCTGTTCCGCCGCTACGGCGCCATCGCCGCCGCGGGCGACCGCCACCTGGCGGAGTTCACCGCGCCCTGGTACACCCGGGACCCGGAAACCGTGCGGGCGTGGAAGTACCAGCTGACCTCGGTGGACTGGCGCGTGAAGGACCTGGGCGACCGCATGAAGCGCTCCGACGACCTGATCAGCGGCGCGGAGCAGCTGACGCTGAAGCCCTCCGGCGAGGAGGGGCACCTGCTGCTGAAGGCCGTGATCGGCCTGGGCGACCTGGTGTCCAACGTCAACATCCCCAACCGGGGCCAGATCCCCAACCTGCCCCTGGGCAGCGTGGTGGAGACCAACGCGCTGTTCGGCATGAACCGCATCGAGCCGGTGTTCGCCGGGGCCATGCCCGCGAACATACTGCCGCTGGTGGCGCGGCACATCTACAACCAGGAGAACACGCTGACCGCCGCGCTGAGCTGCGACAGGAAGCTGGGCTTCACCACCTTCATGAACGACCCGCAGATGGCCTTCGTCACCGCGAAGGACGGCCAGAAGTTGTTCGACGACATGCTGGAGAACCAGCGGGCGTACCTGCCGAAGAAGTGGTTTGAATAAGTATGTAGATTCATCGCTCCGCCCGGCCAAAGGCCGGGCGGAGCGATGAATCCCCCACCGAAAAACCCCCGCGGGCTGCATGCCCGCGGGGGTTTTGAATTCAACGGTGCTTGAATTACAGGATGTCCACCCAGGCGTCAACGGTGTCCTTGGTGAAGGAGTTCAGCTTGTTCAGGAACAGGATGGAGCCGCCGTCGTCAGACTCGGTGACTTCCAGCTCGCCCAGCTCGCCGCACTCGATCTTGTCGCCCACAGCGCCTTCGAACTCGCCCTTGACCATCGCGACAGCCGCGTAGGAGGAGGCGTAGCCCAGCTCGATGGGGTTCCACAGGAAGGTCTCATCCGCGATGCCCGCGTCGATGAACTCCTTCATGTCGGAGGCCAGGGTCAGGCCGGTGACCTTCACGTCGCGGCCGGCGTCCTGGATGCACTTGCAGACGGCGGGGCCGCCCACGGTGGTGGGAACGATGATGCCCTTCAGATCCGGGTACTTGTCCAGCAGGCCCTGGGTCTCGTTGAAGGACTTGGTGTACTCGTCATCGCCGTACACGGTGCCGACGTACTCGATGTTGGCATACTTCTCGTCGCCGGAATTCAGGGCCTCCTCGATGAAGGAGATCCACAGATTCTGGTTGGGAGCGGTGGCCATGGCGGACAGGATGGCGATCTGGCCTTCGCCGCCGATGCTGTTCACCAGGGAATCCAGCTGGGTCACGCCGATCACCTGCGCAGAGGCGGGCTCGACATCCAGGTCGCGGCCTTCGGCGTCAACCTTGGCGTCCCAGGAGATGACCTTGATGCCGGCGTCGCGGGCTTCGTTGCAGACGTCCACCAGCGCGGCGGGGTCGTTCGCGGAAATGCACAGCGCATCCACGCCCTGGGCGATGTAGTTCTCGATGATGCGGATCTGGCCGTCGGAGGAACCGTCGTCGGGACCGTCGTGCATGAACTCAAAGCCGAGCTCCTCGGCGGCCTTCTCGAAGCCGGTGACACCGGCCTGGAAGTAGGCGTTGCCGGACTGCTTGTAGACGACGCCGATGGTGATGCCTTCGCCAGCCTTCTCGGCGAACGCGGCGACGCTGAACACCAGCATCAGAGCCAGAACGAGAGCCCTCCTTTTATTTTACTCCGGGTTCATACCCGGCAGTAATCTCAGTTACGCTTTCGCAGCGTTGAGCTTCGCCGTCTCCGCGCGGCGCTTGGCGACCTTGCGCTTGTTCTGGATGTCCTCCACCAGGTTGGGCACCAACACGGAGAGGATCAGTATCACGCCGACGGAGAGGTTGACCGCGGAATCCGGGAAGCCGAACAGCGTGCCCAGGCCGAACTTCACCACGCCGAATATGACCAGCGAGAGGGTCGCGCCGATGACGCTGCCCTTGCCGCCGTCGGTGGAGAAGCCGCCCAGCACCGCCGCCGCGATGGCATACATGTGGTAGCCGTCCATGATGTCCGCCTTGACGGAGGAGGACGAATTGCCCACGAAGAATATGCCGGTCAGCGCGCTCATGAAGCCCGCGATCACGAAGCACCAGAACTTGATCATGTCCACCCGCACGCCGGAATAATAGGTGGCGGCGGCGTTGGTGCCGATGGCGAATATCTTGCGGCCGTTGCCGGTCTGGTGCAGCCAGAAATAGAACACCACGGCCAATACGAGGTAGATCGGTATTGAAATCGGAATTTGCAGCTCGCCGATCTTCAGCAGCTGGTTCAGGTTGCTCAGGGACTTGAAGGTGGGGTCCTTGAAGGTCAGCGTATCACCGCCGATCAGCAGATAGCTGAACCCGCGGAAGAACAGCTGGGTCGCCAGCGTGATGATCATCGGGAAGAGCTCCTTGAAGCGCGTGATCAGAAAGCCGTTCAGCGCGCCGCACAGGCTGCCCACCAGCAGGCAGGCCAGCAGCGCCACGACCAGCGCCATGGGGCTGCCGTTCTCGCTGGCGCCCGCCAGCTTGTTGTAGGTCACGCCCAGCGTCACCACGCTCAGCGTGCCGATGGCGCCCACGGAGATGTCGATGTCGCCCATGGCCAGGATCAGCATCATGCCCAGCGTCATGAAGCTGTACAGGAAGTAGGGCCGCATGCTGCGCAGCACGTTGGCGAAGTAGAATATCGGCTTCTTCTGCGCGCCGGCGGCGATGCGGGAAGCGTCGGTGATCTTGAACACCGCGCACATCACGACCAGCAGTATGATGAGGAAGAATTCCCAGCTTTTCAGAAATGATTTCAGCTTCTGCATCAGATATTCCTCCTTGCCAGGTCCTGCCGCTCGGCCACGCGCTGCAGTATGACGTTCAGCAGTATGGCCACCAGCAGCAGTATGCCCTTGATGAACTCGGTGATCATGGAATTGCCGATGCCCATCTGGGGGATGGCGCTGTCGATGGTGGCGATCATCACCGCGCCGATGACCACGCCGGAGATCTTGCCATAGCCGCCGGTGACCGACACGCCGCCCAGCACGCAGGCCGCGATGGTGAACATCTCGTCGCCCAGGGCCGAGCCCTTTTCAATGGCGGCGTAGAAGGCCAGCCACATGATGCCCGCCAGGCCCGCGGTCGCGCCGCAGATGGTGTGGGCCAGCACGCGGATGCGGTTGATCGGCACGCCGCGCATCTGGGCCGCCTCGGCGTTGGAGCCGACGGCGTACAGGTTGCGCCCCGTGCGGGTGTACTTCAAAAACAGGCCGGTGAGCACCACCACCAGTATCGCCAGCCACACCAGGAAGGGCAGGCCCAGGAAGGAATGGTTGATCAGGCTGTCCTTGAAGCCTTGGGTCAGCTGGGTCGGGTTGATCTTGTTCATGCCCAGCAGCCATTCCATGGGGATCAGCGCCCGGACGATGTAGCTGGTGGACAGCGTGACGATCAGCGCGATGACGCGCCCGTAGCTCATCAGCACGCCGTTGATCGCGCCGACCACCGCGCCGATGGCGATGCCCAACAGGAACATCACGAGTGTGGATTGTATCGCCCCGGTGCTCATCAGCTTGCCCGCCACCGCGCCGGCGAAGGCCAGTATGGCGGTGATGGAGATGTCGATGGAGCCGATCAGCAGCACGCACAGCATGCCGCAGCACATGACCATGTTGATGGAGCCGTTCTTCAATACGTTCAGCCAGCTCTTGCCCACATAGCCGGGCACCCGGATGCTGACCACGATCAGCAGCAGCGCCAGCACCGCCAGCAGGGGAATTTCACGATGCTCGATCAGTATGGAATAGATCGGCTTGCGCTCTTTCTTCGTCTGCATCTTCCCTATCCCCCCTCACTTCTTCTGCGGCATGGCCGCGTGCAGTATGTCGTCCTGGGTCAGGCCCTTGGTGTCGGTGAATTCCTTTGTCACCTTGCCCTCGCTCATCACATAGATGCGGTCGGACATGTTGATGACCTCCGGCAGCTCCGAGGAGATCATCAGTATGCCCAGGCCCTGGCTGGCCAGGTCGGACATGATCTCATAGATGGCCGCCTTGGAGCCCACGTCCACGCCCTTGGTGGGCTCGTCCAGTATGATCACCTGGGGCTCCGCCGCCAGCTGCTTGGCGACGACCACCTTTTGCTGGTTGCCGCCGGAGAGCGCGCCGGTGTGGGTGTCCGTGGTGGGGGCCTTGATGGCCAACAGGTCCTTCATGCGGTTGGACAGCTCGTATTCCTTGCCGCGGTTGATGAATATGCCGTTCTGGCACTTGTCCATCACCGACAGGGAGATGTTGTGGTTGATGGACCAGGAGAGCAGCAGGCCCTCCTTCTGACGGTTCTCGGGCAGCATGCCCAGGCCCCGGGCCATCATCTGGGTGGGCGTCTGGTCGTGGACCTCCTCGCCCTTGAATATGATCTTGCCGGAATCGGGCCTGGTGACGCCGAACACCGATTCCATGACCTCCGTGCGGCCCGCGCCCACCAGGCCGGTCAGGCCCACGATCTCGCCGGAGCGCACCGTCATGTTGATGTCGCGGTAAAAGCCCGTGCGGGTCAGGTTTTCCAGCTTCAAAAGCTCCGCGCCCACCTTGGTCTGCTTCTTCGGGAACAGCTGGGTGATCTCGCGGCCCACCATGTGGTGCACCAGGAAGGGCTGGTCCACCTCGCTGAGCAGCCAGGAGCCGATGTACTGGGCGTCGCGGAACACGGTCACCCGGTCCGCCAGGCCGAAGATATCCTCGAACCTGTGGGAGATCAGTATGATGCCCACGCCCTGGTCCCGCAGGCGGCGGGCGATGGCATACAGGTCCTCGGCCTCGCGCTGGGACAGGGAGGCCGTGGGCTCGTCCATGATCAGTATCTTGGCGTTCATCGACAGCGCCTTGGCGATCTCCACCAGCTGCTGCTGGCCGACGGTCAGCGAGCCCACAGAGGCCGTGGGGCTGAGGTTCGCGTCGATGGAATCCAGCAGCTTCTTCGCCTCGCGGTTCATCTTCGGCCAGTCGATGAAGGGGCCGATCTTGAATTCGTGGCCGATGAATATGTTTTCCGCCACGGACAGGTCGGGATAGGAGGCCGCGTGCTGGTAGATGGCCGCGATGCCCCGCTCCTGGGCGGTGATGGGGTCGGTCATGACCACCTTTTCACCGTTCAGTATGATCTCGCCGCCGTCCGGCTGGTGCACGCCGGTCAGCGTCTTGATGAACGTGGATTTTCCGGCGCCGTTTTCGCCCACCAGCGCGTGTATCTCCCCCGCCTTCAGGTTGAAATGCACGTTGTCCAGCGCCTTGACGCCCGGGAAGATCTTGGTGATCCCGTTCATCTCCAGTATGTATTCCGAACCCGGCATCTTTCCGCCTCCGTTCCGCTCCGGGCTTTAATTCGCCCGACAGTCTCATTCAATATAAACTATTATAACGCGATATTGAGCAACCTGTCAAGAATAATCGTTCATTTATGTGCGATCGAACGGTATTCGCAAGGATTTGTCACGGCAAAGTTGGCAAAAAGTATGTTTTTTGTAATAAAAATGTCCCGCGGGCATTGTCCGCGGGATCCTGTTCATTCATATTCATTCATTTCCGGTCAGTCGCGCGATCTCCGCGCCGATGTTCCCGAAGAAATGGGCCGCCTGGAGGCCGTCCACCAGGCCGTGGTGGGCCAGCAGCGTCACGGGCATCATCAGCCGCCCGCGGAAGTCCTGCTCGTATTTGCCCCAGGAGATCCGGGGGTTGGATTCGTCCCCGCCGGCGGTGGGCTGGACGAGCTGGGTGTATTTGAGCCAGGGCAGCGACGTGACGAAGTACAGCCCCTCCACGTCGTCGTCCTCCTCGATGGAGGCCTCCCGGCGGCAGGCCTGCCGCCGCGCCTCGGCATAAGGCAGGTATTCCGCCCAGGGCATGTCGTGGTAGAGGGTGCAATAGCCGTAGGTGCCGTCCTCCCGCAGCTCCACGTGGCTGGTGCCGCAGGCGTCGTACTCCACGATGGCCCCGTCCCGTATGCGCTGGCGCAGCTGGGGCACGGCGTTGGCCGCCCGGGCCGCCACGCGCATGAACGCCAGGTAGAAGGAACAGCCCTCCGCCTTGCAGAACGCCCGCAGCGCCGTCACGTCCACGTCTGCGGTGACGCCCAGCATCGGGCTTTGCAGCGAGCGGAAGTAGTCGAAGTGGGCCCGTCGGGGATAGCGGTCCATGTCGATGAAGCGGTATTTCATGAGGTCCTCCGTATGTCCTTGGTCATCACCAGCTCCAGCGGCTGCTCATAGCCGGGAACCGTCACCGTGAAGCCGCCCGCGTCGGCGTAGCCCAGCTTACGGTAGAAGTGCTGGGCGGTCTCGTCCACCTGGGTGGAGGTCATGACCATGCCGTGGCCCGCCGCGCGCATGTCGTCCTCCCAGCGCCGCATCAGCGCCCGGCCCAGTCCCCCGCCCCGGTGGGCGGCGTCGACGTACAGCAGCGTGCAGAAGGGCACGGCGTCCCAGAACAGGTTCCAGCGCAGAAGGCCCGCGGGCGCGCCGTCCTCCAGCGCCACGTAGCACTCCCCCGCCGCCGCCTTGCGCAGGAACAGCTCCTGGGAGATGTGGCCGTCCAGGGATCGCCAGAAGGGCCAGTCGGAGGGGATTGCGGGGCGAATGGCAGGCATGGCGTTTCCTCCCTTGAGAATGGAATTGCCCTGAGGGCAACGGGGAGCCCCATCGGCCCTTCGGGCCACTTCCCCACTGCGGTGGGGAAGCAACATCGGACCTCCGCGACCCAAAAGCCTCCCCATCGCAATGGGGAGGGGGCCCGCTTGCGGGGGTGGGGCTCCTCTCGGTATAATTGAGCAAAGGACCCCGTTGCGCAACGGGGTCCTTTGGTGGTGATCGGCTTACGCGATGGGCTGCGCCTTCACCTTCGCCAGGTGGACGAAGCGGGGCAGGCTGTTCTCCTTGGGCAGCTGGGTCTCGCCCTGGATCAGCGGCAGCGCATAGTCGATGAAGTCCTGGGTCAGGCCGTCGCCGGTGGCGTTGATCCACTCGACGGGAACCTTCTTCTCGGTGTTGGCGACGTCGGTCAGCTCGAACAGCTTGATCTTGCAGACGTACTTGCCGTCCTCATAGGCGCGCTCGAAGCCCACCATCTTGTCGGTGATGCCGGCGACGGCGTTCTCGACCGCGGCCTTGCCGGCGGAGAAGGACTCCTCGATGTCGGTCTGGGAGGCGCAGTGGGCCGCGCAGCGCTGCAGCAGGCTCAGCTCGATGCCGCGCACCTTCGCGCCGGTGGCAGCCTTCATGTGGTTGGCCAGGAAGGAGGCCAGGCCGCCCAGCTGGGTGTGGCCGAAGGCGTCCTTGGCGGCGTTGGCGCTGCCGTACTCGCTGATGAACTTGCCGTCCTTGTCGTGGATGCCCTCGGACACGACGACCAGGCACTTCTTCTGCTTCTCATAGATGGACTTGACCTTCTCGGTGAAGGCGTCCAGGTCGAAGTCCTTCTCCGGCAGGTAGATCAGGTCCGCGCCGTCCCCGGCGTAGTTGGCCAGCGCCGCGGCGGCGGTCAGCCAGCCCGCGTGACGGCCCATGCACTCGATGACGGTGATCATGCCGGTGTCGTACACGGTGGAATCGCGATACACTTCCATGACAGAGGTGGCGATGTACTTGGCCGCGGAGGCGAAGCCGGGGCAATGGTCGGTGCCGTACAGGTCGTTGTCGATGGTCTTCGGGATGCCCATCACGCGGCACTCATAGCCGTTCTTCAGCATGAACTTGCTGATCTTGTTGCAGGTGTCCATGCTGTCGTTGCCGCCGTTGTAGAAGAAGTAGCGCACGTTGTACTTCTTGAAGATCTCCAGGATGCGCTTGTAGTCGGTGTCGTCCACATCGGGGTCGGCCAGCTTATAGCGGCAGGAACCCAGCGCGGAGGACGGGGTGTACTTCATGTAGGCAAGCTCCTTGGGATCTTCCTTGCCCATGTCGATCAGGTCGTCGTCCAGCACGCCCTTGATGCCGTGCAGCGCGCCCAGGACCTGGGTGATGTCCGGATTCTCCAGGGCGGTCTTGATCGCGCCATAAGCGGAAGCGTTGATGACGGCGCTGGGGCCGCCGGACTGACCGATGATGCAAGCGCCTTTCAGCTGGCTCATTGTCATTCATTCCTTTCAAATATCGCGTTTTGAGTCCCGCGCGGGCAGACCCCGCGCATACAGCTTAAATATAGCATAAAACGCCACGGGCGTCAAATTCGCTGGCGTTAAATCTGGTCGATTCCGCGGTGGGAAAGCCGCCGCGCCTGCCGGTGGCCCCGGGGACAATTGCGGCGGCAATGCGGCCGAATTATGTCCGAATATTTCTTTCATGCATAAAAAAAGTAATATGCAGCTGAATATTCCTTGCATATATGCATTTATTTTCACAATATAACGCAGGAATTTGCAGGAAAAATGTCGTATATTTATTTACATATGCAATGCATATACATCCACCGAGGCACATATAATCTACTATAACCAATCACCGGGAGGGTAGAAATCCATGGAAAACGTAAGGGCGGGAATTCGCGCTTTTTCGGCGCTCAGCGCGCGAAAAAAGGCGATTGTGCTCACGGCGCTGGCCCTGATGGCCGCGCTGATCATCGCGCTCTGCATATCCATCAATATGCGATCGAATATACAACGCGATTACACGACCGCACGCAACCGCGCCGGCGAGGCGCTCTATTCGAACCTGTACATTTTGATGCAGACCTTCGACATGACCTCCGTGCCCAACACGGATGTGAAGAACGCCATACTGCCCCAGATGCGGGACTACTACATCGCCTCGGTCACGCTGAACAACCTGCTGGCGCAGACCTACGGCCAGCGCTACGCGGTGTTGACCGAAGCCGACATCGAGAGCCTGACCAGCGCGTTCACCGGCTACGAGACCGCCTATCGCAACAACACCTCCACCGACCTGGCCCGGAGCAACATGCAGCTGTGCATGGACCGGGTTCGGGAGCTGCTGAACACCCGCTACAGCCAGGGCGTGCTGAAGGCGGGACGGTGAGGGATTAGGGACCAGGGATTAGGGACTAGGGACTAGGGATTAGGGATTAGGGACCAGGGATTAGGGATTAGGAGGACACGGAACAAGGCCGTAGGGGCGCCGATGCGGCGCCCGCCCTGTACGAA
The DNA here is from genome assembly GCA_900317565.1 of uncultured Eubacteriales bacterium. GTDB lineage: Bacteria > Bacillota > Clostridia > Christensenellales > Aristaeellaceae > UBA2862. The sequence goes on from ONHI01000071.1 coordinate 25,124, forward strand.
GCGCATCGTTGGGCCTTGCGGGCGGCGACCTCTTCCGTCCCAGCCTGCGGCTGGTCCACCTTCCCCTGAAGGGGAAGGCTTTCGTCCGAACCGCAGCGTCCATTCGCGTACCGTCGCGCAGGCGCATTGCAATTTACATTTTCCCTCCGTTGTGATAGAATGGACGTGGTTCATCTTCACGGCGGAGGGATTTGCTATGCTGAATGTAACTCAGCTTGAAAAAATCGTGGAATTGCGGCACGCGCTGCACGCCTGCCCGGAGCGCTCGGGCTGCGAGGCGCGCACGATGGCGACGCTGCGGGCGTTCCTGGAGGAAAACACGTCGCTGCGCGTGGAGGACATGGGCGGATGGCTGCTGGCCACCCATTGGGAGGGCGACGGCCTGCCCACCCTGGGCTTCCGGGCGGACATGGACGCCATCCCCGTGGAGGGGACGGCGTGCGATGCTCGGCACGGGTGCGGGCACGACGGCCACAGCGCCGTGCTGTGCGGGCTGGGGCTGCTGCTGGAGGGACGTCGGCTCGGCAAAAACGTGCGGCTGATCTTCCAGTGCGCCGAGGAGACCGGCGAGGGCGCGAAGCGCATCTGCGAGACCTGGCCGGGCCTGGCGGGGCTTGCCGCGCTGTACGCGCTGCACAACATCCCAGGCTTCCCCAAGGGCGCGGTGCTGACCCGCCGGGGCTGCTTCGCCTGCGCCTCCTGCGGCCACGTGGTGCGCGTCGTGGGCCGCCCCGCCCACGCGGCCTATCCCGACGACGGCGCGAACCCCATCGAGCTGCTCAGCGGACTGGCGCTGGAGACCCCCGGCATGATCCGCGACATACTGGCGGGGGACGACCGGCTGCTGATGCGCACGCTGATCGGCCTGCTTGCGGGCGGCGAGAACTTCGGCCTGTCCGCCTCCGAGGGGCAGCTGAACCAGACGCTGCGGGGCCATCGCAAGGCGGACATCGACGCGCTGATCTGCGACATCGAAACCTGCGCGCGCGCGGGCTGCGAGGCGCTGGGCATGCGCTGCGACTTCGAGCTGCGGGACGTGTTCCCCGACACCACCAACGACGACGCCCTGTACGACGACGCCCTCGCCCGCTTCCGCAAGGCCGGGCTGTCCACGCTGGAGCTCGACGAGCCCATGCGATGGTCCGAGGACTTCGGCTGGTACACAAAGCGCGTGCCCGCGTTCTACTTCGGCATCGGCGCGGGCGAGGATTGGCCCGGGCTGCACACCGACGCCTTCGAGTTCGACGACACGCTGATCCCGGTGGCGCTGAAGGCGCTGGAGGCGCTGTTATAGTCAAAATGCAACAGGCAAAGCGCCTGTTGCATTCTGATCGTTCCGAGAAAATGATTTGCGTCCCGCAAATCATTTTTTCTTTGCCGCCTCCAATATCTCCCGCATCCGCGCGTTCGTCTCGCCGATGGCGACGCCGGCGTCGATGACGCGGTCGCAGCGCCGCACCAGCTCCATGGCGTGCTCGAAGGCGGCGTCGGGGATGGGCATGAAGGGCTGCGCCTCCACGACCTCCGTGGCCAGCAGCCGCGCCAGCCGGTAGTCCACGTCGTTGGTGTAGAGTATGGCCGCGGCAAAGGGCTCTCCCCGCTTTTGCAGCGCGCGGTACACCGGTATGCCCGTGCCGCAGGCGGACAGCACCAGCGTGCGCGGCTCGCCCTCGGGCCGGGGCAGCTCGATGCTGCCGAACATCGGGTCGAAGTAGCCCTGGTCGATGTCGTACAGCCGCCGTATGGCCGACTCCTCAAATACCGCCTCCGGCGTGCCGCTGAGGGCCACGTGGTCCCCCCGCACGCAGAGGATCCTGTCGGAGATCTTCTGGGCCAGGTCGATCTCGTGCAGCGACATGATCACGGTGATGCCCTTCTGCTTCGCCATGCCCCGCAGTATGCTCAGCAGCTGCAGCTTGTGCCGGATGTCCAGGAACGAGGTCGGCTCGTCCAGTATGATGATCTCCGGCTCCTGGCAGATGGCCCGGGCCAGCAGCACCCGCTGGCGCTGGCCGTCGCTGATGGCGTTGAAGTCCCGGTTCGCCAGGTCCAGCGCGTGCACCGCCTCCATGGCTGATTCCACCTTGGCCTCGTCCGCCGGGGAGAGTATGCCCAGCCGCCCGGTGTAGGGATAGCGGCCCGTGGCCACGATGTCCCGGCAGGTCATCAGCTCCGGCTTCATGCGCTCGGTCAGCACCACGGCCATCTTCGTGGACAGCGCCCTGTGGGTCAGCTTCTTCAGCTCCTCCGACGCGATGAACACCTGGCCGCCCAGCATGCGCAGCTGGCGGGTGATGCTCTTGAGGATCGTGGATTTGCCGGAGCCGTTGGGGCCGATCAGCGTGACGATCTCGCCCTGCTCGACGTCTATGGTGATGTCCCGGATCAGCGGCACGCCGTCATAGCCCACGGTGAGCTGGCGGGTGGTGAAATAGTAATTGCCCATGGCCTACCTCCCCTTCCGCTGCCGCAGCATCATGGCGATCACCACCGGCGCGCCGAACACGCTGGTCACGGTGCTGATGTTCAGCTCTGTGGGAGCGAAGGCCACGCGGGCGATCAGGTCGCAGCCCATGCAGAACACCGCGCCGCCCAGGAACACCGCCGGGATCACCACCAGCGGCCTGGACGTGTTCAGCGCCCGCTTGACCAGGTGGGGCACCGCGATGCCCACGAAGGATATGGGACCCGCGAAGGCCGTCACCGTGGCGGAGAGCAGGCTGGAGGCCACGATCAGCGCCACGCGGAAGGCGCGTATGTTCACGCCCATGCTCTGGGCGTAGGCCTCGCCCAGCTGGTACGCGCCGATGGGCTTGGCCATCATGAAGGCCGCGATCGCGGTCAGGCCCACCACCGCCGCCGCCACGCCCACGTTCTCCCAGCTCATGCCGGAGAAGCTGCCCAGGGACCAGCCGCGCAGGTTGACGATGTCGGAATCCTCGGCAAAGGTGACCACGAAATCCGTCACCGCCGAGCAGATGTAGCCGATCATGATGCCCGCCACCAGCAGCACCGCCATGTGCTTGAGCCTGCGGGACAGCAGCAGTATGAAGCCCACCGCCATCAGCGAGCCCGCGAAGGCCGCCACGATCAGCGCCCAGGAGGACACCCGGCTGAAGAATTTCAGGAAATAGATCATCGTCAGCGCCACCATCATCTTCGCGCCGGAGGAGATGCCCAGCACGAAGGGGCCCGCGATGGGATTGCCGAAGAAGGTTTGCAGCAAAAAGCCGGACAGCGAAAGCCCGCCCCCCAGCAGAGCCGCCATGGCGATGCGGGGCAGGCGGATCTTCCAGATGATGCTGTACTGGGCGGAATCGGTGGCCCGGCGGGTCAATATCCGGAATATCTCCCCCACCGGTATCGCCACGCTGCCGGTGTTGATGTTCAGCACCGTGATGACCGCCAGCGCCGCGACCAGCAGCAGGAACACCAGCTGGTAGCGGGTGCGCCGCCGGAAGCTTTCGCTGAAAAAGGCGCTGCGGGCGGGGATCTGGCTGTCGCCGTTCATGGTATCGCCTCTGTCGGTATGGAATGGTAATATTATAAACGATGGCATTAGGATTGTCAAACAAGCGGGGGCGTCGCAGCGACGCCCCCGCACGGGTTTGGATCGTTTGTGCCGGAAATCAGCTTTCCCGCTTCTTGGACAGTATGTCGAACACCACGGCGGCCAGCAGCACGAAGCCCTTGACCACCCTCTGGTAGTTCGCGTCCAGGTTGATCTGGAACATGCCCAGGTTGATGACGCCGATCAGCGTCGCGCCGATGACCATGCCCAGCACGGTGCCCGCGCCGCCGCTGGCGGACACGCCGCCCACCACGCAGGCGGAGATGGCGTCCATCTCGAAGTTCTTGCCCGCGTCCGCGTTGGCCGCGGTGAAGCGGGAGATGACCGTCATGGCGGAGATCGAGGTCAGGATCGCCATGTTCAGGTAGGCCAGGAACATGATGCGCTTGGTGTTCACGCCGGACAGGCGCGCCGCCTCGATGTTGCCGCCCACCACATAGAAGTGGCGTCCGATGGTGGTCTTGCTGGTGATGAAGGCGTACAGCAGCACGACCGCGGCCACCCAGACCAGCACGGTGGGGATGCCGCCGGCCATCGCCAGCTTGTACATGACCAGCAGTATGACCGCCGCGCCCAGGCCGCTCTTGGCCGCGTCCATCTCCAGGGCGTCCACCTCATAGCCCTTGCGCAGCCGGGTGGCACGGTTCCTGAACACCAGCAGCACCACCAGCGCCGCGGCCACAACGCCCACGATCATGCAGGGCATGTTCAGCTGGCCCTCGGGCGTCTTGAACAGCGTGCCGGAGAAGATGCTCAAAAAGTCGGGGCTGTCCTTGAAGGAAATGGAGTTCGTGGAGGATACGCCCAGTATGGAGGTGCCCAGGCCGCGGAAGGCCAGGTATCCGGCCAGCGTCGCGATCCACGGCGGCACCATCACATAGGCGATCAGCGCGCCCAGGCCGCAGCCGTAGATGATGCCGATGGCCAGCATGGCCACCAGGGAGATGCCGGTCCCCCACTTCCAGATGACCATCATCATGCCGCCCAGCGAGCCGAGCAGGCAGACGAACGCGCCGCAGGAAAGGTCGATGTTGCCGCCGGTGAGCATGCACATCAGCATGCCGCAGCCCAGGATATAGACGTAGGCGTTCTGGTTGATCAGCGAGGCAAAGCTGGTCGGCTTGAACATCCTGCCCTTGGTCATGATCGTGAAAAAGATGTACACCAGCACCAGGATGATGAGCATGGCATTCTTTTTCAGCATGGCAACCGGCTTGGGCCGCCTGATATTGGATTCATTCACAACTCTGTTCTCCATGGCTTGCCATCCTCCTTTCCTACCGCTTCTGCCGCTTGGACATGACGTCGAATATGACGGCCGCCAGCAGCACCAGGCCCTTGACCACCCTCTGCAGGTTGGAGTCGACGCCCACCATGTTCATGCCCTGGTTGATGACGCCCATCAGCACGGCGCCGATGATCATGCCGGACACCTTGCCGATGCCGCCGTAGGCGGAAGCGCCGCCGATGAAGCAGGACGCGATGGCGTCCATCTCATAGCCCTCGCCGTAGGTGGGGTCGATACCCTTGGCGCGCGCGGCGGTCAGTATGCCGGCCAGGCCGGCCATCAGGCCGATGCTGGCGTAGGCGAACCAATAGACGTTGCGGGTGTTGACGCCGGAGAGGGCCGTGGCCTTCTCGTTGCCGCCCACCGCGTACAGGTGGCGGCCCATGGCGGTCTTGGTGGTGATGTACTGATAGATGCCCAGCACCAGCGCGATCCAGATCAGCACGGTGGGCACGCCCCTGAAGCTGGCCATCTGCCAGGTCACGAACAGTATCACCGCGCAGATCGCGCCGGTCGTGACGCACTGGCCCAGCACGGACTGCTGGATGTTCAGCTTCTTCTGGACGTGGATCTTCCGGACGGTCATCAGGATGTAGACCAGCGTCACGACGCCGCCGATGGCCAGGCAGGTCAGGTTGGGCTTGCCCTCAGACCCCATCCACTGGCGGATGAAATCGGGGATGTAGCAATCCCTGCCGCCGCCGAACAGGAACAGGAACTGCTCGTTGCTGATGTCCACGCGGTAGCCCTGCAGCACCACGTTGGAAAGGCCGCGGAAGGCGTACATGCCGGACAGCGTGGCGATGAAGGCCGGCACGTGGACCTTGGCGATCCAGAAGCCCTGGAACGCGCCGATGGCCACGCCGATGGCCAGCATGGCCAGCACGGCCAGCCACATGTTCATGCCCTTGTCCATCATCACGCAGCCTATGGACGCCGCGAAGCAGACCACCGAGCCGACGGACAGATCGATGTTGCCGCCGGTCAGTATGCACAGCAGCATGCCGGCCGCCAGCACGAACACATAGCCGTTCTGGGAGATCAGGTTGTTGATGCTGCCCGGCTTCAGCGAACCGCCGCCGGTGGCGATGGCGAAAAACACGACCACAACCACCAGCGCGATGACCATGGTGTATTTCCGGAAAAAAGCGCCAACGCTCATTCTGCTCTCATTCATCGTCATGCACCCCTTCCCGACTGGAGGATCAGCGCCATGATGCTCTCCTGTGTGGCGTCCTCCGCCTTCATCTCGCCGACCATCCTGCCCTCGTTCATGATGTAGATGCGGTCGCTCATGCCCAGCACCTCAGGCAGCTCCGAGGAGATCATGACCACGGACTTGCCCGCCGCCGCCAGATCGTTGATGATGCAGTAGATCTCATACTTCGCGCCCACGTCGATGCCGCGGGTGGGCTCGTCCAGCAGCATGATGTCCGGCTCGGCGAACATCCACTTGGCCAGCAGCACCTTCTGCTGGTTGCCGCCGGAGAGGTTGCCCACCAGCTGCTCCACCGTGGGCGTCTTGGTCTTCAGCTTGTCCCGGTATTCCTCGGCCACGGCGTATTCCTTGTCCTGGTCGATGACGCCCATGCTGGCCAGGCTGTTCAGATTGGCCAGCGACGTGTTCACCTTGATGGACTGGGAGAGGATCAGGCCGTTGCCCTTGCGGTCCTCGGTGACATAGGCGATCTTGTGCTTGATGGCGTCGGTGACGCTCTTCTTCATCTTCACGGTCTTGCCGTCGATCTTCAGCTCGCCGGAGAAGTTCACGCCGTAGCTCTGGCCGAAGATGGACATGGCCAGCTCCGTGCGGCCCGCGCCCATCAGGCCGTAGATGCCCACGACCTCGCCCTTGCGCACATACATGGACACGTCGTCCACCACCTTGCGCTCCGGGTACAGCGGATGGTGCACCGTCCAGTGGTCCACCTCCATCATCACGTCGCCGATCTTCACGCCCTCGCGCGGGGGGAAGCGGTTGGTCATCTCGCGGCCGACCATGCCCTTGATGATGCGCTCCTCGGACACGGGCTCCGGGCCGCGGTTGTCGATGGTCTCGATGGTTGTGCCGTCTCGAATGACGGTTATCTTGTCCGCGACGTAGGCGACCTCGTTGAGCTTGTGGGAGATGATGATCATGGTCATTCCCTGCTTTTTGAAGCCCAGCATCAGGTCCAGCAGTGCGCGGGAATCCTCTTCGTTCAGGGACGAGGTGGGCTCGTCCAAAATCAGCA
>ONHI01000231.1 GCA_900317565.1 uncultured Eubacteriales bacterium
CCTCCTCAATATCGGGGTGCTCCCCGCATTTATCAAACAGCTTGCGCTGTTCAATCCACCATAACTTCACACGTTATCATTATAGCATAATATTCCGTTTTGTCCAGTGGAATCTCGGAGAAACGCGGGGCATGGCACTGTAGGACCCCATAAGTCTGGCCTGCGGCCAGCCAGCTACCGGGGATCTCCGACCCGTTCTCGCTGAAAACAGCACACAGTGCTGTTTCCCGGGCGCTCGAACCCCCAGAGGGGAAGCCCTTGGGAATCAGTTGATCGCCACGTCCCGCAGCTTGTCCGCGAAGCGCTCCCTAGCCAGGGCGATCACGGCCCGGGCGTCGGGCGATTCGGGATCGGCCATCAAAAAGGCGGCCTCGTCGTGGGAGAGCTTCAAAAGCTCCGTGTTCCCCGCCAGCGCGCCGATGCCCGCCGTGAGGGTGCCGGACTGGCGGGTGCCGAACAGCTCGCCGGGGCCCCGCAGCTCCATGTCCTTCTGGGCGATCAAAAAGCCATCGGTGGTGGAGGTGAGGAACTTGAGCCGCGCCGTGGGCTCGGACATCAGAAAGCACCAGCTGGCCTCGCTGCCCCGGCCCACCCGGCCCCGCAGCTGGTGCAGCTGGGCCAGACCGAAGCGCTCGGCGTTCTCGATCACCATCACCGTGGCGTTGGGCACGTTCACGCCCACCTCGATCACCGTGGTGGATACCAGGATGTCCGCCTGGCCGGTGCGGAAGCGCTCCAGGGCCGCGTCCTTGTCGGCGGCCTTCATGCGCCCGTGGACCAGTTCGATGTTCAATTCCGGCAGGCGGTTCGTGCGCAGGTCCTCGTAGACGACTTCCGCGGGCAGCGCCTCCACCGCCTCCGATTCCTCCACCAGCGGGCAGACGAAGTAGGCCTGGCGGCCCTTCGCCACCTCTTTCCTGAGGAAGTCGTACAGCCCGGGGCGCTTGCTCTCCGGCACGATGCGGGTGGCCACCGGCGTGCGTCCGGGGGGCAGCTCGTCCACGATGGAGATGTCCAGGTCGCCGTAGAGGATCAGCGACAGCGTGCGCGGGATGGGCGTGGCCGACATGACCAGCACGTTGGGCGCGTCGCCCTTCTCGCTGAGGGACGTGCGCTGGCGGACGCCGAAGCGGTGCTGCTCGTCGGTGACCACCAGGCCGAGATGCTTGTATTCCACGCCCTCGGTGATCAGCGCGTGGGTGCCGATGGCCACGTCCCACTCGCCGGAGGCAATGGCCTCGTGGGCCAGCCGGTGCTGCTTTTGCGTCAGGCTGCCCACCAGCAGGCCCACCTTCATGCCCAGGGGCTCCAGCAGCTTCCGCGCGGCCTCGTAGTGCTGGCGGGCCAGCACCTCCGTGGGAGCCATCAGCGCGGACTGCCAGCCTCCGGCGTGGGCCAGGGCGATGGCGGCGAAGGCGATGGCCGTCTTGCCGCTGCCCACGTCCCCCTGCACCATGCGGGCCATGGCCTTCTCCGAGCGCAGGTCCGCCGCCACCTCATCCAGCACCCGCCGCTGGGCGTTCGTGGGCGAAAAGGGCAGGCAGCGCCAGAAGGCTTCGACGGCGCTGTCGTCAAAGTCGATCTTGACGCCCCGCTTGCCCGTGCTCCGGAACAGCCGGAGGGCGATCTGGTACAGCAGCAGCTCCTCAAAGGCGATGCGCTGCCGGGCCGCCTCCAGGGCCTCCCGGCTGTCCGGGAAGTGGGCGTTGCGCATGGCGAAGTTGCGCTCGCACAGGCCGTGGCGGCGGCGCAGCGCCTCCGGCAGCTCGTCCGGCCACTGGCCCTCGCACAGCTTCAGCGCCGCCTCCACGCTCTGGCGCAGGGCCTTGGCGGGGATGCCGGCGATGGCGCGGTAGACGGGGATCAGGCCCTGGCCCTGCTCGATGGCGGGGCTGACGAGGGTGACGTAGCCCTGCCTGTGCTCGGCCCTGCCGTAGAGCAGCAGCTCCCGCCCCGGCTGCATCTGGTTCTTCAGCCAGGGCTGGTTGTACCAGATCACGGGCACGGTGTCGGTGCCGTCGGTGACGTAGAGTTTGGTGATCACCAGCCGCTTCGCCCGCCGCTGGGACGCCTCCCCCGCCACCTTCACCTTCACACAGGCGGTGTCGCCGGGTCTCAGCTCCGACAGAGGCACCGGGCAGGACAGGTCCCGGTACTCCTTTGGCAGGAACATCACCAGCTCCCGCACCGTGGTGATCCCCGCCGCCTCGAACGCCTTCAGCCGCGCCGGCCCGATGCCCTTGATCCGGGAAAGAGAAATGTCCATGAGGCTGTTACAATTCCTTCTTCATATATCTGGGTTCATATTCCCCGTAGCCGTGCTTCGGGTAAAAGGCATAGGATTCAAACCACTGCTCCCGGGGCTCGCCCAGATGGACGCGGGACACGCGGATGCCCGCGGCGCGCATGGCGGCCTCGCAGGCGCCCAGCAGCGCGGAGCCGA
>ONHI01000063.1 GCA_900317565.1 uncultured Eubacteriales bacterium
GCCTTATTTCTGCCCCTTCCACCGTTTCCGGCAGTCCCTGTGCCTGCACCGATGCTTCCCCACTGGACCACTCCGGCGGTCGGCTTTGACGCGCTCTTTGATGAAGAAGATGCCGCAGCCGGCTCTTCGACAAATGTATTCCATTCTCTGCAGGCGGGACACTGTCCCATCCATTTTGCGGATTCATACCCGCAGTTCTGGCAGAAGAATACCGTTGCTTTTGCTTTTGCCATATCTGGTCCCTTTTTATTGTGAATTCTTCAGGATGAAGGCTCCCGAAAATGAGTACTCGAGGCGTTCAACGCTTCCCTGATATATACTCTCCCGCATAATCAGAGGCTTTTCTGACTGCTTCCGTAATCTCTTCACCTGCTGCGATGCAGTTCAGGAACATGGCATCGAAGCTGTCCCCTGCTCCGAGAGTCGACACGGGACTGACAGGTCTGACAGGAATGTACTGTTCGCCGTCATCACCAAGCACCAGGATGGGATCTCCTCCGTCCCGGGATCCGACGCGCCGACCATGTCGGCCAGCTCCCCCAGGGTGGCCTTCCAGCGCCAGCCGTGCTCGTCCGTCACGTCCACCACGTCCTCCTCGTCCAGTACCTCCTCGAATATCCAGCCCGCCGCGCCGGGGTGGTCGGCGCTGTCCAGCACCATCGCCGGGCTCGCCACGGAGTGGATGCGGGCGGTGAGGCTGTGGCCCTCGTCGGGCTCCAGCAGGATCGCCGCGGCCTCGCCGTCGAAGTCGATGACGGTCATGCGCATGCCGAACGCGCCTTCCCCGGTGTCGGCGTTCACCCAGCCCGTGCCGCCGGTGTAGACAGACGCGCTGCCGCCGCCGCTCACCGGCAGCTCGAACTCAAAGCCCCCGGGATCGTCGCTCAGGCCCGCGTCCACGTCCACCTCCAGCAGCCCGTCGTCCCGCAGGCGCACGGCGTCCCGGGTGCCCAGCTGGCGGGTCAGGACCTCCCTGCCGTCGTAGTACCACTCCCGCCGCACGGCGACGGCCGCCAGCCCGACGGTCTCCTGGGTCCATTCGCCGTCCAGCAGCAGCAGCGTCAGCCGCTGGCCGGGATCGTCCCTGCCCACGAAGTGGTACTCCGGCCGGTCGTCCGTCAGCGCCGCGTCCGCCTCGGAGCGCACCGCCAGCGCCACGTCCACATGGCCGTAGGCCACGCCGACCCGCTCGCCCAGGTCGCGCTTCGCCTCCCACTCCGCCACCGCCGCGGCGTCCAGGTCCTGGCGCAGCGAGGCCGCGGCGGCTACCGCGTCCGGCTGCGCCTCGGCGTGCCAGCCCTCGTCATCCAGGTCAAGCAGGCCCACCGCGTGGGGGCTGTCGAAGTCGCACTCCACCGCCAGCACGCCGCCGCCGAAGGCCGTGACCTCCACCCGCAGCTCGCCGGGGGACAGCGCCGCTTCACCGACCGGCTCCAGCGTCGGCTCCGGCGTGACGACCGCCGCATCCGTCGCCTCGGCCGTCGGAAGGGGCGTGTCCTCTCCCCCGCCCGCGCTCAGTACCGCGGGGCGCTGCACGTCGGGGTGCTCGGCCCGCAGGTGCAACAGCAATCCCACACTCCCCGCCAGCAGGATCACCGCCGCCGCCACGGCCACGCCGGGCCAGCGGCGGCTCCGCCGTCGGCGGTATGCCCCCGATTCCCGGGCGGCCCCGGCCAGTATGCGTGCCTTCAGGCCCTCGTCCACGCGGACCTGCCGCAGCTCGCGGCGCAGCGCCCGCCCGATCTCACTCCTCATCGAAATACCACCCCTCCAGCTCCCTGCGCAGCCGCGCCTTGGCGCGCTTCAGCCGCGAGCCCACCGTCGCCAGGGGCAGCCCCCGCGCCTCGGCGATCTCCCGCAGCTTCATGCCCTGCAATTCGTGCATCAGTATCACCTCGCGCTGCTCCGGGGGCAGGCGCAGCACCGCGTTGGACACCGTATGATCCGCCCAGCGGCCGTCCTCCGGCGCGGGCAGGTCCGCGATCTCCTCCAGGCTCACCGCCCGCCTGCGCCGTCGGCTGCGCAGCAGGCTGCGGCAGACGTTTATCGCGATGGCCGTCAGCCAGGTCTTCACCGACGAGCGCCTCTCGAAGCCGTCGTAGTGCCGGTAGGCCCGCATGAAGGTCTCCTGCACCGCGTCCTCCGCCAGGGCATAGTCGCCCAGCTGCAACAGGCACAGGCGCAGCAGCCCGTCGCCGTAATCGGCGATCCACGCCTCCAGGTCCGCCTCCGCGCCGGTATGCGCCACGCCCTCACCCCCGTTTCACAGTACAACCACACATTAGACGCCCAAAGCGCCGCTTTTTATTCCATATTACAGAAAAAAAGGGTCGCCAAGCCGTACTTGCTTGTAAATTAACGTTTCAGGGGGTATAATATTTTTCAAAATATTGTAATCGAGGGCGACACAACATGCTTGACATCAATCTGATTCGCACCAACCCCGACCTGGTTCGCGAGAACATCAAGAAGAAATTCCAGGACGACAAGCTGGTCCTGGTGGACGAGGTGCTGGACCTGGACAAGAAGAACCGCGAGGCCATCCAGCGGGCCGACTTCCTGCGCAGCCAGCGCAACAAGATCTCCAAGCAGATCGGCGCGCTGATGGGCCAGGGCAAGAAGGACGAGGCCGAGGCCGCCAAGCAGCAGGTCAAGGACATGCAGGACGAGCTGGCCGAGATCGAGCAGAAGGAAGAGGAATACGCCGAGGAGATCCGCAAGCGCATGCTGGTGATCCCCCAGATCATCGACGATTCCGTGCCCATCGGCAGGGACGACAGCCAGAACGTGGAGAACGAGCGCTTCGGCGAGCCCGTGGTGCCCGAGTGGGAGATCCCCTACCACGTGGACATCATGGAGCGCCTGAACGGCATCGACCTGGACGCCGCCCGGCGCACCAGCGGCAACGGCTTCTACTATCTGAAGGGCGACATCGCCCGGCTGCACAGCGCCATCCTCAGCTATGCCCGGGATTTCATGATCGACCACGGCTTTACCTACTATGTGCCCCCGTTCATGATCCACGGCAACGTGGTCACCGGCGTGATGAGCTTCGCCGAGATGGAGAACATGATGTACAAGATCGAGGGCGAGGACCTCTATCTGATCGGCACCAGCGAGCACAGCATGATCGGCAAGTTCATCGACCAGATGCTGACCGAGGACGAGCTGCCCCAGACGCTGACGAGCTATTCCCCCTGCTTCCGCAAGGAGGTGGGCGCCCACGGCATCGAGGAGCGCGGCGTGTACCGCATCCACCAGTTTGAAAAGCAGGAGATGGTCGTGGTCTGCAAGCCCGAGGACAGCATGAAGTGGTACAACAGGATGTGGCAGCTGACCGTGGAATTCTTCCGCAGCATGGACATCCCGGTGCGCACGCTGGAGTGCTGCTCCGGCGACCTGGCCGACCTGAAGGTGAAGAGCTGCGACGTGGAGGCCTGGTCTCCCCGCCAGCAGAAGTACTTCGAGGTGGGCTCCTGCTCCAACCTGGGCGACGCCCAGGCCCGCCGGCTGAAGATCCGCGTGAAAGGCGCGGACGGCAAGAAGTACCTGCCCCACACGCTGAACAACACCGTGGTGGCCCCGCCCCGCATGCTGATCGCCTTCCTGGAGAACAACCTCCAGGCCGACGGCAGCATCCGCATCCCCGAGGCGCTGCGGATGTACATGGGCGGCAAGAGCGAGATTCGCTAAAGCATACAGACATCATCGCGGGAGCGCCGTTTGGACGCTCCCGCGAAAGTTTAATTGTCAATCATCCAAGGAGGGCATGCCCATGAGAACGATCGTCACCGACATCGCCCAGCTGACCGACGCCCACCGCGCGGCCATCGAGGCCGCCGCCCGTGCCCACGGCTTTGAAGCCCGCTTCTTTGACAGCGAGGCCGACGCGCTGGCGGACGCCGCAGGCGCGGAGATACTCTTCACCGGCAGCCTCGCCCTCGTCGGCGCGGCGAAGGCGCTGAAATGGCTGTGCGTGCCCAGCGCGGGCGTGGAGCCCTACCTGCCCCGGGAGGTCTACGGCAGCCCGGACGCGGTGCTGACCAACTCCTCCGGGGCCTACGGCGTGACCATCGCCGAGCACATCGTGATGGTGACGCTGGAGCTGATGCGCCACCGGCAAGAATACGCCGGGATCGTTGCACAGCGCCGCTGGGAGCGGCAGCTGCCCATACGCTCCATACGGGGCAGCCGGGTGACGCTGCTGGGCACCGGCAACATCGGCGCGGAGGCCGCCCACCGGCTCAGGGCCTTCGGACCGGCGTCCATCGTGGGCCTGAACCGCTCCGGCAGGCATCCCGGCGGCGATTTCGACCGGGTGCTGCCCATATCCGCGCTGGACGACGCGCTGCCCGAGACCGACCTGCTGGTGATGGCCCTGCCCGGCACCCGCGAGACCGCGGGGCTGATGGACCGGCGGCGGCTGATGCTGCTGCCCGGGGACGCCTATATCGTCAACGTGGGCCGGGGCAGCGCCATCGACCAGGCCACGCTGCTGGAGCTGATGCAGGGCGGCCACCTCGCAGGCGCGGCGCTGGACGTGTTCGAACGGGAGCCCATCCCGGCGGACGACCCGATCTGGGATTGCCCCCGGCTGCTGATCACGCCCCACTGCTCCGGCAACATGACGCTGGGCTATACCGTGGACAGGATCGTGGCGCAGTTTTTGGAGGACTTCGGAAATTACTGCGCCTGGAGGCCGATGGAGAGGCTCGTGGACCGGGAGAGGGGATATTAGAGTGTGTTTCTAAATCCCGGGAGATGCAGTTTCGAGTGGATTTGACTGCATTTCAAGGCGCTTTTCCGCAGGCTTACTGGTTGCAAGTCAAGGAAACACACTCTAGTTAGCAGATCCTTCGCTTCGCTCAAGATGACCGACATTGCGTTCACGTCATCCTGAGCGGAGCGAAGGATCTACTTACTTTTATTGATTCGCCGCGATGAATTCCTCCAGGCACTGCCCGGTCTTGTACATCCGCGTGGCGGCGTCCACGCCCACAAAGCGGTAGTGCCAGGGCTCGTAGCTGATGCCGGTGATATCGCTCTTGTTGGCGGGATAGCGCTGCACGAAGCCGTACTCGTGGGCGTGCTGCATCAGCCAGCCGTACTGGGGCGTGTTCTCGAAGCCGTCGCCGGTCTCCACGGTCACGTCGAAGGCCAGCCCGGTCTGGTGCTCGCTGGCTCCGGGCTGCTGGGCCTTGCCCGGCTCGCTCTCGGCATAGACCTCCGCCTGGCGATGATAGCTGCGATAGCCGCTGGTGACGATATAGCCGTTCATATTTGCCTCCTCCGCGGCGTGGAACATGCGCTCCATGGCCTCGTAGGTCTGGCGGGTCAGGTAGATCTCGCTGCTGGCCATGCGGAAGGAGTGCCGCTGCTGGTACAGGTTCACCAGCTCGTCCGGCACGTAATCCTCCCTCAGCCGGTTCTGCTCGTTCACCAGCAGTATGCTGCCCTTGAAGCGGTTGGACTCCGCCCCGAAGTGCCAGCCCAGCCCGAAGGCCCCGGCCAGCATGACCACCGCCGCGACGATGAGTATCGCCGTCTGCGCGGGATTCCCCCGCCGCTTCATCTTCTTCGCCATTGTAGCGCCTCGCTGTAGTATTTTATGGCTTCATCATATCTCCTTCCCACGGTGTTGTCAACCCATTGACAACCCCGCCCGGGTCTGCTATAATACAGCCATTCAAGGAAAGGCAGGTACGCACGGACTGATGAGGACCCGCAACTGACATCCGGCCGCAAAAATGGACCTTCGGCGCACGGCGTCGGGGGTGAGTTTTGCCGCCGTTTGGAGGTTGCGTTTTTTGCACGGCCAGACGCAGGTCTGTGATACGGCGGCGTATCGCGTGTTTTTGCGCTCCCTCCCCGGCGGGAAGGAGTGTTTTTATGTCCAAATTGTTGTTGGAGGCCAACCACATCCAAAAATCCTACGGTGGCCAGTCGGTGCTGTCCATCGAGCGGCTGCGGATATACGACGGCGAGCGCATCGGACTGATCGGCGAAAACGGCGCGGGCAAGTCCACGCTGCTGGCGATACTCTCCGGGGAGCTCGCCCCAGACGGCGGCGACGTGCGCCGCTACGGCCCGGTGACGGTGATCCACCAGTCCGGCGAGGCCCGGCTGGAGGCCAGCCGCCACATGGCCTCGGAATTCCGCGCGCCCGGGCAGCGGGAGGGGCTCTCCGGCGGCGAGCAGACCCGCAGGCGCATCGCGGGGGCGCTGTCCGAGGGCGCGGCGCTGCTGCTGGCGGACGAGCCCACCACCGACCTGGACGCCGCCGGCATCGCGCGGCTGAGGCAGCGTCTGGCGGAGCACCGGGGCGCGCTGCTGCTGGTCAGCCATGACCGGGAGCTGCTGAACGCGCTGTGCAACCGGATCTTACACCTGGAGGACGGAAAGATATCCGACTTCCCCGGCAGCTATGCCGACTACCAGCTTGAGCTGGAGCGCCGCCGCGCCCACCAGCAGTTCGAATACGACCAGTACCGGGCGGAGCGCTCCCGGCTGAAGGCCATGGCCCAGAAGAAGGCCGAGTGGGCGGCATCGGTGAAGAAGGCCCCGAAGCGCATGGGCAACAGCGAGGCGCGGCTGCACACCCATGCGTACACCAACGCGGTGCTGCGCCAGAGCGCGGCCAAGCGCATCGTGCAGGACCGCATGGAGCGCCTGGAGGTGAAGGAGCGTCCCCGGGACCTGCCGGACATCCGCATGGCGCTGGGCGTGGCCCATCCCATCGAGGCAAAGACGGCGCTGACGGCCCGCTGCAGGTCCATGCTGGCGGGCGGGCGGACGCTGCTCTCCGGGGCAGACATCACCCTGCCCACCGGCAGCCGCACGGCGCTGATGGGCGAGAACGGCAGCGGCAAGACCACGCTGCTGCGGGCGCTGCGGGGCAATCCCTCCCCCGGCACCCGCTACGACGGCGCGGTGTGCTTCAACCCCGGCGCGCGGGTCGGCTGGTTCGACCAGGACCACGCCCGGGGGCTGGATTTCGACGCCACGGCGCTGGAGAACGCCATGGCTTCATCGACCCTGCCCGAATCCACCGCCCGCACGGTGCTGGCGCGGCTGAACCTGCGGGGCGACGCGGTGTTCAAGCCGGTGCGGGTGCTGTCCGGCGGCGAGCGCGCCAAGATCGCGCTGGCGAAGCTGCTGCTCTCCGATTCCAACGTGCTGGTGCTGGACGAGCCCACGAACCACCTGGACCTGTTCACGATGGAGGCGCTGGAGGAGCTGCTCTCCGGCTACGGCGGCACGCTGCTGTTCGTCAGCCACGACCGGGCCTTCGTGTCGAAGGTCGCCACGCGGATACTGACCCTGGAAGGGGGCCGCCTGACCGCCTTCGAGGGCACGCTTTCGGCGATGGAGGAGGAGGCCGGCCGCGACAGGCGCGCCGAGGCGCTGGCGCTGGAGGTCTCGGCGCTTCAGATGCGGATGGCGGCGCTGGCCGGGCGCATGTCCGCGCCGCGCAAGGGCGACCACCCGGAGCAGCTCAGCGCCGAATACGACGCACTGGCCGCACGGCTGCGTGCGTTGAAACAAAAGCTGTGAGAATCGGTATGTTTACCTATTCTATGTGGAAAATCCCGCGGTTTCCTGTTATAATAGGGTGTAAACGGTCGAATCACGGCTGATTACACGAATATTTCGACGCTATACCGCGACTATAATTCGATTTATGAGGTGAATATCATGTCCAATACCGCGATTGTCGGCATCAACTGGGGCGACGAGGGCAAGGGCCGCATGGTGGATTACTTTGCCGGCCAATTCGACGTGGTCGTCCGCTACCAGGGCGGCAACAACGCCGGTCACACCGTCATCAACGAGTACGGCAAGTTTGCCCTGAACCTGCTGCCCTCGGGCATCTTCCACAAGAACGCCGTGAACCTGCTGGGCCCGGGCGTGGTGGTCGACCTGAAGCACATCAACGAGGAGATGGGCCGCCTGCGCGACAAGGGCGTGGAAATCACCCCCGACAACCTGAAGATCTCCGACCGCGCCATGATGGTGCTGCCCATCCATCCCGCCCAGGACAAGTGGGAGGAGCAGCGGCTGGGCAAGGACCACTTCGGCTCCACGCTGCGGGGCATCAGCCCGATCTACGGCGACAAGTACATGAAAAAGGCCATCATGATGGGCGATCTGAAGCACCCCGAGGCGCTGGAGAAGCACCTCAAGCGGCTGATCGACTGGAAGAACGACACCATCGTGGCGGGCTACGGCCAGCCGAAGATCGACTATGACGAGACCCTGGCGTGGATCCACGCGTGGGGCGACAAGCTGATCCCCCACATCTGCGACGCGGGCGAGCTGCTGGAGGGCGTGGTGAACGCCGGCAAGGGCATCATGTTCGAGGCCCAGCTGGGCGCGCTGCGGGACATCCAGTACGGCATCTATCCCTTCACGTCCTCCTCCTCCCCGCTGGCCGCGGAGGCCCCGGTGGGCTGCGGCATGCCCAGCCTGAAGGTGGATGAAGTCGTGGGCGTCACCAAGGCCTATTCCACCTGCGTGGGCGAGGGCCCCTTCGTGGGCGAGCTGGACGGCGACGCCGCCCACGACCTGCGGGAGGCCGGCGCGGAGTACGGCGCGGCCACCGGCAGGCCCCGGCGCGTGGCCTGGATGGACGTCCCCGCCACCCGCTACGGCACGAAGCTCCAGGGCGCGACCGCGCTGGCGCTGACCAAGATGGACGTGCTCTCCTACCTCAAGGAGATCCCGGTCTGCGTGGCCTACAGGTTGAACGGCGAGACCATCGACCGCTTCCCCTACACCCCGGACCTGTACGACTGCGAGCCGGTCTACGAGACCCTGCCCGGCTGGAACTGCGATATCTCCAAGGCCCGCCGGTGGGAGGACCTTCCCAAGGCCGCCCAGGACTACGTGCTGTTCATCGAGCAGCGCGTCGGCTGCCCGATCAAGTACGTCTCCGTCGGTGCGGAGAGGGAAGCGCTGATCATCCGACAGTGAATTTCAAATGTCAAATGGGAAATGGGGAATAAACATATTTCCCATTCCCCATTTGACATTATAAACCGGAGGTTACCATGAACAAGAGCACCTACGAATCCCCCCTGAACTCCCGCTACGCCAGCGCGGAGATGCAGTACATCTTCTCGCCGGACAAGAAGTTCACCACCTGGCGCAAATTGTGGATCGCGCTGGCGGAGAGCGAGATGGAGCTGGGCCTGCCCATCACCCAGGCGCAGGTGGACGAGCTGAAGGCCCACGTCGGGGACATCGACTATGAGAACGCCGCCCGGCACGAGGCCCGGGTGCGCCACGACGTGATGGCCCACGTGCACGCCTATGGCGACGTGTGCCCGAACGCCCGGGGCATCATCCACCTGGGCGCGACCAGCTGCTACGTCACCGACAACGCGGACATACTGATGCTGCGGGACGCGCTGCTGCTGATCCGCCAAAAGCTGGTGGAGGTGCTGCGCCGCCTGCGCAAATTCGCCTGGGAGTATCGGGATCTTCCCTGCCTGGGCTACACCCACCTGCAGCCCGCCCAGCTGACCACCGTGGGCAAGCGGGCCACGCTGTGGATGCAGGATTTGACCATGGACCTGGACGAGGTGAACTTCGCCCTGTCGTCCCTCAAGCTGCTGGGCAACCGCGGCGCGACGGGCACGCAGGTCAGCTTCATGGAGCTGTTCGAGGGCGACGGCGCGAAGGTGGACGAGCTGGAGAGGCGCATCGCCGAAAAGATGGGCATGACCGCCGTGTTCGACGTCTCCGGCCAGACCTATCCCCGCAAGCTGGACACCCGGGTGCTGGGCGCGCTCAGCGGCATCGCCCAGAGCGCCTATAAGTTCGCCCAGGACCTGCGGCTGCTGCAATCCTTCCGGGAGGTGGAAGAGCCCTTCGAGAAGAACCAGATCGGCTCCTCGGCCATGGCCTACAAGCGCAACCCGATGCGCTCCGAGCGCATCTGCGCGCTGTCGCGGCACGTGATGGCGCTGGTGCAGGACGCCAGCATGACCGCCGCCACCCAGTGGTTCGAGCGCACGCTGGACGATTCCGCGAACCGCCGCCTGTCGCTGCCGGAGGCCTTCCTGGCCACCGACGCGGTGCTGGAGCTGTACGCCAACATCGCCCAGGGCATGGTGGTCTATCCGAAGATGATCGAAAAGCGGGTGATGGAGAACCTGCCCTTCATGGCCACCGAGGACATCATCATGGAATCCGTCAAGCACGGCGCGGACCGGCAGGAGATCCACGAGCGCGTGCGCGTCCACTCCCAGGCCGCGGCCCAGCGCATGAAGGCCGAGGGCCTGGAGAGCGACCTGATGGAGCGCATCGCCAGCGATCCCGCCTTCCCCATCGACCGCGAGGCGCTGACCGCGCTGCTGGCCCCGGAGAAGTACACCGGCCGCGCCGCGGAGCAGGCCGAACGCTTCCTGACCCAGGTTGTCGACCCGATCCTGGCCGATTACAAGTCGGTGGACATGGGCACGATAAACGTATAATCAAACGCGGAACGCGGCATTCTCAACTCCAAACTCAACATACAAAAAGGGAGGTCAAAGGCATGCGCAATTACGCCATCGGACTGGACGTGGGCGGCACCCGGATCAGGCTGGGCCTGTTCGACGAGAACATGCAGCTGCTCGCGGAGCAGAAATACCTGACCGACAAGGACGCCACCGCCGTTGAACTGATGAACTTCCTGGCCCAGAAGGTCAACGCCCTGGTCGAAGCCGCGGGCATCACGCTGGGCGACATCCGGGGCATCGGGGCGGCCTTCCCCTCCTCCATCGACAGCAAGCGGGGCGTGGCCCTGGAGAGCAGCAACATCGTGCAGCTCAACGACCAGCCCGTGCGGCAGATGCTCCACGACCGGGTGGGCGTGCCGGTGTACGTGGACAACGACGGCAACGTGGCCGCGCTGGCGGAGCACCGCTTCGGCGCGGGCCGGGGCTTCGACAACATGATCTACGCCACGCTGGCCACCGGCATCGGCGGTGGGCTGATCCTGAACGGCCAGCTCTATCGGGGCATGCACGGCATGGCGGGCGAGATCGGCCACATGTTCATCTCCGATTCCACCGGCTATCCCTGCGGCTGCGGCGTGATCGGCTGCGTGCACTCCATCTCCTCCGGCCAGCACATGGCCCGCTACGCCATGGACCGCATCAAGGAGGGCGAGGAGAGCCGCATACTGGACTACGCCGGCACGCTGTCCAACATCGACATGGTGGCCGTGGGCAAGGCGCTGCAGATGAACGACCCGCTGGCGCTGGAGGTGGTGAACCGCGGCGCGGAATACCTGGGCCGCATGTTCCACAGCCTGAACCAGATATTCGACATCAACATATTCGTCTACGGCGGCGGCATCACCAACCTGGGCCACCGGTTCACGGACCGCATGATCGCCTCCTACCGGCATCACTCGCTGATGGACCAGAAATATCCCGCCAGGTTCCTGCCCGCGGAGCTGGGCGAGCGCGGCGAGATCATCGGCGCGGCGCTGCTGGTGCCCTGATCGGAGGCAGGCCTTGAAGCTGCAATTCTCCCGCCCGGACCGGTACCTCGCCCGCACCGGCAGCCTGTACGCCGAGGTCACGGGGCACCGCATCGACGGCGCGCCGGGCTTCATGCGCGGGCTGCGGGCGCTGTTCGTCAGCGACACCCATGTGCTGGGGCGCACCGCCGACGGGGAGATCGACGCGCTGGTGGGCAGGATGGCCGCCACACAGCCGGATATACTGCTGCTGGGCGGCGATTACAGCGACGACATGCCGGGGGCGGAGCGCCTGTTCGGGGCCCTCGGCGTCCTCAGGCCGCCGCTGGGCGCCTACGGCGTGGTGGGCAACAACGACGCCGAGGCCTGGGAGGGCCGTCTGAAGGAGCTGCGCCGGGTGATGGCCCGGGCGGGCTGCAAGCTGCTGCTGAACGCCTCCGTGCGGCTGGAATTGAACGGCGGCAGGCTGTGGATCGGCGGCGTGGACGAATACCGCTACGGCCGTCCGGACGCCGCGGGGCTATATCCCAGCGCGCGGCCCGGGAACGGCTATCGCATACTGCTGTCCCACTATCCCCGGATGCCGGTCGTCGCGCCGGATATGATGCTCAGCGGGCACACCCACGGCGGGCAGTTCAACCTGCTGGGGATCACCCCCTACGCCGTCGGATTTGAGCGCATATTTCCGCCGCGGCTGCCGGGGCTCTGCGTCGCCGGACTGCGGGAGATCGGGGACATGAAGCTGCTGGTCAGCAAGGGCATCGGCGCGAGCCGCCTGCAGCTGCGCGTCGGCGTGAAGCCGGAGATCAACCTGCTGATCTTTGAATAGAAGCCCTTTTCGCGGATTTTTCCGGTCCGCCGCAAATTATTGTGCAGGTTAAATAAAAAACACGAAATTTGCAAAAGTGCATTGACTTTGACAGCGCCAGCCGCTATAATAATAACAGTTCAAGGCGATGCCGCGAACGCAACGGCGAACTTATCCTGGGGTGTGCGCCAGCCAATGCTTTTACCCACAGATTCATAAAAGGATTCCGGGTCGGTATGCAGATGCCAAGCCTCCTGCGCAGTGGAAGGCAGTAAGCAGCCGCAGGTCTCCGCCCTGCCTGAGCGGCGGGTGAAAAAGCTGCGGCAGACGGCACTCACGGGATAACTTAGGAACTCGAAAGGGTTCCTTTTTTCATGGTTGAAAACGGGGGGACGGCAGTGCCGTCCCCCCGTTTTCAACCATGGCGCTATCCGTCCAGCCGCGCGCTGGCGTCCTTCAGCAGCTCGATGATGGGCAGGTGCTGGGGACAGACGCCCTCGCACTGCCCGCAGGCCACGCAGTCCGCCGCGCGGCCGTGCCCCTGGGCGATCAGGCCGCCGTAGAAGGATTTGGGCCGGAATTCCTCGTTGTACAGCTTCATGGTGTTCACCGCCCGGAAAACGTCCGGTATGGCGATGTTCATCGGACAGCCGTCGGTGCAGTAGCGGCAGGCGGTGCAGCCGATCTGCTCCACGTTCAGCATGATGGCGCGCACCTCGTCCACCACGGCCCGCTCGGCGTCGGTCATCGGCTCGAAGTGGGTGAAGGTCGCGATGTTGTCGGCCATCTGCTCCGGCGTGCTCATGCCGGACAGCACGGTCATCACCCCAGGCAGGGAGGCCACGAAGCGCAGCGCCCAGGACGCGATGGAGCTCTCCGGGCGCACGGCCCTGTACTTCGCCTCCAGCTCCGGCGTCAGCTTCGCCAGCGTGCCGCCCTTCACCGGCTCCATGATGATCATCGGGATGCCGCGCCCGCGCAGTATCTCATACAGCCTGCCGGAGCGCACCACGGGGTTCTCCCAGTCGGCATAGTTCAGCTGGATCTGCACGAATTCCACCTCGGGATGGGCGTCCAGCGTGCGCTCCAGGTATTCCGGGCTGCCGTGGAAGGAGAAGCCGAAGTGCCGGATCTTCCCCTCCGCCTTCTTTTGCAGCGCCCAATTGTAGCAGTCCAGGCGCTCGTAGACCCCGCCGTTGCCGCCGTCCTCCACGGAATGCAGCAGGTAGAAGTCGAAATAGTCCACGCCGCAGCGCTCCAGCTGCTCATTGAAGATGCGGTCCCGGTCCGCCTCCTGCTTCATGCACCAGGCGGGCAGCTTGGTGGCGACCATGAAGCTGTCCCGGGGATGGCGCTTCACCAGCGCCTCCTTGACGATCTTCTCGGAATTGCCGCCGTGATAGACATAGGCGGTGTCGAAGTAGTTCAGCCCCGCCGCCAGATAGGCGTCGGCCATCTGACAGACCTCAGTCAGATCGATCGCGCCGTCCTTCTCCGGCAGGCGCATCAGCCCGAAGCCCAGCTTCGGCATGCGGTCCAGATCGATGCTCATGTGTTTGCCTCCTTCATTCACGTCGTCGGTTCGGTGCGGTTGACAGCATCAGTATATCATTTTATCGCCGTCAGCGCCATACCTGTTTCTTATAAACGGATAGGCAGATGAAAAAACATCGTCATCGGAACAGATTATTCGGCGGCGCGTTGAATATATAATCCCTGCGCCAATCCATCCGCCGGAGGTCATGCCCCTTGTCCACGTCCGAAGCCCGCGCCGTCACGCGGATCCCGCTGTCCCGCATACACGTCGGCCCCGACCGCCCCAGGCGGGCGTTCGCGGAGGATTCCATCGCCGCGCTGGCGGAGTCGATACGGCTGCACGGGCTGCTGTCGCCGCTGCTGGTGCGCCGCCTGGAGGGCGGGGATTACCGCCTGATCGCCGGGGAGCGCCGCCTGCGGGCGCTGGCGCTGCTGGGCCGGGGCACGGCGGACGCCATCGTGCTGTCGGGCAGCGCCTGCGACTGCGCGCTGATCGCCCTGGTGGAGAACCTCCAGCGGGAGGCGCTGCACTACCTGGACGTGGCCGCGGCCTGCCGCGCCATACTGGACCGCCATCCCATCACCCAGGAGCGCCTGGCGGCCAGCCTGTCCGTCAGCCCCTCGGCGCTGGCCAACCGGCTGCGGCTGTTGAAGCTGCCGCCCGAGGTGCAGGCCGCCGTTCGGGCGCTGGGGCTGGGCGAGCGCCACGCCCGGGCGCTGCTGCGTCTGCCGGACATGGCGGACCAGCTGGCGCTGGCGTCGCTGGCGGCGGAGAAGCGGCTCAGCGCCGCCCAGCTGGAGAAATGCGTGGCCCAGCGCCTCGAAGCGCCTGCGGCGAAGTCTCCCTCCCCCGCCCCGCTGCTGCGGGACAACCGCATCGTCATCAACGCGCTGCTGGACACCGTGCGGCGGCTCAGCCGCATCGGCGTGCCCGTGCGCAGCCGCGTGGAGCAGGGCGAGAATTGCGTCAACGTGATCGTGACCATCCGCGGCGCGAACGACGCGCGGGCAGGCGGTTCATGAACCGCCCGCCCGCGCATTGCCGGTTACTGTTCAAATCTGTCCAGCCACGTCTCGCAGAAGCGCTTCAAAGGCGGTATGCCCTGCTTCAAAACATCCCATATGACATCCCTGTCCATGTTCAGGTATTGGTGGGCAAACCAGGTGCGCATGCCCTTGATCTGCTTCCACGGTATCTCAGGATGGGCCTCCGGGAAGCCGTCAGACAAGTGCTTTGCCAGCTCGCCGATCTGCTGTACGGGCATGGCGACCGCATTGCGATAGACGGCGTCGCCCATGAACACGGCCTTGTCGTCTCCAAATCGCTCCACAGCCTGTTCGATCTCCCGGCAATATCGCAGGATATGCCTTATGACCTCCGCGTCCCGGGAATCATGCGCGTTCATACAGTCTCACCTCATCGCGACGGATTCTGTTGAGGAAATCGGGCTCCGCGCCGCCGACGGTAACCAGGTCCAATTCCTTTCCCAGCGCATCCCGCAGGTCGGCGTACAGCCCGCCCATGGCCCATCCGCCCGCCATACCGGCGCGATCCAGCAGCAGGTCGATATCGCTGTCCTCGGTGGCCTCGCCCCGGGCATAGGAGCCGAAGAGCGACAGGCTCTTGACGCCATAGGATGCCGCGATGGGCATTGCGATCTCGCGTATCTGGTTGATGGTATAGATCATCGTCTCCGCCTCCTTCAAGATTTTTCCGAATGCCCTACCGTCCCTCCAGCGCCTCGGCGACGGCATCGGCGGCGTCCTGCTCGTCCGGGCCGTCGGCGATGACGGTCAGCCGCGTGCCCCGCAGGCACTCCACGGACAGTATGCCGATCAGCGAATCCAGCAGCACGCGCTTGCCCGCGCACTCCATGTACAGCTTCGCGGCGTATCGCTCGGCCAGCGCGGTCAGCTTCGCCGCCACGTCCGGCGTCAGCGCCTCGCCGCAGCCGAACACAACCTCCTTGAGCGTCATGTGTATCTTCCCCCTCAATCCTCTGTGCTATAGCTTGATCTCCTCGCCGCTGCGCAGCTTATCGGCGATGTCCGACAGCCTGCGCAGGCGCGCGTTGACCCCCGACTTCCCCAGCGGCGGGTCCATCAGCTCCCCCAGCTCCGCCAGCGGCATCTCCGGGTTGTTGGCCCGGCAGAAGGCCATCTCCCGCAGCGATTTGGGCAGCCGGTCCAGCCCCAGCTCCCCGTCGATGTAGCGGATGTCCCGGATCTGCGCCTCGGCGGCGTTCATCACCCGGTTGATGTTGGAGCTGTCGCAGTTCAGCTGCCGATTGACCCGGTTGCTGACCTCCTTCTTGACGCGGATGTTCTCGAAGGCCATCATGGCGTTGACCGCGCCCAGCAGCGACAGCAGGTCCGAAATGTCCTCCGCCCGCTTCAGGTATACCACATACTTCGACTTCCTGCAAGTGGTCTTCGCCGGGATGTCGAACGCCGCCAGCTGGCGGGTGATGAAGCCCGCCAACGCCTCGGTGGGCGCGGCGATCTCGATGTGATAGGCCTTCTCCGGGTGGCTGACCGCGCCGCACATCAAAAACGCCGCCCGCACGAAGGCCTTCTTGCAGCAGCTGAAGCGCACGGTCTCCTCCGTGGGCTCCGGGCGCACGCCGAACAGCGCCGCCGGGTCCAGCAGCGCCAGCGCCTCCAGCAGCCCCGTGGCTTCCTCGTCCGGCACCGCCAGCTGATAGCGGATCTGGTTGTTCAGGGCGTCGCCGGTGATCGTGCGGATCTGGCCGATGATGCCGTAGAACTGCTTCAGCATGGCGAAGTAGCGCCGCACGGTGGGCGCCTCCGTGGCGGTGATGGTCACGGCGTAGCGGTTGCGCCCGCGCCAGGCGATGCCCCCGGAGCACAGCAGCGCCGCGGACAGCTCGCTACGGGCGCAGCAGGCGTCCTCGTGAGGCGCGCGGGCGAGCTCGCCCCGCACATCCGACGCGAATGACATGGCCTAATCCTCCCCCAGTATGCGCACCTCTGTCTCCAGCCGGACGCCGAAGCGCGCCTCGACCTCCCGCTGCACGGTCCCGATCAGCGCCAGTATGTCCGCGGCGGTGGCGTCGCCGGTGTTGACGATGAAGCCCGCGTGCTTCTCGCTGACCTGCGCGCCGCCCACCCGGCGGCCCTTCAGGCCCGCCTGCTCGATCAGCGCCCCGGCGAAGTAGCCCTCCGGGCGCTTGAAGGTGCTGCCCGCGCTGGGATAGTTCAGCGGCTGCTTCTCCCGGCGGCGGGCGTTCAGCTCCCGCATCCGCGCGGCGATGGCCTCGGGATCGTCCGGCGTCAGCGCGAAGCGCGCCGACAGCACCACGCCGCCCTCCCGCAGGGGCAGGCTGGTGCGATAGCCCATCTGCAGCTCGTCCCGGGTGAGCGTGCGCTCCGCGCCGTCCAGCAGCACCCGGGCGTCCACCAGCACGTCGGAGAGCTGGCCGCCGTAGGCCCCGGCGTTCATGGCGCAGCCGCCGCCCAGCGTGCCGGGAATGCCGGAGGCGAACTCCAGCCCCGAAAGGCCGCTGGCCTGGGCGTAGGCCGCCACGCGGGCCAGGGACGCCCCAGCCCAGGCGGTGACGGTATCCTCCACCCGGGCGATGGCCGCCATGCCCTCGCCCAGCGCGATCACCAGGCCCCGCAGGCCCCCGTCCCGCACCAGCAGGTTCGAGCCGTTGCCGATCACCCAGGCGGGCACGCCCGCGTCCTTCGCCGCCGCCAGCGCCGCGGCCACCTGCTCCGGGCTGTCCGACAGGAACATCACGTCCGCCGGCCCGCCCACGCGGAAGGTGGTGTGGCGTGACATGGGCTCGTGCTCCAGGATCTGGTGCGGCAGCGCGATGCCGTGTAAGGCTTCGATCAATGTCTTCATACGGCCTCCCGGTCAGAAGTTGAAGTAGATAAACGGATTGTAGCTCCCCACCGCCACGTAGGTGATGGAGATGAAGGTCAGCGCCAGCAGCGCGACGGCCCCCGCGACCTTCATCAGGTTGACGTTCACGTGCAGCCGGTCCCGCAGGAACTCCGGCACCGGCAGGCTGAACAGCACGCCCGCGGCCAGGAACACGCCGTATTCCCGCAGGAACGCCCCGGTGAGGCCGTTCCAGAACGGCGCGCCGCCCATGCCGAACATCGATCCATAGAATATGCGCGCCACGTGCAGGTTATCCGAGCGGATCATCACGGTGATGGTCACCACCACGAACATGGCGTAGAGGTGCCCCACGGCGTGCTTGCTCATCCACTTGCCCATGCCTGTCAGGCGCTCGACGACCAGGAAAACGCCGAAGCCGAAGCCCCACAGGAAATAGGTCCAGGCCGCGCCGTGCCAGAGGCCGGTGAGCGTCCACACGATCATCATGTTCAGCACCAGCCGGGGCGTCTTGACGCGGCTGCCGCCCAGGGGGATGTACAGGTAATCGGTGAACCAGCTGCCCAGCGAGATGTGCCAGCGCTTCCAGAATTCGCCCACCGACTTGCAGATGAAGGGATAGGTGAAGTTCTCCAGGAAGTGGAAGCCGAACATCCTGCCCAGGCCGATGGCCATGTCGGAATAGCCGGAGAAGTCGTAGTACACCTGCATCAGGTACGCGCAGGCGGCCAGCCAGGCGCTGACGACGGAGAGGTCCTTCGTCTCCAGGGCGAAGGCGGTATCCACCAGCAGGCCCAGGTTGTTCGCCAGCAGCATCTTCTTGCACAGGCCGCGCATGAAGCGCTGGGTGCCCTCGATGAAGTCGTCCAGGTTCTCCCGGCGGTTTTGGATCTCCTCCGCCACGGTCTGGTAGCGCACGATGGGGCCCGCGATCAGCTGGGGAAAGAAGGATATGTACAGGCAAACGTTGATCAGGTTCCTCTGCACCCTGCCGTTGCCCCGATAGAC
This sequence comes from uncultured Eubacteriales bacterium, assembly GCA_900317565.1. Lineage (GTDB taxonomy): Bacteria > Bacillota > Clostridia > Christensenellales > Aristaeellaceae > UBA2862. The sequence goes on from ONHI01000063.1 coordinate 18,697, forward strand.
GTCGATCACATAGCTCATGGCCTGGAACGTGAAGAAGGATATGCCGATGGGCAGCGTGATCTGCGGCACCGGCAGGCGCAGGCTGAACCACATGTTCAGGCTGTTCATCAGGAACATCAGGTACTTGAACACGCCCAGCAGCCCCAGGTTGAAAATCACCATCAGCGTAAGCGCCAGCTTGGCCTTCCTTTTGTCCTCCCGCACCTTGTCCACCCAGAGGCCGAACAGCCAGTTCATGGCGATGGAGGCCATCATGATCGGGAAGAACTTCGGCGCGCCGAAGGCATAGAAGCCCAGGCTCATCACCGACAGGAAGACATTGCTGGCCCTGCGCCAGCGCTTCAGGATATAATAGCCGATCAGCACCACAGGCAGGAAGTAGAACAGGAATTCAATGCTGGAAAATACCATTTGGCGCACTCCTTGAAGAGCATAATAAACTATTTTATATTATACTCTTTTGGACCGCGTTTGTCCATCCCCTGAAACAATCCTTGACAGCGCGACGCAATCGGAGTATCTTATAAATAGCCATTTAAATACAGAGGAGGTCTTTCCCATGAAAATCTATTCCGTGCATGACGCCGAATTCAAGCCCTATGGCCAGGTGCTGGAGGGCTACGACACCGCCGAGCTGCGCGAGGCCATGATGAAGATCGATCTGCCCGAGGGCGTGAACTACGAGCCCGGCATCGATTCCCTCGAGGCCTGCGCCATCTATCCGGTGCTGCGGGATCGCGCCTACGGCGGCATGCCCATTCAGCTGGGCCTCTGCTGGGGCCACAACACCAAGCTGAACTGCCTGGAGTACCACCGCGACAGCGAGGTCAACATCGGCACCCACGATTTCGTGCTGCTGCTGGCCAAGGAGGACCAGATCGTGGACGGCGTGCTGGACACCGCGCTGGTGAAGGCCTTCCGCGTGCCCGCCGGCGTGCCGGTGGAGGTCTACGGCACCACGCTGCACTATGCCCCCTGCCACACCGACGCCAAGGACGGCTTCCGCGTGGCCATCGTGCTGCCCAAGGGCACCAACACCGCCAAGCCCGACTTCACCCCCGTCAGCGAGGAGGACAAGTGGATGACCGCCCGCAACAAGTGGCTGCTGGCCCATCCCGACTCCGCCGAGGCGAAGGACGGCGCCCACATCGGCCTGAAGGGCGAGAACATCGACATCGCTTAAGCCCCGCAAAACCAGGCGCCCCGGCCTTTTGGCCGGGGCGCCTGGTTTTGCTTCTTATCAGTCGTCGATGATCTTGGTGACAACGCCGGAACCCACGGTGCGACCGCCTTCACGGATAGCGAAGCGCAGGCCTTCCTCGCAGGCGATGGGGGTGATCAGGGTGATCTCCATGTCGATGTTGTCGCCGGGCATGACCATCTCA
>ONHI01000088.1 GCA_900317565.1 uncultured Eubacteriales bacterium
CGTGCATGAAGCTGACGATGGCGTCCCTCTGCCAGAGAATGCCGAAGCGGTCCCCCTCGATGTCCACCTCGCCATTGCCGTTCAGGTCCTCCGCCACGGTCCGCGCCATGTCCGCCATGCGGTCCAGGGTCCAGGTCCCCTCCTCCACCAGATCGTAGGGCGTGTCCAGATGATAGTCCGTGATCAGCTGCTTGTTGAACACCATGGAGCCCGTGGAGTCGTCATCCAGGATGATCATGTCGCCGGTGACGTAGTACAGCAGGCCGTAGTACGACGCGTCCGCGATGCACCGCTCGTCGTACCAGGGCTTCGTCAGATCCATATGGGGCATGTCGTAGAGATTCACCAGATACCCCTTCGTGACGGTGGCAGGCAGGGACTGGATGCGGGCGGTGGAGATGTTGTAGTCGGCGGAGCCGGAGGTCACCTGCTTCTGGATGGTGTCCGGCATGTTGGGCACGTCCTCCGCCTTGAGGGTGACGTTCAGCTTTTCCTCCGTATAGGCGTTCCGGGCGAAGACGGCGTCGTTGATGGGCTCGCCCGTCAGGCCGTCGGACCAGATGTCCCGGCTCAGCCAGTCCGCCCAGTCCCCGGCCTGGAACGGATGCTGCATGATGACCACGTCCGCCCCGCCGTAGTCCAGATCCTCCGGGAGATCGGGCAGGAGCTTCACCTCTTCCTCCTCCGGTTCCGGCTCCGTCTCCGGCACGGCGGAGGGCGTCTCACTTCCTGCATCGTCGGTCTGCGTTCCGGATTCCGAGCATCCCGCTGCCAGAGCGGACAGCAGGGAGAGGAGCAGGAGAACGCTCAGCGTGCGCACAGTGGTTTTCTTCATGGTATTTACCTCCCTTTCTGTTTTGTCACGGCAAAATCCGTAACAGCAATTTAATTATATAGAGAAACAGATCACTTGTCAATTGGGTTTCTGTGCAACAGAGCTCATAACGAGAATTTACAGCCCCAAATCGCAACAAATGCGTAAACTGCACCACATGCATTGCGAAGGCTTATCATTCTTTTACCCATCCCCGGCATATCCGGCCCGACGCCCGCACAGTATGGACCAGAGGTCATTCTGAAACGGAGGTCTTTTCATGCGCAAAACCATCGCGTTCATGCTGTGCCTGCTGCTGGCCCTCGCGCCCGCCGCCCGGGGGGAGGCGCCTGAGCTGGACCTGTCCCCCGCCGCCTCCCCCACCCCGGCGCCGCTGGCGCTGCCGCCGGTGTCGGAGGAGCCGCTGCTGGAGGTCCCGCCGCTGCACCCGGACTGCGCCGCGGCGCTGCTGATGGAGGCGGACAGCGGCCAGATCATATTCCAAATGAACGCCGACAGCCAGCGCCCGGTGGCCTCGGTCACGAAGGTGATGACGATCCTTCTGACGCTGGAGCAGATCGACGCGGGGCGCGTCTCCCCGGAGGACGCCGTCACCGTGTCCCAGGCCGCGGCGGGCATGGGCGGCAGCCAGGTGCTGCTGGACGTGAACGAGCGGCAGACGGTGGACACGCTGCTGAAGTGCATGATCGTGGGCAGCGCCAACGACGCCGCCGTGGCGCTGGCGGAGGCCCTGTACGGCAGCGAGGCGCTGTGCGTGGAGGCCATGAACCGCCGGGCGGCGGAGCTGGGCATGGAGGGCACCCACTTTGAGAACTGCACCGGCCTGCCCGCCCAGGGGCAGCACACCACCGCCCGGGACGTGGCGGTCATGTCCCGGCAGATGTTCGCCCATCCCCGCTATTTCGACTACGCCGGGGTCTGGATGGAGGACATCGCCCACGGCGACGGGCGCGTCACCCAGCTGGTGAACACCAACAAGCTGCTGAAGCTGTGCGACGGCTGCGACGGCGGCAAGACCGGCTCCACGAAGGAGGCGGGCTACTGCGTCAGCGCCACGGCCAAGCGGGGCGACATGCGGCTGATCGCCGTGGTGCTGGGGGCCGCCTCGGGCAAGGAGCGCTTCGCCATCGCCCGGGAGATGCTGGAATACGGCTTCGCCAACTATCGCAAGTATCCGGTGGCCGTCCGGGGCACCCGGGTGAAGGGCATGCTGCCCGTCACCGGCGGCGAGGCGGAGGGCGTGGCGCTGGCGCTGGACGGGGACCTGACGCTGCTGGTGAACAAGGGCGACGAGCAGCGGGTGCAGCTGCTGCCGGAGCTGCCCGAAGCCGTTCCCGCCCCGGTGGAGGCCGGGCAGCAGGTGGGCAGCGTCGCCGTGGCCGTGGACGGCCGGGAGATCGCCCGCATCCCCGTCGTCGCCCTGGACGCCGTCGCCGCAAAGGGCGCGGGGTGGCGGAGGATACTGAGAAGGTGGGTGGCTGCGTAGCGCAAGGGACCGGATCGCCAGGCGGCGATCCGGTCCCTTGCGCGCATCACAGCAGCTTTGCCTCTATGTCCCCGCTCATGCTCTGCACGGAGATCGTCGGCCGGGCGTCGCCCGCCTGGGGCGCGGGATTGTCCCGGGGCAGGCTGATGTCGCCGCTGCGCGTGTCGGCGGAGATATCATAGCCGCAGGGCAGCGGCTCCAGCCGCAGGCTCACGTCCCCGGCCATGGTCTTGATCCAGCTGCGGCGGGCGATGCAGCGGGTCAGCTCCACGTCGCCGCTGGCGGTCTCCGCCTTCAGCTCCGGGTCGCTCTCCAGCTCGTCCAGCCGGATATCGCCGCTGGCGCACTGTATGTGCGTCGCCCCGGCGCTGCCCCGGTCGATCTCCACGTCGCCGCTCATGGCGCTCACGTCAAGCGCGCCGCAGCGCAGCTCCCGCAGGGTCACGTCGCCGCTGGCGCTGTTCAGCGCCAGGTCCCCAGCCACGGCCAGGTTCGCCGCCTCCACGTCGCCGCTGGCGGACTTCACCCGGGCGCTGCCGCCCACGCGCACGTCGTCCAGCCGCACGTTGCCGCTCTTGCAGCCGATCTCAAGGTCGCCGCCGACGCCCACGTGCGCAAGCTCCGCGTCGCCGCTGGCGAGGGACAGCGTCGCGCCGCCGCCGACATTCACGCCGTTCACGGTCAAATCGCCGCCGCGGCTCTCAAAATCGAACTCCCCGGCCAGGTCCCCCGCCAGCGCGACGGTGACCTTCAGCCCCGACTCGAACAGCGCGCCCGACAGCTTCAGCTTCAGCCCCAGCAGGTTGATCTCCCGCATGCCGGGCGCTTTCTCCTCCACCACCAGCACGTCGCCGTCCATGCGCCAGGTGAAGCGCTCCGGCTGGGAGAAGCGCAGCTGCGCCGCCGCGCCGCCGGGGATCGCCTCGCGGACGACGGCCACGTCGGCGTCGATCGCCCGCACCCGCAGGCCGTTCAGCGCGCCGACGCTCTGGGAGGACGGGCCCGCCGTCTCCCGGACGCCTGCCGGGGCGAACTCCCGGGCGATGTCCGCCGGGTCGCCCAGCGCCGCCACGGCCTCTTCCTCCGGGATGCCCTCCTCCACGCGGTCGTCGATCATCTCCTCATAGTAATCCAGCAGCTTCTGCCGCTCCTGCCCGGGCATCGCCCCGGTCAGGCGGCCCAGCTCCTCCAGAAATGCCCGCTTATTCATGGCCTTCCACCTCCGCTTCGATTCTGCTCAATGCCCGCAGCAGCTCCCGCCACTCGTCCAGGAAGTCGCGTATGCGCTGCTCACCGGCCTCCGTGATGCGATAATACTTGCGCAGCCTGCCGTTGTGCTCGGCGGCGCGGACCGTCACCTGGCCGTTGGCCTCCAGCCGCTTCAATATGGGATACAGCGTGGATTCCGACACGGCGATGATCTCGCCCACGTCCCGCACCAGCTGGTAGCCGTAGGATTCCCCCCGGCGCAGCACCGTCAGCACGCAGGCGTCCAGCATGCCCCGCTTCAATTGGACATCCATCGGACCACCTCCTTACGCATAATATTATACAACACATAATATCATATGTCAAGAGGCACGGGCGGCAAATCCGCCGCCCGTGCCTCTCAATGCTTGCTATGCGCCTGTCGAAAATTGACTGTTGTACAGCTCGGCATAGAAGCCGTCCCGCGCCAGCAGCGATTCGTGGTCGCCCTGCTCCACGATGTGGCCGTCCCGCATGACCAGTATCACGTCGGCCTCCCGGATCGTGGACAGCCGGTGGGCCACGATGAAGCTGGTGCGGCCCTGCATCATCCGGGCGAAGGCCGACTGTATCTTCAATTCGGTGCGGGTGTCGATGGAGGAGGTGGCCTCGTCCAGTATCAGCATCGGCGGCAGGCACAGCATCACCCGGGTGATGCACAGCAGCTGCTTCTGGCCCTGGGACAGCAGCCCGCCGTCCTCGCCGATCCGGGTATCATAGCCCTGCGGCAGCCGCTTGATGAAGGAATGGGCGTGGGAGGCCTTCGCGGCGGCGACGATCTCCTCCTCGGTGGCGTCGGGCCGCCCCATGGCGATGTTCTCCCGGATCGTGCCCGCCTTCAGCCAGGTCTCCTGCAGCACCATGCCGTAGGCCGCCCGCAGGCTCCTGCGGGGGATGCCGCGGATCTCCCGCCCGTCCACCGAGATGCCGCCCGCGTCCACGTCGTAAAAGCGCATCAGCAGGTTGATCAGCGTGGTCTTGCCGCAGCCGGTGGGGCCCACGATGGCCACCCGCTGGCCGGGCTTCACCGACAGGTTGAAATCCTCGATCAAGGGTCGGTCCGGGCTGTAGGAAAAGTCCACGTGCTCCCATGCCACCGCCCCGCGCACCTCCGCCAGCGGCGCGGCCTCGGGGTCGTCCGGCGTCTGAGCCGGGGCCTCGATCAGCTCGAACAGCCGCGCGGCGCAGGCGATGGCGTTTTGCAGCTCCGTCACCACGCCGGAGATCTCGTTGAAGGGCTTGGTGTACTGGTTGGCGTAGCTGAGGAAGGCCGTCAGCATGCCCACCGTCATGGCGCTGCCGGGCATCAGCGCCGCCAGCGCGCCGGTAAGCGCCACCAGCGCATAGACCACCGAGTTCACGAAGCGGGTGCAGGGATTGGTCAGCGAGGAGAAGAACGTGGCCTTCAGCGAGCAGTCCCGCAGGCGCTCGTTGATGCCGTCGAAGCGCTCCGTCTCCGCCGCCTCCCGGCCGTAGGCCTGCACCACCTTCAGGTTGCCGATCATCTCGTCGATGAAGGCGGTCTGCTCGCCCCGGGTCTGGGATTGCAGCCTGAACATGGCGTAGGTCCGCCGGGCGATGAACCGCGCCACGAACAGCGACAGCGGCGTCACGCCCACCACCACCAGCGTGATCAGCGCGTTCTGGGTGAACATGAAGGCCAGCGTGAACAGTATCGTCAGCACGCCGGAGAACAGCTGGGTGAAGCCCATCAGCAGGCCGTCCGCGAACTGGTCCGCGTCGGCGATCACCCGACTGACCGTCTCGCCGTGGGGATGGCTGTCGATGTAGGCAAGGGGCAGGTTGTTGATGTGCGCCAGCGCCTCCTCCCGCAGGTCCCGCACCACGTCGAAGGTGACGCGGTTGTTCACCACGTTCATCACCCACTGGCCCAACGCCGTCAGCGCCACGCAGATCCCGATGCGCCACAGCAGCGGCCAGATGATGTCGAAGCGCACCTGCCCCGCGCCGATGACGCCGTCGATGGCCTTGCCCACCAGGATCGGCACCACCAGCGTCAGCACCACCGTCAGCGCCGAGAGCGCCAGCGAGGCGAACACCAGCCACTTGTAGCGCCCGATGTGGCGCAGCACCTTGCCCACCGTGGCCAGCTGGCCGGAGGGGCGCTTGCCCTTCGCCGTCATACCGCCGCCTCCCTTCTGAACTGGGATTCATAGATCTCCCGGTAGACCGGGCACCGCTCCAGCAATTCGGCGTGGGTTCCCTGGCCCACGACCCTGCCGTCGTCCAGCACCAGTATCAGATCGGCGTTCATGATCGAGGCCGCCCGCTGGGAGATGATGAACACGGTGGGGCCGTAGTCCAGCGCCGCGATGGCCCGCCGCAGCCGCGCGTCCGTGGCCATGTCCAGCGCGGAGGCGCTGTCGTCCAGTATCAGTATCTCCGGCCTGCGCACCAGCGCCCGGGCGATGGTCAGGCGCTGCTTCTGGCCGCCGGACAGGTTGCCGCCGTTCTGGGCGATCTCCCCGTCCAGCCCGCCCTTGGCCGCCAGCACGTCCGCGGCCTGGGCGGTCTCGGCCGCGGCCAGCAGTTCGTCGTCCGTGGCGTCCGCGCGGCCCCAGAGCAGGTTGTCCCGTATCGTGCCCTTGAACAGCGAGGCCTTCTGCATCACCAGGCCCACCTTGCCCCGCAGCGCGTCCTGGGGCCAGGCCTTCACGTCCACGCCGTCCAGCAGCACCGCGCCGCCGGTGGCCTCGTAGAACCGGGGGATCAGCCGCGCCAGCGAGCTCTTGCCGGAGCCGGTGCCGCCGATGATGCCCACGGTGCCGCCCCGGGGCACGGCGAAGCTGACGTCCTCCAGCGACGGGCTGGACGCGCCGGGATAGGTCAGCGTCACGTGGCGGAACTCCACCGCCGGGGCGTCGGGCCGGGGCGTCTCTGCCATGGCCGCGGGGCTGAGGATCGACGGCGACAGCGCCAGCGCGTCCTCCACCCGCTTCCAGCTGGCCCAGCCCTTGTTGATGGTCACGGTCAGGCCCGCGAACTTGATCAGCTCCACCAATATCTGGCTCATGTAGTTGTACAGCGCCACCACCGCGCCGGTGCTCAGCGCGCCGGCATCCACGCGGATCGCGCCCTGCCGCACCAGCACGATCACCGCCGCGTTGATCAGCACGTAGGTCACCGGGTTCAGCAGCGCCGACACCCGGCCCGCAGCGCGCTGGCGGGCGGTCAGCGTGCGGTTCTTCGCCCGGAAGGCCTGGAACTGGGCGTCCTCCCGTCGGAAGGCGCGTATCACCCGCGCGCCGGTCAGGTTCTCCCGGGTCGCGCCCAGCACGGCCTCCAGCTGCCGCTGCACGCCCTGCATCATCGGTATGTTCACCGCCATGATGGCCCACACCACCAGGGACAGCGCCACGATCACCGCCGCGAAGATCAGCGCGCAGCGCGCGTCGATGGTGAAGGCCATCACCATCGCGCCCAGCACCACGAAGGGCGAGCGCAGCAGCAGCCGCAGCGCCATGTTCACGCCGGTCTGGGCCTGGTTCACGTCGCTGGTCATGCGGGTGATCATCGCGGAGACGCCCACCCGGTCCACGTCCGGGAAGGACAGCGCCGCCAGCCGCCCGAACAGCGCGTGGCGCACGTCCGCCGCAAAGCCCGTGGCCGCCTTGGCCGCGAAGAACTGGGCGGTCACCGCCGCCGCCAGCCCCACGACGCCCAGCGCGATCAGCACGCCGCACATGCGCCACACGTGCCCCGCGTCGCCCGCGCCGATGCCCCGGTCGATGATCGAGGCCACCACCAGCGGCACCAGCAGGTCGAACAGCGCCTCCAGCATCTTGAACAGCGGCGCGCAGATACATTCCATACGGTATTTCTTCAGGTATTTCAGCATGTTCAGGCTCCTTGAACGGTGATTCCACGGCATTCCAACTATATAATAAGGCAATTCGCCCCGCCGCGCAACAGGGTTTACCAGATATTACCTTTGATTTTGGGTTTCGGGATGTGGGATAATGGTGACGGGAATATATGTAGGTAAATGGTGTGACAGTGCGAAGGGGACCTCATCAATCCATGCTCCGGGAGGTCATACGAATGAAAAAAGGCGCGGAACGGGCGGCGATGGGGCTTGCGGGGGGCGAGGCACTGTTCCTGCTCGCCTGCCGGTGGAGCGCGGGCTTTTCGCGGCTGATGCTGGAGCACCTCTCCCGCCCCGCGGCGCTGCTGCTGCACCGGCTGACGGCTCGCGTGCCCTTTCCGGTCGCGGAGCCGCTGGCACTGCTGGCATTGGCAGGGCCGGCCCTGGCGCTGATCGGCGCGGCCCTGTCGACATGGCGTCGCAGGGCTTTCGCTCCTCTCGCCCGCTGGCTGCGCGGCGCGCTGTGGGCCGTACTGGCGCTGACCGGCACGCTGGCACTGCTCTGGGCCCCGGCCTGCGGCGTGCCCTTCGACGCGCCGCCGACCCCCGACGCCGGACAGCTGGAATGGCTGTGCGGCGGGCTGATCGACGCCCTGAATGCCTCCCCGCTGGCGTTTCCTTCATCTGCGGAGAGCCTGTGCCAGGCCCCCGCCGCGGCGGGTATGCCGGATTGCGCCGTCAAAGCCGCCCAGTACCCGGAGTGGATGGCCGCCGTGGGCATCTCGGGGCTGTTCGTGCCGCCGACCGGCGAGGCGCTGGCGGACGCCACGGAGCCCGCGCCGCTGATACCCTTCACCGCCGTGCATGAGCTGATGCACCTGGACGGTGTCGCCGACGAAGGCGCGGCCAACATCGCCGCCTGGGACAGGTGCATGACCGCCGGCGGCGCGTTCGCCGACTCCGCGCGGCTGTGGGCACTGCGCTACGCGCTGGGGCTGCTGAGGCTCCGGGACGAGGCCGCCTGGCAGCGGACGCGCGCAAAAATGGAAGGCGCGCTGCTGCGCGTCTTCCATCAGATCAACGGCGAGGCTCTTCCCGCCGCGGGCCCGTTCCCGGGCGTGCCGGGACTGACCCTCAGCCCCGGGGATTATGCCGCGCTGGCGGGCTACCTGACCTCCCGATAGCCCGTCACCACATAGCCCGCCGCCCGCACGGCGCTGCGCAGCGCCGCCTCGTCGGGCTTCACCTTGCAGCGCACCCGGGCGGAGCGGCTGTCGATGCGCACCGTCGCCCAGACGCCGTCCAGGCCGTTCAGCGCGTTCTCCACCCGGCGGGCGCAGTTGTCGCAGGTCATGCCGCCGATGTCCAGCGCCGCCTCGTGGGGATAGTGGGCCGGGTTGCGATCCGCGACGCCCGTCCGGCGCACGGTCTCGTGCTCGCCGCAGCAGCCCCCGCCCCGCCGCGACCGGCGCGCGACGGCCAGCGCCGCCGCGATCACCGCCGCGGCCAGCAGCGCGATGACGACGCCGTTCACTGCCGCTTCACCTCACAGCCGTGCATGCAGTGGGCGCAGTCTCCCCCGCAGGAGAGCCTGCCCCGCCGCTTGTCCCGGATGATCTTCCGCCCCGCGAGGACGACGGTCGCGGCGAGGGCGATAACCAACAAAACGTCCCAGATATTCATGCGATACCTCACAGATGAACGGTGGATTCTTCGACTCCGGCTGCGCCTCCGCTCAGAATGACGGCGCAGCGTCGCGCGTCAAACCGGGCGAAGCGAAGAACCCGCCGTATTCTTTGCTTCCAGTGCTAAACGATCATTCCCACCAGCCGCACCACCAGCGCGGCGATCCAGGCCACGACGCACTGCCACAGCACCACGCCCAGGGCCCAACGGCCACCCAGCTCCCGCTTGATGGCGGCCACGGCGGCCACGCAGGGGGTATACAGCAGGCTGAACACCAGCATCGACGCGGCGGACAGGGCGCTCATCACCGAGGCGACGCCGTCGGCGAACAGCACCTCCATCACGGTGACCACGCTCTCCTTGGCCATGAAGCCGGAGATCAGCGCGGTGCACACGCGCCAGTCGCCCAGCCCGATGGGCTTGAACAGCGGCACCAGCACGCTGGAGATCGTGGCCAGTATGCTGCCCGCGGACTCCTCCTCCGTCAGGAAGTTGAAGCGCAGGTCAAAGCTCTTCAGCAGCCACACCACGATGGTGGCGATCAGTATCACCGAAAAGGCCCGCTGCAGGAAATCCTTGGCCTTCTCCCACAGCAGCAGCGCCACGCTGCGGGGGCTGGGCAGGCGATAGTTGGGCAGCTCCATCACGAAGGGCACGGCCTCGCCCTTGAACAGCGTGCGCTTGAAGAGCAGCGCCACCACGACGCTCACGATGATGCCCAGCACGTACAGCTCCGTCATGATCAGGCCGCCCTGCCGCGGGAAGAAGGCCTGGACGAAGAAGGCGTAGATGGGCAGCTTGGCGGTGCAGCTCATGAAGGGGGTCAGCAGTATGGTCATCTTGCGGTCCCGCTCGCTGGGCAGCGTGCGGGTGGACATCACCGCCGGCACCGTGCAGCCGAAGCCGATCAGCATCGGCACGATGCTGCGCCCGGAGAGCCCGATCCTGCGCAGCAGCTTGTCCATGAAGAAGGCCACGCGGGCGATGTAGCCGCTGTCCTCCAGCAGCGACAGGAAGAAGAACAGCGTGACGATGATGGGCAGGAAGCTGAGCACGCTGCCCACGCCCTCGAATATGCCGTCGATGACCAGCCCGTGCAGCACCTCGTTCACGCCGCCGGCGGTCATGGCCGAATCCACCACGTCCTTCAGCGCGTCCACGCCCTGGGCCAGCAGGTCCTGGAGCCACGCGCCGATCACATTGAAGGTCAGGAAGAACACCAGCCCCATGATGGCGATGAACACCGGCAGGGCGGTGTATTTGCCGGTCAGCACCCTGTCGATGCGCTGGCTGCGCAGGTGCTCCCGGCTCTCCCGGGGCTTGGTGACGCAGCTGGCGCACACCCGCCCGATGAAGGCGAAGCGCATGTCCGCGATGGCGGCGCTGCGGTCCAGCCCGCGCTCCTTCTCCATCTGCAGCACGATGTGCTCCAGCGTCTCCCGCTCGTTCTGGTCCAGCTCCAGCTGGTCCAGTATCAGCTGGTCGCCCTCGATGATCTTGCTGGCGGCAAAGCGCGGGGGCAGCCCGGCCCGTTCGGCGTGGTCCTCGATCAGGTGGATCACCGCGTGCAGGCAGCGGTGCACCGCGCCGCCCTTGTCGCTGGAATCGCAGAAATCCTGGCGCAGCGGCTTTTCCTGGTAGTGGGCGATGTGCAGGGCGTGCTTCACCAGCTCGTCCACGCCCTGGTTCTTGGCCGCCGAGATCGGCACCACTGGCACGCCCAGCTCCGCCTCCATGCCGTTGATGTCCACGGTGCCGCCGTTGCCGGTGACCTCGTCCATCATGTTCAGCGCCACCACCGTGGGGATGCCCATCTCCAGCAGCTGCATGGTCAGGTAGAGGTTGCGCTCGATGTTGGTGGCGTCCACGATGTTGATGATGGCCTTCGGCTTCTCGTTCAGCACGAAGTTGCGGCTGACCAGCTCCTCGCTGGAATAGGGCGACATGGAGTATATGCCCGGCAGGTCGGTGATGGACGTGTCCGCGTGGCCGCGGATCGCGCCGTCCTTGCGGTCCACCGTCACGCCCGGGAAGTTGCCCACGTGCTGGTTCGCGCCGGTCAGCTGGTTGAACAGCGTAGTCTTGCCGCTGTTCTGGTTGCCCACCAGCGCGAAGGTCAGCTTCGTGCCCTCCGGCAGCGGATCGCCGCTGCCCTTGGCGTGGAACTTGCCGTCCTCGCCCAGGCCCAGGTGGGGCTTCTCCCGGCCCTTTTCCGGAGCCTGCGGGGCGGTAAGGCCCGGTATCGAAACGCATTCGATCTTCTCCGCGTCCGCCAGCCGCAGCGTCAGCTCATAGCCGTGGATGCGCAGCTCCATCGGGTCGCCCATCGGGGCCAGCTTCACCAGCGTGACCTCCGCGCCCGGGATCACGCCCATGTCCAGGAAGTGCTGGCGCAGCGCCCCCGCGCCGCCCACGGCCTCCACGCGGGCACTCTGCCCGACCTTCAAATCCCTCAACGTCATAACAGCCTCTCCCCCATCGTCGCCCTTTGTAGCGCTCGTTCCATGACGGCAATATCTATTCGCAAGGTGCCGCCGCCATGCTCACGTAGTTAGTATATCAACACTAACTAACTGTGTCAAGTTAATATTGCTTCACTTCCTGTTAGAGTGTGTTTCTAAATCCCGGGAGATGCAGTTTCGAGTGGATTTGACTGCATTTCAAGGCGCTTTTCCGCAGGCTTACTGGTTGCAAGTCAAGGAA
>ONHI01000099.1 GCA_900317565.1 uncultured Eubacteriales bacterium
GTACCGCAGATGCTGACGACGTGGCAATCCGTTCCCATTTTGTGGCTTGCTATCGACGTACCCCCTGCCGAATCCCTCCCATGTCATTGCGAGGAGGCCTCCCCGAGGCCGACGCGACAATCCGTTCCCTTTCGCGCCTTTCACTCGAAGTATTTTCTTCCGAATTCCTCCCGTGTCATTGCGAGGAGGCCCCTCGGGCCGACGTGGCAATCCGGTTCTCCCATCATGCCTTGCTATCGACGTACATCCTGCCAAATTTCTCCCGTGTCATTGCGAGGAGGCCCCTCGGGCCGACGTGGCAATCCGGCCCCCTAATTTATATTCTTGACCTTTCCCCCGTCTCACCGGTTCCCGTTGGAATACCCGCCCTTTTCCATGGCGGCCAGCCAGCCCTTGAGCTTATCGAAGAACTCGGCGTTGCTATTGGTCTTGGTCATCAGATCGACCAGCTGCTCGTACATCTCCTGCTGACGCCCGTTGAGCATGCGGCGCACCTGGTATTCGCCGTTCATCTCGTCCTCGCTGAGCAGCAGCTCCTCCCGGCGGGTGCCGGACTTGAGCAGATCGATGGCCGGGAACACGCGCCTATCGGACAGCTTGCGGTCCAGGTGCAGCTCCATGTTGCCGGTGCCCTTGAATTCCTCGAATATGATGTCGTCCATGCGGCTGCCGGTCTCCACCAGCGCGGTGGCGATGATGGTCAGGCTGCCGCCGTTTTCGATGTTCCGGGCCGCGCCGAAGAAGCGCTTGGGCCGAAACAGCGCCCCCGGGTCCAGGCCGCCGGACAGCGAGCGCCCGGTGGGGGTGATGGTCAGGTTGTAGGCCCGGGCCAGGCGGGTGATGGAATCCATCAGCACCACCACGTCCTTGCCCATCTCCACCAGCCGCTGGGCCCGGGACAGCACCATCTCGGACACGCGGGTGTGGTGCTCCGGCTCCTCGTCGAAGGTGGAATAGACCACCTCGCCCTTGATGGAGCGCTGCATGTCGGTGACCTCCTCGGGCCGCTCGTCGATCAGCAGCACGATCAGGTGCACGTCGGGATACTGGCTGGTGATGGCGTTGGCCACCTTTTTCAAGAGCGTGGTCTTGCCCGCCTTGGGCTGGGACACGATCATGCCGCGCTGGCCCTTGCCGATGGGCGCAAGCATGTCGATCAACCGCAGGGAGATGTCCCCCCGGCCCTCGGGAGGCTCCAGGCGCAGGCGCTCGTTGGGATAGATGGGCACCAGGTCCTCGAACCGCGGGCGCTCGGCGGCCTTCTCCGGCGTCTCGCCGTTCACCTCTGTGATGTACAGCATCGCCCCGAAGCGGTCGCCCTCCCGCTGGGCGCGGGTCTTGCCCACCACGTGGTCGCCGTTGCGCAGGTTGAAGCGGCGGATCTGGGCGATGGAGATGTAGACGTCGTTGGGCCCGGGCAGGCAGTTCTCCGCCCGCAGGAAGCCGTAGCCGTCCGGCTGGATCTCCAGCACGCCCGCGCCGTCGCCGCACTCCCCCGCCGCCAGCATCTCCGGCACCGCGGGGTTGGAGGTCTTGTATTCGGCGCTGTAATAGCCCTCCTGGCGCTGCGGACGCTCGCCCTCCGGCGCTGTCGTCGCCGGCTGCTGGGGCGCTGCCGCCGTCGCGGCGGGCTCGGCGGGCCTGGGCGGCCGGGGCGGCTGCTGGTCCGGGCGGTTGTTGAAGCGATAGCCGGGCCGCTGCTGCGCGCCTTGGGGATTGCCCTGCACGAAGCGCGGGGTCCGGGCGTCGCCCTGGGCCTGGCGGTTGCCGTTCCAGTTCTGATAGCCCCTGCCCTGCACCGGGCGCTGCCGATCCTCCCCCGCCGTCCGAATTGCCGGACGCGGCTGCGCGACCACGCCGCCCCGCATGGCGGGTCGGGCCGCGGCGCGCTCCTCCGCGGGCTTCTGGGCCTCCGGCTGCTGCGCGGGCTTCGTGGGCTCGGGCTTGGCCGCTTCCATCGGCTTGGGAGCCGCGGGCTTTGCGGGCTCGGGCTTCGGCGCTTCCACCGGCTTGGGAGCCGCGGGCTTCGCGGGCTCAGGCTTGACCGCTTCGACCGGCTTGGCTGCCGCGGGCTTGGGCGGCTCCACGGCCTTCGGCGCTTCCGCTTTCTTCGCGCTCTCCGGCGCGGCCTGGGCGGACGCCTTCGCGGCGGGCTTCCGTCCCCGCCTGGGCTTCTCCGCCTGCGCCGCGTCCGCCTTCTCCGCCTTCGCCTCGGGGGCCTTCTCCGCCTTCGCCTCGGGGGCCTTCTCCGCCTTCGCCTCGGGGGCCTTGTCTGCGTTTCTTTCCGCCTTCGCGGGCTTCGGCGCGGCAGGCTTTTCAGCGGACTTCGGCGCGGCGGCGCGTTCGGCCTCCAGCAGCATCTCGATCAGCGTGTTCTTGTTGGTGCCCGTCGGGATCTTCACGCCGGCGTCCTTGGCCAGCTTCCGAAGCTCCACGACGGTCTTGAGGTGCAGCGATTGATAATCCATTATTTACCTCCGATGGGGATGATGGGCTGTCACATGGGCTTTTTACAAATGGCGATATCCCGGGTGATGGCCTGCTCCACCCAGTGGGCGAAGCCGTCGTACGCGCCGCCCGCCATGACCTCGAACCCGGCGTCGGCCATCAGCTGGCGCACGGTCCCAAGCTTCATGTTCTGGGCGTTGAAGGACAGCGCGACGGTGCCGCCCGGCTTCAGGGCCGTCCGCCAGATGGGCAGCGCCCGCTCCAGCAGCGCCTCCAGCCAGTTGCCCCTGGCCTTCGCGCCGGGAGCCAGCTGGGCGTCGTGGCGCACGCCGTAGGGCAGGTCGCAGGCGACGATGTGAAAGGCGGCCTTGCCCAGCGCGCCCTCCGCCCGGGAGGCGTCCAGGTTCAGAAGGCTCAGCGCGGCCATGCCGTCCCTCCGGGCGGCGTCGGCGTCCGGGGCGTATTCAAAGCGACACTCCGGGGCGCCGCCCTTCTTCAACGTGCGGGAGGCGTGGGTCACGGTGTGCTTGAAGCGGTGATACTCCAGATAGCGCTTGAAATAGCGCTCCGCCTCCTTGAGGTCGTTCCTGTCCACGTCCGCGCCGACGGCGTTCCAGCCCCGGTTCGCGGCCACGAACAGCCCCGTCGCCCGCCCGCACATGGGGTCCAGCAGCGACAGCGCCTCGTCCTCCCGGGCCCAGAATTCCCCGGCGTACAGCGCGGCGTTCACCAGCAGCTGCAAAAACATCTCGTTGGTCTTGCCCTTGTACTTGAGGATCGAGGGCAGGTCCGCGCCGACCCGCGCCGGGAAGCGCCCGGCCACGGGGCTGAGCTGGCCGTCCCGGTCCTCGAACAGGCCGTACATCAGCGAATGCCTGCGCACCGCGTCGATCACACGATCCTCCGGCGTTTCGGGCAGCGAAATATCCAGGCAGGGCATGTCAAACCAGGCCCGGGGGGCGATCTCCGCGCCCGGGGCCAGCCTGTCCAGCATCAACCGAAGCTCCGCCTCCGCCAGCTTCAACGTCTCCGCCTGATAGCGGGCGTTGGCATGGGGCCAGAGCAGCATCTTATAGCGCATATACAATTCTCCAGAGTATGACGGGACAACCGGCGCGATGACGCCGGGTCCATGGGACGACGGTATATCCTATGATTCACACAGGCAAAAGATGTCGTTTTACGATTAAATCAGACGGAACGAACAGAAAAATTGAAAACAGCCCCTCCGGGCGACCAGAGGGGCTTTCATTGGCTTAATACTTGCGCTTACGAGCGGCTTCAGCCTTCTTTTTACGCTTTACGCTGGGCTTTTCGTAATGCTCCCTTTTCCTTGCTTCTGCGAGAATGCCATCACGAGCAGTCTTGCGCTTGAAACGGCGCAGTGCGCTTTCCAATGATTCATTTTCCCGAATGCGTACCTCGGACATGTGCTTTCCCTCCCCTCGCGATTGAACTGGCATTTGCCAATGTAGCATGGGGTTCGCCACAATGTTTATTATACCCCATAACTTGTGTACTCGTCAACCCTTGCAGGGCATAAAATCAAGATTTTCACAAATCTTTGAAATAACGACCCCAAATTGCCAAACTTTCAGGCAATGTGCCGAGGATTGTCCCATGGCATTAATCATATGCGGGCAGGGACAATATATGCCTGCAATATGAAAAAACAACAATCCCGCGGAAAATCAGGCCATGCGCTCCGGCAGGGCCTTGCCGCCCAGCAGGTGCACGTGCAGGTGGTTCACCGACTGCGCCCCGTCATGGCCGCAGTTGCTGATGATCCTGAAGCCGCTCTCGGCCACGCCCTCCTGGCGGGCGATCTCGCCCACGGCGGCGGTCAGCGCGGCGGCGGTCTCCCCGTCGCACTCCAGCACGTTGGCCATGTGCTTCTTCGGCACGATCAGCACGTGCACCGGTGCCTGGGGATTGATGTCGCGGAAGGCGAACACCTTGTCGTTCTCATACACCTTGCTGCCGGGGATCTCTCCGGCGATGATCTTGCAAAACAGGCAATCGCTCATCGGTAATTCCTCCTATTCGTCCTGTACAACGGTTCCCAGGGCCAGCGTGCCCTCGGCGCGCTCCAGCCGCACCCGGGCGATCTGCCCCGGGACGGCCCCTGCGCGCACGCGCACATACTGGCCGGTATAGCCCTCGGCGAGGCCCTCGCCGGCGGGCTGCTCGAACAGCACCTGCTGAACGGTTCCGATCAATCCTGAGACGAAATCCCGCTCCAATTGGTTCCCGACCCCGATCAGCTTTTTCGCCCGGGCGTGCTTCACCGCCTCGTCCACCTGGCCCTCCATGGCGTCGGCCACGGTGCCCTTGCGGCGCGAATACGGAAACACGTGGATGCGGGCCAGCCGCACGTCCCGCACGAAGTCCAGCGTCTCGCCGAACTCCTGCTCGGTCTCGCCGGGGAAGCCCACGATCACGTCGGTGGTCACGGCGCAATCGGGCATGTGGCGGCGCAGCGTGTCCGCGGCCCGGCGGTATTCCTCCGGGGTATACCGGCGGCGCATGCGCTTCAACACCCCCGCGCTGCCCGATTGCAGCGACAGGTGGAACTGGCGCATCAGCCCCGGCAGCGCCGCGCACTCGCGGGCGAAGTCATCGGTGACGATCAGCGGCTCCAGCGAGCCCAGCCGCACCCGTTGGACCCCCGGCGCGTCGTGCACGGCCCGCACGGCGTCGATCAGCGTCCAGTCGGCGCCCCGGCCGTAGCTGGCCAGGTGGATGCCCGTGACCACGATCTCCCTATAGCCCGCCGCGCCCAGCCGCGCGGCCTCGGCGGCCACGTCCTCCAGGGGCATCGAGCGCACCGGCCCGCGCACGCTGGGGATGATGCAGTAGGCGCAATAGCGGTCGCAGCCCTCCTGGATCTTCATGGTGGCCCGGGTCTTGCCCTCATGGCGGGACACGAACAGGTTCTCGAAGCCCGCGCCCTTCAGCGGCGCGACGGCGTTGACGGTCTCCCCCGTCGCCAGCGCCTGCTCCAGCAGCGACACCACCTCGGCGCGCCGCTGCACGCCCACCACCAGCCGCACGCTGTCCATGCCGGCAAGCATCGCCGCCTCCCGCTGGGCCAGGCAGCCGCACACTACGATGGCGCAGCCGGGGTGCTCCCGGGCCACGCGGCGTATGGTCTTCAGCGACTTCTGGTCGCCGGTGCCGGTGACGGTGCAGGTGTTGATGAGGTAGACGTCCGCCTCGTCCTGAAAGGGCACGGCGGCATAGCCCGCCCGCTCGAAGCTCTCCAGCATGGCCTCGGTGTCGTACTGGTTCACCTTGCAGCCGAGGGTATAGGTGGCAATCGTCTTCATCGTTCATCCGTCCGGTCTATGGATTTTTCGCGCTCGAAGCCCTGGGGATAGCGCCTGCGCAGCTTTTCGATGTTCCCGGCCAGCACCGTCTCCAGGTCCACGTCCAGGGCGTAGGCCGTCTCGGCCAGGTACCAGGCCACGTCCCCCAGCTCCTTGATGAGCCCCTCCCGGTCCAGCGCGTGGCCCTGGGCCAGGTGCTTCTTCACCAGGTCGATGGCCTCCCCCGATTCGCCGCAAAGGCCCATCACCCCGTTGATCAGCACGTCCTTCTTCGACAGGGCGGGGTTGAGGGTGCGCATCGCCAGGGATTGGTATTCGTTGATCGTCATGCTATAACCTCTGACTCCAAACTCTTCTGTGAATCGACAATCCTCCGGATTGTCGATTCACATATCCCCCCACAGCTGCATCGCCAGCGCCGCGGAGATGACGGCGGCGGTCTCGGTGCGCAGTATGCGGGGGCCGAGGGTGACGGTCCTGCCGCCGAGGGCCCGCATGGCGTCCACCTCCCCGGGGCTCATGCCGCCCTCGGGGCCGATGACGATGCCGATGTCCCGCGCGTCGGGCAGCGCCCGGCATACGTCGGCCAGCCGCGTGCCCCGGGCGTCCTCCCAGGGGATCAGCAGCGCGTCGTGGCGGGCCATGGCCTGCAGCGCCCGCTTCCAGTCCATAGGCGCTTCCACCCGGGTGGGGATGCCCCGGCCGCACTGCTTCGCGGCCTCCCGGGCGATCTTCTCCAGCCGCTCCCGTCGCTTCGCGCCGTCCCGGTCGTCCAGCTTCACCACGCAGCGCTCCATCCGCACGGGCACCAGCGCCGCCGCCCCCAGCTCGGTCAGCTTCTGGGCGATGAAATCCAGCTTGTCCGCCTTGGGCAGGCCCTCGTACACGGTCAGCCGCAGCGGCGATTC
Organism: uncultured Eubacteriales bacterium; assembly: GCA_900317565.1. Lineage (GTDB taxonomy): Bacteria > Bacillota > Clostridia > Christensenellales > Aristaeellaceae > UBA2862. The sequence goes on from ONHI01000099.1 coordinate 6,686, forward strand.
GTTGGCGGGCAGCGTCTCCAGCAGCCGCACGGACACCGCGCCGCCCGCAACCCCGGCGATCTCGCCCCGCCAGCGCCCGCCTGCGCCGTCCATGGCGCAGACCTCGTCCCCCGGCCCCAGCCGGAGCACCTTCAGCGCGTGCTTTGCCTCCTCGGCGGGCAGCGCCGCGACGCCGTCCAACGGCGCGTCGATGTAAAAGCTGTGCATCAGCGCTTCCTCGCGGCCATGGCGCACCATTCGCCCTGATCCAGCACGTCCAGGAGCTCGTAATCGGCCTCGTCCAGGGCGCGCAGCACGTCCCCGCGGCGCTCCGCGGAGATGCCGGAGCAGATGAATATGCCGCCGTCCGCGATGCGCTCCCGCACGGGCCTGGCCAGCATGATGATCACGTCCGCGATGATGTTGGCGATCACCACGTCGCCGCTCTCCTGCACCACGTCCAGCAGGTCGCCGCAGCGCACGTCGATCACGCCCTCAAAGCCGTTGATCCGCACGTTCTCCGCCGCCACGCGCACGGCCACGGCGTCCAGGTCGGTGGCCAGCACGGGCTTCGCGCCCATGTGGGCCGCCGCGATGGCCAGTATGCCGGTGCCGGTGCCGATGTCGATCACCCGGTCGCCGGGCTTGACGTACTTCTCCACCAGCCGCACGCACATGCCGGTGGTCTCGTGGGTGCCGGTGCCGAAGGCCATGCCGGGATCGATCTCGATCACGTGGTCCCCCTCCCGGGGCTCCACGTCCTCCCAGCTGGGCCGGATCAGCATGTGCTCGCCCAGGCGGAAGGGCTTGAAGGCGGCCTTCCAGCTCTCGGTCCAGTCCTGCTCGGCCACGTCGTGGCGGATGGTCTCCAGCTTGCCCAAGTCCATGCCCAGGTCCATGCCGGCGATCCGGCGCAGCTCGCCCTCGATGAAGGCGATGCGGTCCGCCAGCTTCGCGTCGGCCTCGAAATAGCCCGTCACCTTCACGTCGTCGCCGATGCGCTGGGCGATGGCCTCGTCGATGATGTCCCACTGGCCCTCCGGGCGCTGGTTCGCGGCCACGTCGTTCTTGTCCTCGATCATCGTGCCGGTGCTGCCCGCGTCCATCAGGATCTGGGAGATCAGGTCGCTGGCCTCCGTGGTGGTCAGCACGGTGTATTCCATCCAGTCCATGGCTGTATTATCCCTCGTTTCAGTCAAATGCGCCGGGCTTCACGCTCCGACGCATCTGATTATAGCATGTTTTCAACCGCCGCACAAGTTAGCATTATATGTCGTATTTCTTCAGCAGCATGTCCAGCGCCTCCCGCAGCAGTATGGCCTCGCCGACGCCCTCGCGCTTGGAGAGCTTGGCCAGCCGCTGCAGCTGGTCCCGGGTGTAGTGGCTGGTCTTGGGCACCATCTTCTCCTCCTTGGCCATGGCGATGCGGTCGCGGCCGGCCACCTTCGCCCGGTACAGCGCGCCGTCGGCCTTGCGGATCAGCTCCGCGCAGCGGGAGGCGTCCTCGAAGGCTGTGGCCATGCCGATGGTGATGGTCTGCCGCGTCCCGTCCGGGGTCGTCACGGCGTAATCCCGGCGCATGTCGTTGAGCAGCAGGAAGATCTCTTCCCGCTCCATCGCGCCGCGGAACAGCACGCCGAACTCGTCGCCGCCGATGCGGTAGACCTTCGCGTCCCCGGGCACCGCGCCGCGGATGTACCGGCCCGTATCGATCAGCACCCGGTCGCCCTCGTCGTGGCCGAACTCCTGGTTCACCCGCAAGAATTCGTCGCAGTCGATCAGCGCGATGACGATCACGTCCCCGCTGGCCTCCGCGTCGCCGCCCAGCATCGCGGTGAGGTCCGCCTCGAACTGCTCCCCCGTGGGAAAGCCCAGCGCGTCGTTCACCGCCGTCCGCTTGCGCTGCTCGTTGTACCTGCCCAGCTCCATGTGCTCCGCCACCGTGATCGGGCGCGGCGCCTCGCCCTGCATGTTCTCCTGAATCGACATGGTCATGTCCTCCTATCCGTATTGTATTATCTAATAGATAATATCTCGTGGATTATATTATCATATGTGACATGTAATGTCAATGCTATAATATCGTGCAGATAATATTTTACAAATAATATCTGTGCTCGGAGGCGTGTTCATCCAAAAAAACAGACCCTTCGCTGAGCCCGGCATGACATTTCGTCGTCATACCGGGCGTCAGCGAAGGATCCGCTGTATTATTTCCTGACAGGCATCCCATCAGGGGGTTCAGCTGAAGGCGTCCTTCAGCTTGTCAAAGAACGATTTTTTCTTTTCGTACTGGCTGCCGTTGGTGGATTCGTCGAACTGGCGCAGCAGCTCCTTTTGCTGGCTGGTCAGCTTCTTGGGGATCTCCACCACGGCGGTGATGTACAGATCGCCCTTGCCGCCGCCCCGCAGGTGGGTGACGCCCTGGTCCCGCAGCCGGAACACCTGGCCGGGCTGGGTGCCCTCGGGGAACTTGTACTTCACCGGCTTGGTCAGCGTGGGCACATCCAGCTCCGCGCCCAGCGCCGCCTGGGTGAAGGTGAGGGGCATTTCGATGTACAGGTCGTCGTCCCGGCGCTTGAACAGCTTGTGGGGCTTGACGTTGATGACGATCAGCAGATCGCCCGGCTGGCCGCCGCGCTCGCCCAGGCCGCCCTGGCCGCGAATGGTCAGCACCTGGCCGTTGTCGATGCCCGCGGGCACCTTGACGGTGCGGCGCTTGCTGACGCGGACCTTGCCGCGCCCGTGGCACTTCTGGCAGGGCTCGGTGATGATCTTGCCCGCGCCGTGGCAGCGGGAGCAGGTGCGCACGTTCTGGATGCGGCCGAAGGGGGTGTTGGTCACCACGCGCTCCTGGCCGGAGCCGCCGCAGGTGGGACAGCTGTCCACCTTGCTGCCGGGCTTCGCGCCGGAGCCGTTGCAGGTGGGGCACTCCTCGTCCCGCACCAGGTTGATCTCCTTCTCGCAGCCCATGGCCGCCTCCTCGAAGGAGATGGTCAGGTCGTAGCGCAGATCGTCCCCGGGCACCGGGCCGTTGGCCCGCGCGCCGCCGCCGAAGCCGCCGCCGAACACGGAGGAGAATATGTCCTCAAAGCCGCCGAAGCCGCCGCCCTCGAAGCCGCTGAACCCGCCGAAGCCGCTGCCGCCGCCGAAGCCCGCCTGGGGGCCGTCGTGGCCGAACTGGTCGTACTGGGCCCGCTTCTGGGGATTGGACAGCACCTGGTAGGCCTCGTTGACCTCCTTGAATTTCTCCTCGGCGGTCTTGTCCCCCGGGTTCACGTCCGGATGGTATTTCTTGGCCAGCGTGCGGTAGGCCCTCTTGATCGCGGCCTCGTCGGCGCCCTTTTCGACGCCGAGGACCTCGTAGTAGTCTCTCTTGTTTGCCATTCAATCAACCCCTGATGGGGCAAGGGCGAAGCCCTTGCCCCAGGTGATATCACTTACACGATCAGTTGTTATCGGTGAACTCGCTGTCCACGGTGCCGTCGTCGTTGACGTTCGCGCCGCCGTTGAAGCCCGCGCCGGGATCGCCAGCGCCGCCGTTCTGGGCGTTCTGCTGCTGGTAGACCTTGCCGAACACATCGTAGGTCGCCTTGCTGAAGCTCTCCATGGCGCTCTTGATCTGCTCCACGTCGTTGCTCTGGCGGGTCTGCTTGAAGCTCTCCAGCTCGCTCTCCAGCTTGGCCTTGTCGGCGGGATCCAGCTTGTCGCCCAGGTCCTTGATGGTCTTCTCGGTCTGGTAGATCAGGCTGTCGGCCTGGTTGAAGGTCTCGGCCTGCTCCTTGTTTTTCTTGTCCTCCGCGGCGAACTGGGCGGCCTCGTCCACGGCCTTCTTGATCTCCTCCTCGCTCATGTTGGAGGA
>ONHI01000077.1 GCA_900317565.1 uncultured Eubacteriales bacterium
CTCGCCGTCGATCCCAGATACGCGTCCCTGACGCGCTGATCCGCCAGCAGCGCCTCGCCGGTGCCGGACATGGTGATGCGGCCGGTCTCCAGCACATAGGCCTGGTCGGCGCAGCGCAGGGCGGCGTTGGCGTTCTGCTCGATCAGCAGTATGGTGATGCCCTCGCTCTTGAGCTCGCGGATGATGGCGAAAATGTCCTTCACCACCAGCGGCGCAAGGCCCAGGGACGGCTCGTCCATCATCAGCAGCTTGGGCCTGGCCATCATGGCGCGGCCCACGGCCAGCATCTGCTGCTCGCCGCCGGAGAGGGTGCCCGCCAGCTGCCATTCGCGCTCCTTCAGGCGGGGGAAGCGCTGGTAAATGTCCTCGATGCCGGCCTCGATCTCCTCCTTGTCCTTGCGCAGGTAGGCCCCGATCTTGAGGTTCTCCTTCACCGTCAGGTTGTCGAACACCCTTCGTCCCTCGGGCACCAGGGCGATGCCCTCGGCCACCACCTGCTGGGCATTGAAGGGGATGATGTCCCGGCCCAGGAAGTTGATCGCGCCGGAGGCGGTCTTGACCAGGCCGGAGATGGCCCGCAGCGTGGTGCTCTTGCCCGCGCCGTTCGCGCCGATCAGCGTGACGATCTGGCCCTGCTCCACGTCGAAGCTGATGCCCTTCAGGGCCTCGATGCCGCCGTAGTTGACCTTCAGGTCCTTCACCTTCAGCATGCTGCTCATGCCTGCGCCACCTCCCCGGAGCCTTCCTCTTCTTCCTCGACGCCCAGGTACGCCGCGATGACGGCGGGGTTGTCCTGGACCTCGGCGGGCGTGCCCTCGGCGATCTGCTTGCCGAAGTCGATGACGTATATCCTGTCGGAGATGCCCATGACCAGGTTCATGTGGTGCTCGATCAGGAAAACCGTCAGGTTGAAGCGGTCCTTGATGTGCTTGATGAAATCGCCCAGCTCCTCGGTCTCCTGGGGGTTCATGCCCGCGGCGGGCTCGTCCAGCAGCAGCAGCTTCGGCCCCGTGGCCAGCGCCCGGGCGATCTCCAGCAGCCGCTGCTTGCCGTAGGGCAGCGAGGTGGCCATCTCGTCCCGCAACTCGTACAGCCCGACCTCCTTCAAGAGCGCGTCCGTCTCGGCGCGCATCTTCCGCTCCTCGGCCAGGTTCAGCCGGAAGGTGGCGGTCAGGAAGTTGCTGGTGCGGCGCAGGTGGTGGGCGGTCAGCACGTTTTCAAACACCGTCATGCTGGAAAACAGCCGGATGTTCTGGAAGGTGCGGGCCACGCCCAGCTTCGTGATCTCGTCGGGCCGCTTGCCGGTGATGTCGCCGCCGGCCAGCGTGATCCTGCCCTCGGTGGGGGTGTAGACGCCGGTGACCATGTTGAAGGCCGTGGTCTTGCCCGCGCCGTTGGGACCGATCAGGGCGACGATCTCGCCCTTGTTGATCTCCATGGACAGGTCGTTGACGGCCACGACGCCGCCGAAGCGCATGGTCAGGTGGTCGATCTTCAGCACGTTTTCACTCATTTGGAGGCCGCCCCCTTTCCCTTGCGCTGCCATTTTCGTATCACATCCGGCAATTCGTTGGTGCCCATGATGCCCCTGCGGAAGAACAGCACCACGATCATGATGATGATGGAGAACACCACCAGGCGGAAGCCGTTGCGCAGCAGCGGGACCTCGAAGGCGCCGATCATCTGCTTCTGGTCCAGGAAGCGCAGCCACCACTCGCTGGCGGCCACGAACAGGAACGAGGAGATGCAGCTGCCGGTCACGGAGCCGATGCCGCCGATGACCACGATCAGCAGTATCTCATAGGTCATGGCCGTGGTGAAGCTCTTGGCCTGCACGGTGGTCTGGTACATGGCCAGCATCGCGCCGCCCACCCCCGCGAAGAAGCTGGAGATGCAGAACGCCAGGCGCTTGTGGCTGGCCAGCCGCACGCCCATGGCCTCGGCGGCGATCTCGTCGTCCTTGATGGCCCGCAGCGCGCGCCCGAAGGTGGAATTGATCAGCAGCACGATCACGCCGATGCAGACCCCCGCGATCAGCAGCGGCACCAGCGTGGATAGATAGACCTTCACGGTGCCGTCCGCCGCCCTGATGTTGAAATCATTGAAGGTGGGGAACAGCCGCAGCATGTTGGAGCCGTTGGTGACCGGGCCCAGCTTGTCCCACTGGAACAGCGCGCGGATGATCTCCGCGAAGCCCAGCGTGGCGATGGCCAGGTAGTCGCTCTTCAGCCGCAGCACCGGCAGGCCGATCAGCAGCGCCAGCCCCGCCGCCGCCAGGCCGGAGAGCAGCATGGCGATGAACACCGGCAGCGTGAACTGCACCAGGCCGCCGTTGTAGTACTGGTATACGTCCATGCGGTTGACGATGGGGATGGTGAATATGCCGTAGACATAGGCGCCCACCAGCATGAAGCCCGCCTGGCCCAGGCTGAATATGCCTGTGAAGCCGTTCAGCAGGTTCATGGACACCGCCACCAGCGCGTAGGTCGCGCCCTTCTTCAGCACGGTGAACAGCATGGAGGTGGCCGGTATGATCTGCTCCGCGACGAACACGGCCACGTACAGGCACACGACGATCGCCGCCGTGATGATCGTGGCGGAATCGATCTTTTTCTTCGTAAGATTGTTGCTCATTCCGCTCACCTCACACCTTGTCCGTAGTCTTTTCGCCGAACAGGCCCGTGGGCTTGACGGCCAGTATGATGATCAGCAGCGCGAAGGTAAAGGCGTCGGAGAACGTGGCCAGGCCCATGGGGCCGGAGATGATGCCCGCCTTGAACAGTATGATGTCCAGGCCCTTGATGATGTTCTCGGCGATGCCGATGATGAACGCGCCGACCACCGCGCCGGGGATGGAGCCGATGCCGCCGAACACCGCCGCCACGAAGGCCTTCAGGCCCGGCATCGCGCCGGAGGTCTGTATGACCGTGGTGTAGTTGGTGAAGTACAGCAGCGAGGCCACGCCCGCCAGGAACGTGCCGATCACGAAGGTGGCGGATATGACCTGGTTGATCTTGATGCCCATCAGCTGGCTGGTCTCGAAGTCCCGGGAGACCGCGCGCATGGCCATGCCCACCTTGGTGTGGTTGATCAGCATCACCAGCGCCACCACCAGCACCAGCGTCAGAAACGGGGTGACGATGGTGACCATCTTGGTGGTCGCGCCGAACAGCGTCACCGAATTGGAGATCCAGGGAATGGTGGGATAGATCTGGTTCAGGCCGCCGGTGACGTACAGCACCAGGTTTTGCAGCGTATAGCTGACGCCGATGGCGGAGATCATGGCGCTCATGCGCGGCGCGGTGCGCAGCGGCTTATAGGCCACGCGCTCGATCACGAAGCCGATCAGCGCCGTCAGCGCCAGCACCAGCGGTATGCACAGCCACAGCGGCACGCCGCTGGCGGCCATGTAGACCATGATGATGCCCGCCACCATGAACACATCGCCGTGGGCAAAGTTGATCAGGCGCAATATGCCGTAGACCATCGTATAGCCGATGGCGATCAGCGCGTATTGGCCGCCCACCGATATGCCGGAGAGGATGTAGGGGAATACGGTATTCCACATGTGGGAACGCTCCTAACTTTAAAACGTTGAAATGCGGCGCGGGGATAGCCCGCGCCGCATCAGGCTCCGGTTGAATTTTGGGGGATCAGCCGACGGTCTGCTCGGTCACGAACTCCCAGTCGCCGGTCTCGTTGTTGATCTTCTTGATGAAGGCCGCGTCGCGGATGGCGTCGCCGGTCTCGTCGAAGGCGATCGCGCCGGACACGCCGGTCAGCGTGACGGAGGGCAGCACAGCCTTCACGGCCGCGGCGTCGGTGGAGCCGGCAGCCTTCAGGGCCTCGAGGGCGGTGTAGTAGGCGTCATAGCCCATGGCGCTGACGGCGGAGATCATGTCGTTGCCGCCGTTGTTGGTCATGGCCTCGGAATCCTCGTTCAGCCAGGCCTTGAAGCCCTCGTCGAACTCGGGGGTGGCGCCTTCCTGATAGAAGGTGGTGATGATGACCTGCACGTTGGTGCCCTTGGCGGCCTCGGCCACGACGTTGCTGTCCAGGGTGTCGGAGCCCAGGATCGGGAAGGTCGCGCCCTGGCTGGCGGCCTGCTGCACGATCTGCGTGGAGTAGGCGATGGACACGGGGCAGAAGAACACGTCGGCGCTGTAGGCCACGGCGTTGGTTAGGTAGGAGGTAAAGTCCGCGGTGTTGGTGGGGAAGCTCTCCACCACGGCGGTGCCGCCCAGCGCCTCGAAGGCCTGCTTGAAGTAGGTCAGAAGGCCCTGGTCATAGTCGTTGCCCAGCTCGCCCAGGCAGTACGCGGTGGTCGCGCCCAGCTCCTTGGCGGCGTAGTTGGCCAGGACGGTGCCCTGGAAGGGATCCAGGAAGCAGATGCGGAAATAGTGGTCATTGCCCGCGGTGACCTGCGGATTGGTGCAGGTGACGCCGATGGCGGGGATGTTCGCGTCCGCGAAGTACTGGCTGCCCGCGATGGAGACGCCGGAGCCGTAGCTGCCCAGCACCACGGAAACACCCTCGGAGACCAGCTGCTGCGCGGCGGAGGGCGCCTTGTCGGTGGAGGAGCCGTTGTCCGCGTAGACCAGCTCGACGTCATAGGTCGTGCCGCCGATCTCCACGGTGGGGGTCTCCTTGTTCGCGTACTGCATGCCAAGCATCTCCTGCTTGCCGCCCGCGCCGCTGTCGCCGGAGGCAGGCTCAAAAACGCCGATCTTCACGGTCTCGGCCATGGCCGCCGCGGAGAGAACCAGCATCATTGCCAATACGATTGCCAATACCTTTTTCATAGGATAAACCCTCCCTTTTTTGGATAGGGCTATTATACATTTTCCATGCAGGAATTTCAAGCCCCAATTTGTTTATTTTTGCAATTATCCGATCCATTTTCTGCGTGCCGTCCACATGATTCCGCGATACACGGACATTTGTGCCCCGATTTTGCAGAATCAGCCCGTTAAGAAATGCAGAAGCCGCCTGGGGCGGACACCGGTTATTTATGAGCCCCCCGAGGGCCGCCGGGAGGGGCTGCGGCCATAGGCTATCAAAGCAATATACTTATAAATAGGGGCGATTCTGCGCATCCGTTTCGATTTCACATAATCTTCCATCAAAAAGCACTCAATTGCCACGGATTCTTCACGCATAAATATTACGAATCCTTGACACATTTGCGCGGCTGTGGTAAAATTGTGCTAAATTAGGTAATATGCAATAGTATGTTTCTGTCTGGAGGATTCTACAGCTTATGAAGCGATGTTTCAGCATGGCGCTGATACTTGCGCTGCTCGGGACGATGTCCGCCGCTCCGGCCCTGTCGGAGGAAGCGGAGGTCGTCAGCGAGAACGTCGAAGCCCTTGTCGAACCGGCCGAGCTGGCCGGCGACACCGGCCTGACGGTGGAAGGCGCACTGGATTTCGCGCCGGAGCAGACGTCCGAGGAAGCCAATTGGGAATCGCCTGCCAACGATATCTTCACAGCCGCCGACGCGGCATTCATCGACGAGGCCTCCGCCGAGGCGCTGCCCGTTCCCGAAGGGGAGCAGGCCGCCGAGCCCGGGGTCCTGGCCCCCGACGCCGAAGAGGAGGAGGTCGTGGACGAGCCGAAGGCCGCCACCGGCATCCAGCTGAGCGCCTCCGCCGTCACCATCGGCGTCAAGGAGAGCTACACCGGCCTGGCCACCACCGCCCTTCCCAAGGGCAGCGCGATGCCCGCCGTCTCCTGGCGCTCCAGCAACAAGAAGTACGTCAAGGTCAACAAGAGCACCGGCGTGATCACCGGCGTGCGCAAGGGCTCCGCCACCGTCTACGCGAAGATGGAGGGCGGCGAGGAGGTCGCCTGCAAGGTGACGGTCAAGGCCGCGCCGAAGAAGATCTCCCTGACCCCCAAGAAGCTGACCCTCAGCGCCGGCATGACCGCCAAGCTGGGCTACACCCTGACCAAGGGCACCGCCTCCGGCGCGCTGAAGTGCAAGAGCAACAAGAAGACCGTCGCCACCGTGGACGCCCACGGCGTCGTCACCGCCGTGGGCACCGGCAGCGCCACCATCACCGTCAAGACCTTCAACGGCAAGAAGGCCACCTGCAAGGTCAAGGTCATCGCCGCGCCCGCCTCCGTGGCGTTCCCCTGCGGCGATGTCTCCGTGGCCGTCAACCAGAAGACCAGCCTGTGCGCCGTGGGCCAGAACGCCAACGGCGAGGAGACCCCCGCGGCCATCACCTACGCCCTGGACGCCAGCTCCCCGGACATCGGCTGCGTCGCGCTGGACAGCGAGACCGGCAGCATCACCGGCCTGGCCAAGGGCGAAGCGCTGGTCGTCGCCACCACCCAGAACGGCATCTCCGCGCTGTGTCGCGTCTCCGTGGCCCCCGCCCCCAAGGCGGTGAAGCTGAACGCCAGCACCGCCGCGATCGGCGTCGGCGAAAAGTTCAGCGGCCTGGCCGCCGAGACCGTCGCCCCCGACGGCGAGGACGAGTGCGCCACCGCCGTCACCTGGTCCAGCAGCAACAAGAAGATCGCCAAGGTCAACGCCAGCACCGGCGTGATCACCGGCGTCGCCAAGGGCAGCTGCACCATCACGGTCAAGACCGCCAACGGCAAGAAGGCCACCTGCAAGGTCACGGTCCGCAAGGCCCCCAGCAAGATCAGCAGCATGGAGCCGAAATCCGGCAAGCTGACCGTGGGCCAGGTGGGACAGTACAAGGTGACCCTGCCCAAGGATTGCGGCGGCAGCGTGACCTTCGCCAGCAGCGATTCCGGCATCGCCGTCGTGGACAACAGCGGCCTGGTGACCGCCGTCGCCCCCGGCGAGGTGACCATCACCGCCACCACCTTCAACGGCAAAACCGCCACGGTCTCCCTGCTGGTCACCCCCGCGGAGGAGACCACCACGGACACCGTGGGCGGCGATTCCAACGTCAACCAGCTCAAGGAGGGCATGACCAACGCCGAGCTGCTGGAATACGTGATCTACGTGGCCCAGACCAAGCTGGGCAAGCCCTATGTGTACGGCTCCTTCGGGCCGGATTCCTTCGACTGCTCCGGCTTCACCACCTACTGCTTCCGCCAGATCAACATCGAGCTGAAGCACTCCGCCTACACCCAGGGCTACGACGCCTCCCAGAAGCAGCTGACCATGGCCGAGCTGAAGCGCGGCGACTTGGTGTTCTTCGACACCGTGGCCGACAGCGACCTCAGCGATCACTCCGGCCTGTACATCGGCAACGGCAAGTTCATCCACGCCTCGTCCAGCGGCAAGAAGGTCATCATCAGCGACCTGTCCAAGCCCGGCAGCTACTACAACCGGGTGTTCTCCTGGGGCCGCAGGGTGTTGGATTAAATACACTCAATATAATGGAAGGAGCGCCTTCGCACGACGTCATGTCCTGCGAAGGCGCTCCTTTTGTTTCCCGCTTTCCTGTTCCTCGCGCTGCTTCTTCAGCGTGTCCCGGCGCTTGCCTGCCTTGATGTACAGGTACAGCGCGTCGAAGGGGCCGATCACCATGCAGGCGATCAGCACATAGCCATACCAGGGCATGTCGCTCCCTCCCCCGGCTGCGTTCAGCCAATTTCGGTATAGATCATGCCGTCCTTGCCCCGGTCCGAGCGCATCAGCGCGGCGCGGCGAACGGTCATGCCCACCGGCGGGATCGCCAGGCCGGGCATGGGCCTGCCGCCGGTGTCCGCCCGGCGCAGCAGCGTGATGTGGGGCGAAAAGCGCTTGCCGTCAAAGGGTATGCCCGCCTCGGCCAGCGCGTGGCGCAGGGCCCGGACGTAGCCGTTCAGCGCCTCGGACTTCTCCAGCCCGATCCACCACAGGTCCCCGAAGGCCCCCACGCCCTCCAGCTTCAGCTCAAAGGGGCGCAGCGGCACGGCGTCCAGCACGTCCAGCACCCCGTCGGCGTCGGGATATTCCCCGATGAACGCCAGCGTCAGGTGGAGGTTCTCCGGCTTGGTGTAATTGCCGCGCACGCCCCGCTTGCGCAGCGCGTCCTGCGCGGCGAGCAGCGCCTGGCGCATGTCGTCGGACAGCCGGATCGCAATGAAAAGGCGCATATGATCCCTCCCGGACCACTATTCCTACTCCCTACTCCCTCGTCCCACTAATGCCTATTGCCTAATGCCTATTGCCTAACCCCTCAACTCGCGAATATCATCCGCACGGTCTCGGCGTCCACCACGGGCTCAGGATCCAGGGGATCCACGATCTCCAGCTCGGTGCCGTACTGCTCGTTCGTGCGCAGCTGGAATTCGGCCACGGCGTTCAGCGTCTGCTCATCCAACTCGCCGGGCACCAGCCCGTCGGTGGACAGCAGGCCCAGGCTGTACAGCTTCATCTGCAGCTGCTGGATCGTTTCCGGCTCGGTCTCGCCGTCGATGGGCCCGGAGACAGCCGCCCCCTCGCCGCCCTGCGACGGTCCGGCCTCGGGCACGGCGTCGGCGGGCGCTTCCGTGGGCGAGGGGATGCCGAAGCGGGCGCTGCTCCACTGCATGTCGTCGTCGTCCCCGCCCCGGGGCAGCGCGCCCACGTAGATCGTGTACACGCCCGCGGGCAGGCTGGAGGCGCTGACGGTGCGGCTGGTGTCGGTGGTGGTGCCCAGGGGCTGGCGCTCCCCGGCCTGGTTCTCCACGTAGACGGTATAGCTCTCCACGTCGCCGTCGGCGGCCCAGCTGAGTATGATGGAATTGTCGGTCATATAGGGCACGCCGTCCCGCTGGTAGGCGGAGCCGCCCACGTTGATCACGGGCCTGCCGATGTTGGCCACCTGGGGCGCGGGCGTGGGCACCTCGGTGGGCTCCGGCGTCGGCTCCGGGGTGGGCTCGGGCGTGGCCTGCACGGGCCGCATGAACTGAGCGCGGCTGACCAGCATGTCCGCCTCGCCGCCGTTTACCGGCACCGCGCCCACGGTCAGCGTGTACAGCTCGCCCTCCTGCATCATGCCGGCGCGCAGGTTCACGCCGGTCTGGGTGGTGCGCTGGGGATCGGTGATGTCGTTGCCCTGGGAATCGGTGAACTGCACATAGTAGCTGTCCACGTCGCCGCCCGCGGCCCAGCTGATCTGCACGCTGTCGTCCTCCACGGCGATGGCGCTGGAGCCCGCCGCGACGCCGCCGATGGTGATGTTCGGGGCGGAGATGCTGCCCACGGTGGGCTCGGGCTCGGGCGTGTCGGTGGGTTCGGGCGTGGCCTGCTCGGGCAGCATGAATTTTGCCGTGCGCCAGACGATGTCCTCCCGCCCTCCCCGGGCGGGCAGCACGCCCAGCCGCAGGGTGTAGACCACGCCGGGGGTCATCTGGGCGGTGTTCACGGTGAAGCCGGTGTTGGGAATGGCCTCCTGGGAGACCACGGCGTTCCCGTTGCCGTCCTCCACGTATACATAGTAGCTGTCCACCTCGCCCTCGGCGCGCCAGTCGACCTGGAAGCTGCCCTCGGGCACGACGACCACGTCGTCCCCCGCCAGGGCGTCGCCGAAGCGGATCGCCACGTCGCCCACGCTGCCCACGGCGGGTTCCTGGGTCGGAGCCTCGGTGGGGGCTTCGGTCGCGCCGTCGTCGTAGCGATACTCCCGGTCGAAGGCGTATTCCAGCGCGGTGCGGGTGCGGTCGTCCACCTGGCCGGTGACGTCCAGCACGTCGCTGCCCTGCACGGAATTCACCCACGCCTGGAACCGGCGCACGGCGTCCCGGGTGGCGTCGTCATACACGCCGTTCTGGTTGCCCGCGTCCAGCAGGCCCACGGCGCTGAGCATCTCCTGCACGAAGCGTATGGACTCGGGGTCGGAATTCGGGCCGATGCTGATCTGCTGGCTCTCCTCCGGCTCCTCGGGGTCCTCCGCCACGGGCACCTCGGTGGGCGCCGGCGTGGGCGCCTCGGTGGGGGCCTGGGTCGGAATCTCGGTGGGCGCCTGGGTCGGGACCTCGGTGGGGGCCTGGGTCGGCGCCTCGGTGGGCGTCTGCGCGGCCTGGTCCAGCTTCAGCTCGTGGTCAAAGGCGTATTCCAGCGCCAGCCGGGTGTTGTTGTCCACCTGGCCGGTGACCTGGAGGGTCCCCTCGCCCTGCACGGAATTCACCCACTGCTGGAAGCGCTCCACGGCCCGAGCGGTGCCGTTGCCGTAGACGCCGTCCACGCCGGAGGCGTCCATCGCGCCGACGGAGGCGAGCATTTCCTGTATAAAGCGTATCGATTCCCTGTCGGAATCCACGCCGACGGAGATCTCCTGGTTCCCCTCGGGCTCGTCCGGCTCCTCCACGGGCACCTCGGTGGGCGTGGGCGCGGGGGTCGGGGTCGGCGCCTGGGTGGGCACGGGCGTGGGCGTGCCGTAGGGCATCATGCCGTGGTCCTTGCAGTATTCGAGGTACAGCAGCGTCAGCTGGTCCACCTCGCCGTTCACGGTCAGGGTCTGCTCCTTGCGCTGCTCGTTCACCCAGCGCTGGAAGTCCGCCACGGCGGAGATGGTGGCGCTGCCATAGACGCCGTCCACGCCCGCGGCGGGCAGCATGCCGATGTCGGCCAGCAGCTGCTGCACCTTGCGCACGCTGTCGGCGGGCGCGTTGCCGTCGATCACGCCGCTCAGCGTCTCCATGGGCCGCGTGGTGGGCGTGGGGGTGGGCTTCGCCGTGGGCTTGGGCGTGGCGGTGGGCTCCGCCGTCGCCTTGCGCAGCGCGGCCCACTCCTCGGCATAGTAGTCCAGGAAAGCCAGCGTCTGGGCGTCCGCCGTGCCGGTGACCTCCAGCACGTCATAGCCCGCCAGCTGGTTCACCCGCTGCTGGAAGCGCCGCACCGCGGCGGCGGTGGTCGCGCCGTAGCTGCCGTCGTCGGAGCCGTCGGGCATCAGGCCCAGGGCGATCAGCTTCTGCTGCACCGGGCGCACCTTGCTCGCCGGGGAATCCTCGTCCACGCTGCCGTCCTCCGGCTTCGGGGTGACCTTCGGCGTCGGGGAGGGCGTGGGCCGGGTGGCCTCGACCTCATACAGCCACTGCTGGGTCTTGGGACCGGCCGCGCCGTCCACGCTCAGCTTCTCGTCGGGGTTGTAGCGCTGGTTGATGTAGCTCTGGAAATCCCGCACCGCCTGGCGGGTGGCCTCGTCATAGCTTCCGGTGACGCCGCTCTCGGGCAGCCAGCCCAGCTCGGCCAGCCTGTTCTGCAGCGCGCGGATGTCCTGCTTGCTGGAATTGCCGTTGATCAGGGCATAGCGGCGCACGGTGGCGTTGGGCTTCGGCGTCGCCGTGGGGGCGGGCGTGGCGGTGGTGGAAGCGCTCTGCGCGCGCTGGTATTCCTCCTCCACGTCGCCGTCATAGGTGTATTCCATCCAGGACAGCTCCGGGTCCACCAACGCCGCAAAGGTGGGGGCCACATAGGGCGTGGCCGTGGGCGTGGCGTCGGGGATCCATACCTGGCTGGGGTCCAGCGTCGGGCTCTGGGTGATGTCGCGGTTGGAATTGACCGCGCCGTTGAACACGGTGATCAGCAGCACCGCCGCAATCACCAGCACCGCCACGGCGATTCCGGCGAACATCAGTATCCGCCGCCTGCCGCCGGATTCCTCTTCCTCCTCCGGCGCCTCGTCCCGGGCCGCGGTGGCCGCGGACTTGCGCTGGGCGATGTAGGCCGTGCCGTTCTCCTCGAAGAAGAAGTGGCGCTTGCGGGGGTCCTCGACGCTCTCCACGCTGGCGCGCAGCTTCTTGAGCCCCGCCTCGAACTGGTCCTCCATGCCGGCGATGGGCACCACCGCGCCGTCGTTCAGGCGCTCGGCGCAATCCCGGGGCAGATATTCGCGGATGCGCAGCCGGTTCTCCCGCTTGGTGTCGAAGGCCGCGTAGACGATGCCCGTGGCGTCCTGGCCCAGCGCCCGCCCGATCAGGAAGCGGTCGTGATAGACCAGGGAGCCGGGCAGCATCTGCACCTGGGGCACCGCGGCGCGGGAATCCCTGCCGCAATGGGGGCAGACGGCCTGCCCCTCCATATCCTCAAAGCAATACATGCACAGATTTTCGTAAGCCATTTATTTCACTCCTTTGCCGTGGAGCCGATTACGGGTCCCTTTGATCGATCACAGCAGGCGCTCCACCGCCCCGCGGACGGCCTCGAAGACCTGCTCGATGGTCCTGGAGGCGTCGATGCGGACGATGCGCCCGGGGTTTGCGGCGGCCAGGGCGTCGTAGCCCTGCCGGACCCGGGAGAAGAAGTCCTCCTGCTCGATCTCCAGCCGGTCCAGCGGCGCGCCGTTGGCCATGCGCCGCCGGGATTCCTCCCGGTTCAGCTCCAACAGCAGCGTCAGCTCCGGGAAGGCCCGCTTCGTGGCGGGTTCGTTTATTTGACGCACGAAGCCCTCGCCGAGTTCACGCCCATAGGCCTGGTAGGCGATGCTGGAATCCAAAAATCGATCGCAAATCACAATTTTGCCGCATTTCAGGGCGGGCTCGATGACCTCGCGCACGTGCTCCACCCGGCTGGCGGCGTACAGCAGCGCCTCGCACTCGTCGGACATGCCCTTGGAATCCAGGCTGAGGATCACCTCGCGGATGCGCTCGGAGATCGGGCAGCCGCCGGGCTCCCGGGTCAGCACCACCTCGAAGCCCCGCTTCAGCAGGTATTCCTTCAGCAGCGCGATCTGGGTGGACTTGCCGCAGCCGTCGCTGCCCTCCAGCGACAGGAACAGCCCCCGAGGCGCTTCCCCGCCCAGCAGATAGGCGGACATGGTCCGCACATCCCCGAATACGGCGTCCGCGCCCGCACCGGCCAGCTCGCCGGGCAGGCTGTAGCCGTAATCCGCGCCGACGGCGGTCATGCCCAGCGCCTTTGCGGCCTCGATGTCATAGCGGCGGTCTCCCACCATGCACGCCCGGGAGAGGTCCGCGCCCTCGGGCAGCGCCCGAAGGATCAGGTCCTGCTTGTCCGCGGAATGCCGGCCCAGGCCCGTGCCCGCGATGGCGTCCAGGTATTTGTCGATGCCATAGTGGGCCGCCAACCGCTCCAGCATGAACTGGGGCTTGGCCGAGGCGATGGCCACATGCGCGCCAGCCCTGTGCAGCGCCCGCAGCAGCATGGCGATGCCGGGATACAGCTCCGATTCGTAAAGCCCGATGTCCACATAGCGCTCCCGGTAGACCTCGATGGCGTGCTCGGCCTCCGCCTCCGTCATGCCGCAGTATTCCATGTAGCTGTCGTGCAGCGGCGGCCCGATGAACCGGTCCAGCACCGATTTGTCCGGTACCGGCCTGCCCAGCTTTTCCAGGCTGTAGGCCACGCTCCTGCGTATGCCCTCCCCGGTCTCGGCCACCGTGCCGTCGAAGTCAAACAGGTAATAATCATATCTCAGCGCCATGACGCAATATCTCCCCATTTACCTATATATTCAGATATATTCTATCAGATGAATATGACTTTTCCTTCGTCATTCTTGGAAGCCCATATGAAATGTGCGTCGCGTGTCGCATGGTACACGTCCCGCACTCCCTTGCCTCACCCTCATGTGGGGCTACAACAGGAAAGTGCGAGAATCGACGTTCCCCTTGGCTCGCCCCCGTGAGAATCTGTTGACAATATCAGGAAGGAACATGAATCCGCACTCCCCTTGGCTCGCCCCCGTGAGGGGGAGAGCTGGCAGCCTCCGGCTGCCTGAGAGGGGGACCCCCAATCTTCATACGAAAAAAAGAGAGCCACTCTAACGAATGACTCTCGATGAGATCCGGCGACGACCTACCCTACCGGGCCGTTTCCAGCCAAGTACTATCAGCGTGCT
>ONHI01000064.1 GCA_900317565.1 uncultured Eubacteriales bacterium
ATGGCGGGCGTCTCGGTGTCGGACGCAACCACATAGTCCAGCACCGTCGGATTGGCGACGGTCTCGGGCAGGAAGCCGTCCTCGAACAGCCCGTGG
The DNA here is from genome assembly GCA_900317565.1 of uncultured Eubacteriales bacterium. Classification (GTDB taxonomy): domain Bacteria; phylum Bacillota; class Clostridia; order Christensenellales; family Aristaeellaceae; genus UBA2862. The sequence continues at coordinate 97 of ONHI01000064.1, forward strand.
GGCGTCACCTGGGCGTTCTCCTCCGTCAGCGGCGCGCCGTCCACCAGCACGGCGTAGCCCTCCGGCGCGGTGACCCGGCAGCTGTAGGTGACCACGGGGGCCTCGGGGGTCGGCTCCGGCGTGGGCTCCGGCTGGCGCAGCTCCACGTTGGTGGTCACGCTGTCCAGCGTCCACAGCCGGTTGCCCCGGGCGGTGGTCTGGCCGCTGGGCACCAGCGAGAAGCTGGCGAAGCGCTCGCCGTCCAGCGTCAGGTTGTAATTGACCCGGTCCGGGTCGGAGGAAAAGGCCTCGGACCAGTCCACGTCCCGGCCCTCGGACAGCTCCCGCAGGCTCTGGATGTAGAAATCCCGGTCCTCCTCGCCCACCTGCTCGGCGGCGGTGGTGTCCACGCTGTAGATCGCGTCGTAGTCGCCGTTTTCGAACAGCGCGGCCACGTCCTCGGCCACGTGGGAGGGCTGGGCGGACTCATAGTCCCGCAGCACGCCCCGCAGCCACACGCACCCGATGGCGATGCCCACCAGCGCCACGCCCACCAGCGCGAAGTACACCCGGTAGAAGGTGCTCTTCCAAATGCTCTTCTTCTTTTTCTTCGCCATGTCACGCCTCCGTCAGCGCACGATGAAGGCCGTCGGCATGTTGCGCGAGCCGGTCAGCGAGACGCCATTGTTCAGATATTCGCCCTTGTAGTACATCAGCGAGGAGGAGCCGCCGTCCATGTTGATGGCGTTCACCGCGCCGTAATCCAGCAGTATGCCGATCATGTCGGAATAGGTCGCGCCCAGGCTGGAGGCCTGCCGCCCGTCGATGACCAGCATCAGCACCGCGCCGTCCGAGCGCTGGCCGATGGCCGTGCGGGGGTTCAGGCCGGAGCTGGCGCCCTTGACGCTGGCGGGCTCGCCGTTGACGATCAGCGCGGGGCCGAAGGTGATGGCGTCGCGGATGCCCAGCTTCTTCGCGTCGGATTCCGAGGGCTTGCCGATCATCAGCACGTTGTCCTGGTTGAAGCCCACGGTGGTGTTGTATTCGCTGTGCCTGCCGGTGTGCTTCACCTCGCCGTCGGAGATGACCAGGCCGATGGGCGTGCCGCCGTTGCCGACGCCGCCGTCGTCCTCGAAGCCGCCGCCGTTGATGGCCGCCACGGCGTCATAGCGCTTGGCGATGTCCTTCAATTGCAGGCCCTTGGAGCCGTTGAACTTGTCCCGGCAGGTGCCCACCGTGACCCGGGAGGGATCCAGCACCACCATCATGTAGCCCTGATAGGTGCCGCCCTTGACCGAATAGACCTCGATGCCGTCCTCGGAGGAGATCAGGTTGGCCGGCGGCGGCGTGGGCACGGGCGTGGCGTTGGCCTCCAGCTCCGCCATCGCGGCCAGCTCCTCGGGGCTGGGCGTGGGCGTGGGCTTGGTGATCACCACCAGCGAGGCGTCGGTCTCGCTGTCGCCGACGGACACCGAATTGCGGGCCACGATCTCCTCGACCTGTGCCTTGCTGTAGTAGATGCGGGGCACGAACTTCAGCGCACTGGTCTCCAGCATCGAAACGGTCAGCAGGTCGCCCACGGTCTGGGACGGGCCCTTGAAGGCCGCGTGCCCGGCGCACAGCGCGCCGATGAGCACCAGCACGATCACCGTCAGCACGGAAAGGCCCGCCCGCCACGCGATGCGGCGGATCTTGCGCTTGCGCCGCCGCTGGGCGCGGGTCAGCTTCTTCGGGCTCCTCGGGGTCTTGTCGGTCTTGGCTTGCATGATGGCATCGCCCTCCATGGCGTCGGTATATCTCGGGGTATCAGTTGAAGGTCAGGCTGTACAGCTTGCCGGTGCCCTTGCGCTTGACTACGCAGAAGGTGTAGGCGGTGGGATAGACATAGTCGTTCTCCCGGCGGCTGGTGAGCGTGAAGGTGAATTCCACATGGCAGGTGAAGCAGCTGTCGGACAGTATGTGGAAGTCGGTGACCACGGCGTCGGTGACGGTGCTGGTCTTGTGGGACGGGGCCCAGCTGTTGCTGAAATTCTTCAGCACCGTCTCCGCCGGGGAGCCGGAGGCCACGTTGCGCAGTATGGAATCCTTGGACAGGTCCTTCACGGTGTACTTGGCCACCCGGGTCGCCAGCTTGATGATGGCGTCGCCGTACTGCTGCTTGAACTGCTCGTCCTCCCGCAGGGGGCACTCCCAGGTGTTCTCCGAGGTCTTCTCCACCGTGGCCGCCGTGCCCGTGGCGTCGGTGGCGCTGACGGCGGGCTCGGCGCTGTCGGAGAAGAAGGCGTACTCCACCATCGTGGGGTTGTTCACGCCCTCGGGCAGGAAGTCCGCGGGATACATCGGCTGCCCGGTGCTCAGCGCGTCGGCCTCGGTCAGCTGCCGCCCGTCCACCGTGACGGCGTAGCCCGAGGGCGCGCTAACGCGGTACGGCGCGACGGTGAGGTCCCCCGCCGCCTCGGTGCCCTGCAGGGCCACGTGGGTGGTGATGGTCCCCAGCTGCCACAGCGTGTTGCCGTGGCCGGTGGTCCTGCCGCTGGGCACCAGCGTGAAGCTGGCCAGCTTGTCGCCGTCCACCGTGACGCTGTATTTTTTCACGTTGGCGTCGTCGGAATAGGCCTCCCGCCAGGCCAGGGCCTTGCCCTCTGCCAGCGCCTTCAGGCTGTCCACGTAGAAGGCCTCGTCGCCGCCGGAGATCTCCCGGGCGGAGGTGTCCAGCCCGTAGATGCGGGCGTAGTCCCCCTCCTCGAACAGCTTCACAACCTCCTCGGCGGCGTGGGCGGGCTGGGCGATCTCATAGTCGCGCACCACCCCGTTGAGCCAGATCAGCCCGACGACGATCATCAGCAGCGCCGCGCCGACGACGATGAAATAGATGCGATAGAAGCGGCTGGCGAGTATTCCATTTTTGCTCTTTTTCTTTGCCATGGAAGCCTCCCTCAGCGCACGATGAACGCGGTGGGCAGCTTGCGCGACCCGGTCAGTATGACGCCCTTGTTCAGGTATTCGCCGTTGTACCAGAGCATCGACGAGGAGCCGCCGTCCAGGTTGGCGGCGTTCACGGCGTCAAACTCCAGCAGCACGTTGATCATGTCGGCGTAGGTCGCGCCCAGGCTGGAGGCCTGGCGACCGTCGATCACCAGCATCAGCACCGCGCCGTCCGCCCGCTGGCCGATGGCCGTGCGGGGGTTCAGGCCGGAGCTGGCGCCCTTGACCTCGGCGGCCTCGCCGTTGACCACCAGCGCCGGTCCGAAGGCCAGCGCGTCGCGGATGCCCTTCTCCACCGCCTGCTCGGAGGTCATCTTGCCCACGATCAGCACGTTGTCCCGGTTGAAGCCCATCACGATGTTGTGGTCGCCGCTGGTGTTGGCCTTGTGCAGCACCTCGCCGTTCGCGATCACCAGGCCCAGGGGCCTGCCGCCGTTGCCCAGGCCGCCCGCGTCGTCAAAGCCGCCGCCGTTGATGGCGGCGATGGCATCGTAGCGCGCGGCGATGTCGTGCAGCACCAGGCCCTCCTTGGAGGAGAACTGCTCCCGGCAGACGCCCACGCCCACCCGGGAGGGGTCCAGCACCACCATCATCCAGCCGTTGAAGGTCGCGCCGTGGACCTCGAAGATCTGTATGCCGTCCTCCTCGACGATCAGGTTCTCCGGCTTCGGCGTGGCCACGGGAGCCACGGGCTCCGCGCCGGGCTCCGGCGTCGGGCCGGCGATCACGATCATGGAGGTGTCGGTCTCGTCGTCCAGCGCGCCGACCTCGTTGCGGGCCACGATCTCCTCCACCTGCGCCTTGCTGTAGTAGATGCGGGGCACGAACTTCAGCGCGCTTGTCTCCAGCATCGAAACGGTCAGCAGGTCGCCCAGGCTCTGGCTGGGGCCGCGGAAGCCCACGAAGCCCGCGCCGAGGGCCGCGATCAATATCAGCGCGATGGCGGTCAGCACCGACAGCCCCGCCCGCCAGGCGATGCGCTTGGGCGTCAGCTTCTGCCTGCGCTTCGGCTTCGCGGCGTGCTTGCCTGCGACGCCCGTCTTGGCCCCGGGCTTCGCCGCGCCCTTCGCCGGGGACGCGGCCTTCGCGGTGGCGGTCCCCCTTACGGGAGACGTTCCTGCCGGCGCGACGGCTGCCGCGTGCCTGCCCTGGACGGGCCGCTGCTGCGACGGTCTCTCCTGCATCCTAACCCTGCTTTCCGTATCGCAAATCATGCGCTCATTTTGTAAATCTGGACATACATTTATTATTTTACCATCATCATTTCACATTTTGGTTGAATCACTGTTAATGTTCGCGATTTTATGACATGAAATGTCCCCGGGGCGACTTTGCCACCCCGGGGACCTCCCGATCACAGCATGATGCAGATCATGCCGCCGCTGCCCTCGTTGATGATCTTCTCCAAGGCCTCCCGCAGCTTCTGCCGCGCGTCCTCAGGCAGGCGCTGGAGCTTGCCGTTCACGCCGTCGCGCACCAGGTCGCTGAGGGTCTTGCCGAAGATCTCGGTCTCCCAGATGGCCCCGTCCCCGGCCTCCAGCTTCTCCCGCAGGGACTTCGCCAGCTCCTCGGACTGGCTCTGGGAGCCCACGAAGGGATTGACCTCGGTCTGTATGTCCGCGCGGATCACGTGCAGCGACGGCGCGGCGGCCCGCAGCCGCACGCCGTAGCGCGCGCCCTGCTTCGCCAGCTCCGGGGGCTTCAGCTCCAGCTCGTCCATCGTGGGCGTCACCACACCGTAGCCCGTCTGGCGCACGCTCTCCAGCGCGTCGGCCACGCGGTCGTATGCCCGGCGGGCGGCCACCAGCTGCTTCATCAGCTCGAACAGGTGGGCCTCGCCGTCGATGCTCTCGCCGCAGGCCTCCCCCAGCACCCGGTAGAACAGCCCGTCCTTCAGCCCCAGCCGGTATTCCAGCGTGCCGTCGTTCAGATTGACCTTCAGCGGCAGGGCGTCCTCCACATATTCGTTCTCCTCCAGCGCCCGGCGCAGCAGCGCGTGGTCCCGGACGCGCTTCATCTGCGCCGCCGCGCCGCGCACGCTGTCCAGCACCGACCGGCCCAGCCAGTGGTCCTCTGCCAGCGCCGTCAGCCAGGCCGGGGTCTGCACCCGCACCTCCCGGATGGGGAATTCCAGCAGCAGGCTCTCCAGCAGGGCGTTCAGGTCCTCCGCGCCCATCTGCTGGGCGTTCACCGCCAGCACCGGCACGCCGTGCTGCTCCGCCAGGGCGTCCCGCAGCCGCAGCGCCTCCGGCGCGGCGGGGGATTTCACATTCAGCACGATGATGAAGGGCTTGCCCAGCGCCTTCAGCTCCCGGATCACCCGCTCCTCGGCGGCCTCATAGGCGGAGCGGGGCATGTCCACCACGCTGCCGTCGGTGGTCACCACCACGCCCAGCGTGGCGTGGTCTCGGATCACCCGGCGGGTGCCCAGCTCCGCCGCCTCCTCGAAGGGGATATCGTGGTCGAACCAGGGCGTGCGCACCATGCGGGCCTCGTCGCCCTCGCTGAGCCCCAGCACCCCGGGGATCAGGTAGCCCACGCAGTCCACCAGCCGCACCCTAGCGGAAGCCCCGTCCCGCAGGCGCACCTCCACGGCCTCGTCGGGCACGAAGCGCGGCTGGGTGGTCATGATGGTCCGGCCCGCGCCGCTCTGGGGCAGCTCGTCCACGGTGCGGTCCCGGGCGTCGGCATCGGCGATGCTCGGCAGCACAAGCAGCTCCATGAACCGCTTGATGAAGGTTGATTTCCCGGTGCGCACCGGCCCCACGACGCCGACATAGATGTCGCCGCCGCACCGGCCCGCGATGTCCCGGTACAGTGTATTTTGATCCATGGGCCACGCCTCCTGATTCCATTTTCACCTCCAGCTTATGAGTCGCCGGGATGGGATATGATGGCGGGAGGGTTGCAATTCGGGGGGAGAGGAATTATAATGAGGAATGAGGAATGAGGAATTGAGAATTGATTTGGAAGTCTACGCTTCGGGGCTTGGCTCGCCCCCGAGGATAAAGGTATAGTTGTCGCGTGGGTGCGATGATTGATTGTATCTCCGGTGCGTATCCTTGGCTCGCCCCCGTGAGGGGGAGAGCTGGCAGCCGCAGGCTGACTGAGAGGGGGAGCCCCTCGATCATATGAGGAAGCACAGAATCCGTAAATCGACGAACAGGAGCGCGTGCGCATGGCGAACGGGAAAAAAGGACACAGGCATAAGAGGCGGCAGCGCAGGACCGTGCTGACCGCGTTTTGCGTCGCCCTCGTCGCGATCATGCTCGGTCTGGGCGTCTATATCGCCCAGTGGTACATCGCCCGCGGCCGCATCCGCAGCGACAGCGAGCGCTACGCAGGATTGTACGGGCAGGAGGCCACCGTCGAACCGGTGAATACGGGTTTGCCCGTGGAAACTGAGGTCCCAACGGCGGAACCGACCACAGTTCCGACCGCGGTCCCAACCGAAGTCCCGACAAAGGTCCCGACAGCAGTGCCAACAGAAGTCCCAACCGAAGTCCCGACAAAGGTTCCGACAGCAGTGCCAACAGAGGTCCCAACGGTAGAACCGACCGAAGTCCCGACGGTGAATCCCACCGACACGCCCGTGCCGACCGACGCGCCGACAGCGGAGCCGACCGAAGTCGCAACCGAAACGCCCGAGGAGACCGTGGAACCGACCGAGGTCGCCACGATCGTGCCCACCGATACGCCGGATCCGACGCCCTCCCCCGCGCCGACGGCGACGCCCATCGGCGCGGACATGCCGATCGTGGAGGACGTGCCCATCCCCACGCCGGACGCGGGCACGCTGGTGATCGCGCTGCCCACGCCGCCGCCGGTGCTGCCGGACTTCGAGCGCCTGCTGGCGCTGAACCCGGAGACGGTGGGCTTCCTGGACATCGAGGGCATGCTGTCGCTGCCCGTGGTACAGCGGGAGAACGACAACGAATACTACCTGTCCCACGGCTTCGAGGGCGACGAGGCCCGGGAGGGCGCGCTGTTCCTGGACGGCATGAACCGGCTGGTGCCGGAGGACGATTGCCTGATCGTCTACGGCCACAACATGAAGAACGACACCATGTTCGGCAAGCTGAGCGCCTATGAGGACCTCACCTACCTGCGCCAGCACCCGGTGATCCACTTCGACACGCTGTATGAGAAGCGGGCCTACGTGACCTTCGCCGCCTTCGCCGCCAGCATGGAGCCGGGCAACCGCCGCTACTTCAACGTGCGCAACTTTATATTCGACGAGACCGAGTTCGACAAGTTCGTGCTGAAGCTGCAAAGCCGCAGCATGTACAGCATCCCCGTGGAGGTGGAATACGGCGACAGGCTGCTGCTGCTGGTCACCTGCGATTACACCAATCGGGAGGGCCGCTTCATACTGGCCCTGCGCCAGGTCCGCGACGGCGAGACCGAGGCCGACATGTGGGCCCGGGCGATGCAGACGGAGGGAAAATAAAAAAAGAGATCCTTCACTTCGCTCAGGAGGGCAACGACGCTTGGCGTCATCCTGAGCAAAGCGAAGGATCTACTTTTATCCAAAAATCCCCACCAGCGGCAGATAGATACAAGGTATGATGATCGCCGGCAGCATGTTGCCCACGCGGATGCGGTCCTTCAAAAAGCCCATGGAGTTGAGGCCGATGCCGATGATCAGCAGCGAGCCCACGGCGGACATCTCGTTGATCAGCGCATCGGTCAGCAGCGGCGAGAGCACGCCGGAGAGCAGCGCGATGCCGCCCTGGTAGATGAGGATCGGCACGGCGGAGAAGATCACGCCGGGGCCGAAGGACGAGGCCAGTATCACCGAGAACACGCCGTCCAGCGCCGATTTGGCCAGCAGCGTGTCCGGCTTATTTTGCAGTCCCGCCTCCAGCGCGCCGACCACCGCCATCGCGCCCACGCAGAACAGCAGCGACGCGTTGACGAAGCCCGTGGCGAAGCCGGTGTCGCCCTTGGAGAAGCGCTGCTGGGCCCAATCGCCCAGGCGCTCGATGCCCCGCTCGATGCGCAGCAGCTCGCCCAGGGCCGAGCCCACCACCACCGAAACGATCATGCACAGCGTGTCCTGCGCCTTCAGCGCGCCGCTGATGCCGATGATCGTCACGCACAGCGCCAGGCCATAGTTGATGGTCTGGCTGTATTTTTCCTTGATGCCGCCCCGCAGCAGGCAGCCCAGCAGGGCGCCCACGACGATGGCGATGGCATTCGCCCATACGCCCAGCATATGTATCAATCCTCCGAAAGCTCAATGGCGCCCATACGCGCCGCGTGAAACAGGAATTGCTGCATCAGCCCCGCGTGAGGGCCCAGCAGCGCCCGGGCCCGGCGCGCCATGGCCGGCCGGGAGCAGCCCGATATGCCGAACCAGTCCCGCAGCAGCCGCGCCACCCAGACGTCCACCGGGAAGGCCGAGGCGTGGCCGCAGCCGAACAGCAGCACGCAGTCCGCCACCTTGTCCCCCACCCCGGGCAGGCCGGTGAGCCGCGCGTGGGCCTCGTCATAGGGCATGTCCCGCAGCCCGTCCAGCGAGAAGCCCTCCAGCACCCGCCGGGCGGCGCCGATCAGGTAGGGCGCGCGGTAGCCCACGCGCAGCGCCCGCAGCGCCTCCTCGGTGCAGGCCGCCAGCGCCTCCGGGCCGGGAAAGCCGTACAGCACGCCGTCGCCGCAGTCCGCGCCGCAGTGGCGGCACAGCGCGTCCGTGAGGCTGCGTATGCGGGCGACGTTGTTGTTGGCCGAGAGTATAAAGCAGACCAACGCCTCCCAGGGCGGCTGGTTCAGCACCCGCAGCCCCGGGAACAGCGCCATCGCCCGGCGGGCCTGGTCGATGTGGGCGAACTCCGCGGCGATCGCGCCGTAATCCCGGTCCAGGTCCAGGTAGCGGCGCAGCGCGGCGGGGTCGAAATCCCCCTCGGCCTCGATGCCCCCGTCGGTTTGCCGCAGCCACACCGGCCCGCGCTCCAGCGCCGCGCCGAAGCGCCCGTCGCGCTCCGTCCAGCGGAAGCACTGGGCGGAATCGATCAGCGTCAGCCTCAGGTCCAGCGGTTCATTGCCTATTATCATGCTCTGTTTCTTCCTCTGCCCTGGTAACGCGGCAGGCCGCGAAAAAGCGCGCCAAAGCTGCCTTTGACGCGCCCATTGAATCCCATATGGATTATTCCGCCGCAACTTCCGTCTTGGGATAGATGCTGACCTGCTTGCGGGTCTTGCCCAGACGTTCGAACTTTACGACGCCATCCAGCTTTGCGTACAGGGTATCATCGTCGCCGATGCCCACGTTCTTGCCGGGATGGAATTTCGTTCCGCGCTGACGAACGAGAATGTTGCCCGCGAGCACGAACTGGCCATCAGAGCGCTTCACGCCGAGGCGCTGCGCATGGCTGTCGCGGCCGTTGCGGGAGGAGCCCATTCCCTTCTTGTGAGCGAAGAGCTGAAGATTCATCATGAACATGTGCTTTACCTCCGTTCTTCGAAGAATATGCGAACGTTTCGAGGATAACTCCTCTCGATGGCCTGAAGCCCTTCCAGCAGGGTCCGCAGCAGGAGCTGTGCCTGCGCGACCTGTTCCGGGGTGGCTTCCGGCGTCAATTGTGCCTCCAGTCGGGCCGATCTTTCGTCGATCTCGAACATGACGGGCGCCTTCAGCACGCTTCGCAAGCCGTTCAGCGTGCTCTGGGTCAGCGCCGATACGGCGGCGCAGACGATGTCTGAACCGGCCTCGGCGTATCCCGTGTGCCCCTCTGCCCTGTAGCCCGTCAGGGTTCCGTCAGCCCTCCGAAAGAAGGCGACGGCATTGCCAGGCTGCTTCATCAGGCGTTGATGGCCGTGATCTCAACCTTGGTGTAGGGCTGGCGATGGCCCTGCTTCTTGCGCTCGTTCTTCTTGGCCTTGTACTTATAGACGACGATCTTCTTGCTCTTCACCTGAGCCAGCACCTTGCCTTCGACCTTCGCGCCCTCAACCACGGGCGTGCCGACCTTGGCCTGGTCCGCTTCGCCGACGAGAAGTACCTCGTCAAAAGTAACCGCTTCATCCGCCTGAGCGTTGAGCTTCTCTACGAAGATAACGTCGCCCTGCTGAACACGGTACTGCTTGCCACCGGTCTTAATGACTGCGTACACGCGTTGCACCTCCTATACAAAAATCTCGCCGAAACTTGGCAGCAGCCGGAGGTTCAAACCCGTAGGTTATGCCCTTCCGAACATACATTTTAAGCCGGTTTCGAGCGGCTTACCGGACAATTATACATGCTTTTCGGGGGAAAGTCAATCATACCAGGCGTTAAGGTGTGCGGAAATTCAAAAAATAACAAAAAGGGCTGTACGAATTGAGAATTCTCAATTCTCAATTCTCCCCATCTCTCAACGCTATATAGTCCATGATCCCCTGCGTCAGGCCCGCCGCCAGCTTCCACTGGTAGTCCTCGTCGTTGAGCAGGCGGTCCTCGTCGGGATTGGACATGAAGCCGCACTCCACCATGATGCAGGGCACCTCGGACCAGTTCTGGCCGGTGTAGTTGTCGTTGGAGACGATGCCGTTCTCCTTCGCGCCCGTGGCGGCGCACACGGCGGGCAGTATGGCTTCGGCGGCGCGATAGCTCTCCTCGGCGATGGCGTTGGAGCGGCTGCAATACAGCGCGATGCCGTTCTTGGAGCGGTTGTCCACGCCGTCGCAGTGTATGCGCAGCACCAGGTCCACGCCGTAATCGTTCATCAGCTTCGCGCGCTCCTGGTTGGAGATGTCCACGTCGTGGGTCTCCCGGGTCATGTAGACCTCGGCCCCCTGAGCCTCGAGCGCCTCCCGCAGCTTCAGCGAGATCTCCAGCACCGTCACGTACTCGGCGATGCCCGTGGCCACGCCGGAGGTGCCGGAGCTGACCTTGGCCTTCTTTTCACTGCTGTTTGGCGCGACGGTCTCCTTCTCGCTGTTGCCGTGGGCCTGGTGACCCGGGTCGATGCCGATCTTCACGCCGGTCAGCGGCAGCCGCTCGGCCTCGATCTGCGCCACCACGCTGGGCACCGGGCCGCCGTCGGGGGTGAGGGCGTTCCCCGCCTCCGCGCCGGATTCGGGGGTCTCCCCCGCCTCGGCGGGCGCGACGTCCGCCCCGGCGGGTGCTTCGCCCTGTTCGACGGGCTCCCCGCTCTCTGTAACGGGCGTCAGCTGCAGATCCCACTCCGCCAGCCCGGGCAGCCCCAGGGCCAGCATGCAAACCGCGATCAGCGCGGCGATGATTCGGTTCAAAGCGATTTCGCCTCCTGTTCGTTCAGCAGCGCCACGGCGGCCTGCCATGCGTTCACCAGCCTGCCGGCGTCGAACAGCGTGATCGAGCCGTGGGGCGCGCCGATCAGCTTCTCCGCGCTCTCCCGCCAGGTGTTCAGCAGCTCCAGCAGCCGCAGCATCACGTCCGGGTTGTCCGGCTGGTCCGCCAGCAGGTTGCAGACCTCGTCGTCCACGTCGCAGGCCAGCAGCAACAGCAGCCGCCCCACCTCCATGGGATGGCGGGAGTGGAAGCTGCCGTCGGCGATGCCCTCGCCGATCACGTCGCTGATGTAGGGCATCAGCCTGTCGATCAGCACCCGGCGGCGATGGGCGCACATGGCGGCGTCCTTGTCCACGTAGCACAGCTTCATCAGCAGCGCCGCGAAGGCCGCGTCCTCGGTCTCGAACAGGTTCGCCATGCCCAGCAGCAGGTTCAGCCTGTCGATTGGACCGCGCCGGGCGCTGTAAAGTTCCGTGCCCAGCCGGTCGAAGCGGCCCTGGGCGCGGCGCTCGCTGACCGCCCGCAGCACGCTGTCCTTGGCGTCAAAATAGTGGTAGAAGCCGCCCTTGGACATGTGCAGCTCGTCCAGTATGTCCTGCACCGAGGTGTTCTCGTAGCCGCGCTCGAAGAACAGCCGCTCGGCGGCGTCCAGTATCTGCGCGCGCTTGATATCGCCCTTTTTCATGATCCGTGCCTCCCCTTGGTGGTCCTGTGCTTCGTCGACTTGCCGTCGTATCGTTTGCCGCCCGGCCTGTCCGGACGTCTGTCGTTCGCGTTTCGCGCCTTCCCCGGCGGTTCGGCCCTGCCCCGGGGCTTCGGGGCGCCGCCCTGCCTGGGTCCCGGCCCCTTTTCCTTGGGAGCGATCTCCCGGGGTGGTTCCGAGCGTCCGGCGGAGCCGGACTGAGACCCGGCGCGCTTCGTCGCGCCGGTCGAAACCCGCGGCCCGCCCGAGGCGAGGACGCGGGGCGGTATCAGGCAGTCCGGGCCCCAGCCGATCAGGTCCTCCCGCCCCGCCTTCCGGAGCGCCTTCAGCACCAGCGGGCGGTTGTAGGGCTTGAAATAGTGCATCAGCGCCCGCTGCATGGCCTTCTCCTCCGGGTCCCGGGGCACGTACACCGGCGTCATGTCCCGGGGATCGAGTCCGGTGTAGAACATGGCCGTGGACAGCGTGCCGGGGGTCGGGTAGAAGTCCTGCACCTGGTCCGGGTGCTGGCCGGTGCGCTTCATGTACACCGCCAGCGCGATGGCGTCGTCCAGCGTGCAGCCCGGATGGCTGGACATGAAGTAGGGCACCAGGTATTGCTTCAGGCCCAGCGCCTCGTTCACCTGCCTGTAGCGCTTGACGAATTCGTCGTAGACCTCCACCTCGGGCTTGCCCAGGTAGTGCAGCACCCGGGGGCTGACGTGCTCCGGGGCCACCTTCAGCTGGCCCGACACGTGGTGCTCCGCCAGCTCCCGCAGGAAGTTGTTCTTCTTATCGGCCAGCAGATAGTCAAAGCGTATGCCCGAGCGTATGAACACCTTCTTGACCCCGGGCAGGCCGCGCAGTTCCCGAAGGATGTCGATGTACTCCCGGTGGTCCGCCTTCAGGTTCGGGCAGGGTCTGGGGAACAGGCACTGGCGGTGGACGCAGGCCCCGACCTTCAGCTGCTTGTCGCAGGCGGGCCTGCGGAAGTTGGCCGTGGGGCCGCCCACGTCGTGGATGTAGCCCTTGAAGCCCGGCTGCTTCGTCAAGAGCCGCCCCTCCGCCACGATGGACTGTTTGCTGCGGGCGGTGACGATGCGGCCCTGGTGGAAGGTCAGCGCGCAGAAGGAGCACGCGCCGAAGCAGCCCCGCACCGACGCGATGGAGAACTTCACTTCCTCGATGGCGGGTATGCCGCCGTCCTTCTCGTACATCGGGTGCCAGGCGCGCATGTAGGGCAGCGCGTACACCGCGTCCAGCTCCTTCTCCGTCAGCGGCATGTCGGGCCGGTTTTGCAGCATCCACTTCTTGCCGTGCTTCTGGGCGATGGGCCTGCCGCGCACCGGGTCCTGCTGGTCGTACTGCACCTTGAAGGCCTCGGCGTAGGCCCGCTTGTCCTTCGCCACGACCTCCCAGGCGGGGATCTCGACGAAGCCCTCGGGGACCTCGGCGGCCATCACGCAGGTGCCGGGGACGCGCATTTCGGCAAAGTCCCGGCCAGAGGCCATCCATTCGGCCACCTTCAACACGCTGCGCTCCCCCATGCCGAACATCAGCACGTCCGCGCCGGAATCCACCAGCATGGAATTGCGCACCCGGTCATCCCAGTAGTCGTAGTGGGCGAAGCGCCGCAGAGACGCCTCCACCCCGCCGATGGCGATGGGGATGTCGCCGAAGGCCTCCCGGATGCGGTTGCAATACACGATGGTCGCCCGGTCCGGCCGATGGCCCGCCTTCCCGCCCGGGGAATAGGCGTCCTCGCTGCGCTTCTTCTTCGCGGCGGTGTAGTGGTTCACCATGGAATCGATCACGCCCGCCGTCACCAGGAAGCCGACCTTCGGGCGTCCGTATGCCTTGAAGGGCTCGCAGCTGTGCCAGTCCGGCTGGGGCAGCATCGCCACGCGCCAGCCCGCCTGCTCCAGCACCCGGCTGATGATGGCCAGCCCGAAGGAGGGGTGATCCACATAGGCGTCGCCGGTGACGTACACGAAATCCGGCGCGTCCCAGCCGCGGGCGCGGGCCTCCTTCGCGTTGACCGGCAAAAAGCCGTTGGACATGTGCGTTCCCTCCCAATCCATTCAAATGTCGTTCCGCGTCAGCTCCATGAGCGCGGTGTACTCCCGCAGGTACAGCCCCCGGCGCATCTCGTCGGTGGCGGCGTAGTCCGCGTGGCGGGAGAATTCCCCGATGGCCTCGTCGACTGGCACCCAGCGGGGCTCCATGCCCCACGCCCGCTCCCAGTCCGTGGGATGGCGCTCGGTCGTCCCCACGGCGTGCAGAGGAAGAAGTAGCTGACGTACTTCCAATCCTCGTAGTACTCGTCGATCTCCAGGACGCATTCGCCGGGCTCGACGAGCACGCCGGTCTCCTCGGCCACCTCGCGGGCACAGCATTCGGCCTCGCTCTCCCCCGGCTCCAGGCCGCCGCCGGGGATCATGTACTGGCCGTTGCGCGCCCGGTGGGTCAGCAGGATATCGCTCCCGCGCAGCACGATGCCCCGGCAGCCCGTGCGCGTGTGCTCCCAATGGCCGAAGTAATTCGCGCCGATCGTCTCCAGCTTTTTCATGTCATTCCACCGTAAAGTCGGTCCACTGCGCACGGTTGTACACCATCACATCCGACGCCGGTCGCATTCCCAGCTTTTCATAAAAACCGACCGCGTTCTCGTTTGCGCAGGTGTACATGATGATGTCCTCCGCGCCGCCGGCCATGTCCAGCGCCGCGTCCATCAGCCGCCTGCCGATGCCCCTGTGCACATAGTCCCGGTCCACGCCCAGGTCGGTGATGAACAGCCAGTAGGCGAAGTCGGTAATGCCGAACAGCACGCCCACCAGCCTGTTCCCGTCCCGGGCGGTCAGGCTGATCGGGACGCTGTTGACCAGCCTGGCGATCCGCGCGTTGAAGCGCTCCGCCGGGTACTGGCTGCCCAGGTCCGTGCGGCGCAGGAATTCGATGTACGCCTCGGCGGTGAGGCGCTCGGGGGCGATGGCGATCATAGGCGGTCCCTCCAAGATCGTGCGTCGGTTCATCGGGCTGTATCATTTGGGGCGGCGACCTCTTCCGCCCCTTCGGGGCACCTCCCATGGGCCTGACCAGCCCGTCCTCACTGGAAAATGTCCACTGGACATTTTCCCGGGCGTTCGGACCCCCAGAGAGGAAGGCTATGCCACCCCTACGAGAGCGCATATGGCTCGCGGGATGATATCACATAAACCGTCCCCGTGCGTTCGGGGGACCGGATTGTCACGTCACACGGTGCCGCGCTCGATTCGCAGAATCGACCGTCGGCAGTTCGGCCTTTGGCCGAACCAGCTTTGCCTGTGGCAAAGCTGCCTCTGCTCCTGCCGAACCAGCTTTGCCTGTGGCAAAGCTGCCTCTGCTCCTCGCAATGACACGTGAGGAAACAGAATCGAACGATGTCATTGCGAGGAGGCCGTCAGGCCGACGTGGCAATCCGTTCCCCTGCATTCCGACTAATGCCTATTGCCTAATGCCTATTGCCTAATGCCTATTGCCTAATGCCTATTGCCTCATTCCCCATTCCCCGAGCCCTCGAACGCCTCCACCACCTGCTCCATCACCTTGACGGCGTCAGGCAGCAGCTTTTCTACGTCCTTGCCGCGCTCGTAGAAATAGACCTCGATGGGGTTGATGGGCTTCACGCGCAGATACTGGGGAAAGCCCTTCAGGGCGCTGAGGACGCGGATGCCGTCGATGTCGGCGGCCATGGAGAAGCGCATCATCAGCTCGTCGCCCCGCATGGTGACGTAATCGATGCCCATCCGCGCGCACAGCGCCTTCAGGTGGGCGGCCTCGATCAGGTTCATCACGGGCCGGTTGGGGTCGCCGAAGCGGTCGATCAGCTCGTCGATCAGATCGTCCCGGTTCTCCCGGTTGCGTATGGAGGCGATCTTCTTGTACATCTCCACCCGCAGCAGGTCGTTGGCGATGTACTCCTGGGGCAGGTAGGCGTCGATCTTCAGATCCACGCGGGTCTCGATGTCCTCCAGCGATACGTCGCCGCGCATCTGGCGCACGGTCTCCTCGATCATCTTGACGTACAGGTCATAGCCCACCGACGCCATGAAGCCGGACTGCTCGCTGCCCAGCAGGTTGCCCGCGCCGCGAATCTCCAGATCCCGCATGGCGACCCGGAAGCCGGAGCCGAACTCGGTGAACTCCCGTATGGCGGCCAGCCGCTTGTCGGCGGACTCGGTCAGCACCTTGCTGGGGTTCACGGTCAGGTAGGCGTAGGCCAGCCGGTTGCTGCGGCCCACGCGGCCCCGCAGCTGGTACAGCTGGGCCAGGCCGAAGCGGTCCGCGTCGCAGACGATCAGCGTGTTGGCCCGGGGCACGTCCACATCACGTCCTCCAGGGCGTGCTCCCGCATCTGGCCGTGGCCGATGGCGATCCGCGCCTCCGGCACCAGCTTCTTGAGGCGGGTGTACATCATCTCGATGGTCTGCACCCGGTTGTGCAGCACGTACACCTGGCCGCCCCGGGACAGCTCCCGCAGGATGGCGTCGCGCACCAGCCCGTCGGAATACTCCACCACATAGGTCTGCACCGGATAGCGCTCCTCCGGCGGGGATTGCAGAAGGCTCATGTCCCTGATGCCCACCATGGACATGTGCAGCGTCCGGGGGATGGGCGTGGCCGTCAGGGTCAGCACGTCCACCGAGCGCTTCATCTGCTTGATGGCCTCCTTGTGGGTGACGCCGAAGCGCTGCTCCTCGTCCACCACCAGAAGCCCCAGGTCCTTGAACTTCACGTCCTTCGCCAGCAGGCGATGGGTACCGACCACCACGTCGATCTCCCCTGCCTCCAGCCGCCTGAGGATGGCCCTCTGCTCCGCCGCCGTCTTGAAGCGGCT
>ONHI01000011.1:0-45564 GCA_900317565.1 uncultured Eubacteriales bacterium
GTCACCTGCTCCACGAAATCCATGGAGGCCTGCATGCCGGTCTTGTTGAACAGGTCGTTGTAGCTGGCGATGCCGTTCAGGCCGCTCTCCTCGGGCAGCATGGAATACAGCTTGAACAGCGCGTCGGCGTAGTTCTTCAGCGCGTCTTCGGCGGCGAAGATGCCGTCCATCAGCTGGGCCATCTGGTCAGAATCCAGGGTGTAGGTGTACTTGGTCACCGCATACTGCTCGCCCTCGAGCAGCAGCGTGTCGGCCACGCCCTCGCCCTTGTCCACGATGCCGGCGAGGATCTCGTCGCCCTTTGCGTTCATGCGCTCGGCGAAGTCCGGATCCTTGGCGGCCTCGATCAGGCCGGTGTAGGCGGGCAGGAACTCCTCGGTCAGGAACTGGAGCAGCTCCGGGTTCTCCGTCTGGATCGCGCCGGTCATGCTCTGCATCATGCCGGAGGCCTGCTCCATGGCGGCGTCGATGGCGTCGGCGGTGACGTTCACGGCGACATCACTCTTGGTGAACAGGGCGGCCACGCCGGCCTCGCTGACGCCCAGCTGGACGGGCAGCAGCGTCTCGCCGCCCTGGTCGATGCCGAAGTCGAAGACGGCCTTCTCGCCGTCGGTGGAGGCGCCCACATGCAGCGCCTGGGGCAGCTTCACGCTCTCCCCGTTGTAGCTGAACTGCACGTTGTGCAGCACCAGGTTCCGCGCCTGGGCGGGCTGGCCCTCGCCGCCCGCGCCGGTCAGCATCATGGCGAAGCTGAGCAGCATCGCGATCAGATTCATGGTTATGGTCATACTTTCTTTCCTCCTGTCCTTCCATCTATCCGGCCCTCGCCGGTGTCCACACGGCGCGCCGCCGTGCCTTGGGTACGATGCAATATTACCATGATTGCCGCCCCTTGGCAACGACCTTTGCCTCAAAAGCCGCAAAACGACACCCAAATGTCAATTTTCGCGCATCAATCCGCGGCCCCTGCTTACTTGGACGGGCGGCAGGGCGATTTGGTTGCGCTTCGGCACGATATGCATCATTTGCATATATATTCACTATAACCGCCATTTGTTCGCATATTTTTACATTTTGTCCCTTGCCAATTCGGGCGCGCAGCGGTATAATTATGAATCATAATTCAAACCCCATCCAGGAGGCAACACCATGAATCTAAAGGGCAAGAGCTTTTTGACGCTGCTGGACTTCACGCCGGAGGAGATCGACGGGCTGCTCGAGCTGGCGGCACAGCTGAAGGCCAAGAAGAAGGCCGGCATCCCCCACGCGGACTTCGCGGGGAAGAACATCGCGCTGATCTTTGAAAAGACCAGCACCCGCACCCGCTGCTCCTTTGAGGTGGCGGCCCACGACTTGGGCATGGGCGTGACCTACCTGGACCCCAGCGGCTCCCAGATCGGCAAGAAGGAATCCATCGCGGACACCGCCCGGGTGCTGGGCCGGATGTACGACGGCATCGAATACCGGGGCTACGGCCAGCAAATCGTGGAGACGCTGGCGAAGTACGCGGGCGTGCCGGTGTGGAACGGCCTGACCAACGAATTCCACCCCACCCAGATCCTGGCGGACTTCCTTACCATAAAGGAAAAGTTCGGCAAGCTGGCGGGCGTAAAGCTGGTATACATGGGCGACGCGCGCTACAACATGGGCAATTCGCTGATGGTGGGCTGCGCGAAGATGGGCATGGACTTCGTGGCCTGCGCGCCGAGGAAGTACTTCCCCGACCCGGCGCTGATCGACAAGTGCCGCGCCATCGCCGCCTGGACCGGCGCGAGCCTCAGCTTCAATGAGGACCCCGCCGCCGCGGTGAAGGGCGCGCAGGTGATCTACACCGACGTGTGGGTCTCCATGGGCGAGCCGGACGCGGTGTGGGCCGAGCGCATCCACGACCTCACCCCCTACCAGGTCAATTCCGCGCTGATGGAGGCCGCCGGGCCCGAGGCCGTGTTCATGCACTGCCTGCCCGCCTTCCACGACCTGAACACCGGCATCGGCAGCCAGATCCACGAAAAGTACGGCCTGGACGCCATGGAGGTCACCGACGAGGTCTTCGAGGGCCCGCGCTCCATCGTGTTCGACGAGGCCGAAAACCGCATGCACACCATCAAGGCGGTCATGGCGGCGACGCTGTGATCCGGCGATTTGCCAGGCAATCGCCGGATCGGAAAGGGTGATACTATGTCCAAAGCATACCTGATACTCGAGGACGGCACGGTCTTTGAGGGCGAGGGCTTCGGCGCGGCGGCGACGGGCCTGGGCGAGCTGGTGTTCAACACCGGCGTCGTGGGCTACATCGAGACGCTGACCGACCCCAGCTACTACGGCCAGATTGTGATGCAGACCTTCCCGATGGTGGGCAATTACGGCATCATCGAGGAGGACTTCGAGGGCGAATGCGCCGTGAAGGGCTATGTGGTGCGGGAATGGTGCCGCGAGCCCAGCAACTTCCGCAGCCAGTACGACCTGGACGCCTTTTTGAAGGCGAAGGGCGTGCCGGGCATCTGCGGCATCGACACCCGGGCCGTCACCCAGCGCATCCGGGAGCGGGGCGTGATGAACGCCATGATCGCGGACCGCGTGCCGGAGGACCTCTCGGCGCTGAAAAACTATGCGGTCACCGGCGGCGTGGCGGCGGTCTCGGCGAAGGAATGCGCGCTGTATCCGCCCGTGGGGCCGAAGCAGTGCGACGTGACGCTGATCGACTACGGCACCAAGCGCAACATCGTCCGGGAGCTGCAGGGCCGGGGCTGCGCGGTGATGGTGGTGCCCCCCACCGTCTCCGCCGAGGCCATACTCTCCGGCCAGCCCGACGGCGTGATGCTGTCCCCGGGGACCCGGCGGAGAACACCGCCTGCATCGACGAGATCAAAAAGCTGCTGGGCAAGGTGCCGATGTTCGGGCTGTGCCTGGGACACCAGATGATGGCGCTGGCCGCCGGCGGGCAGACCACCAAGCTGAAGTACGGCCACCGGGGCGGCAACCAGCCCGTGATCGATAAGGTCACCGGCCACACCTACATCACCAGCCAGAACCACGGCTACGCGGTGGTGTCCGAGAGCCTGCCCACCGGCAGCGTGCGCTTCGTGAACGCCAACGACGGCACCTGCGAGGGCGTCGATTACCCCGAATGGCGGTCCTTCTCCGTGCAGTTCCACCCCGAGGCCTGCGCCGGGCCGAGGGACACGAGCGCGCTGTTTGACAGGTTTATTGAACTGATGAAGGGATAGGTAGAAATATGCCTCTGAACAAGGATATCAAGAAGGTCCTCATGATCGGCTCGGGGCCGATCGTGATCGGGCAGGCGGCGGAATTCGACTACGCCGGGGCGCAGGCCTGCCGGGTGCTGAAGAAGGCCGGGGTGAACGTGGTGCTGGTGAACAGCAACCCGGCCACCATCATGACCGACAAGGCGCTGGCGGACGAGATCTACCTGGAGCCGCTGACCGTGGAGACGGTGAAGCGCATCATCGAAAAGGAGAAGCCCGACAGCATGCTGGCGGGCCTGGGCGGCCAGACGGGCCTGACCCTGGCCATGCAGCTGAACAGGGAGGGCTTCCTCGCCGCCCACGGCGTGAAGCTGATCGGCACCAACGCCGACGCCATCGACAAGGCCGAGGACCGGCAGCTGTTCAAGGACACCATGCAGTCCATCGGCGAGCCGGTGATCCCCTCGGACATCGCCGAGGACGTGGATACGGCGCTGAGGATCGCCGAAGCCATTGGCTATCCGGTGATCATTCGACCCGCCTTCACGCTGGGCGGCACCGGCGGCGGCGTGGCCTACGACGCAGCCCAGATGGCCGAGGCCGCCCGCACGGGCCTGGACGCCTCCCCCATCACCCAGATACTGGTCGAAAAATACATCGCGGGCTGGAAGGAGATCGAGTTCGAGACCATGCGGGACGCGGCGGGCAACTGCATCGCCGTTTGCAGCATGGAGAACGTGGACCCGGTGGGCATACACACCGGCGATTCCATCGTCGTGGCCCCGGCGCTGACCCTGTCCAACAAGGAATACCAGATGCTGCGCAGCGCGTCGCTGAACATCATCAACGCGCTGGGCATCGTGGGCGGCTGCAACTGCCAGTTCGCGCTGGACCCGGAGAGCTTTGAATACGCGGTGATCGAGGTCAACCCCCGGGTCAGCCGCTCCTCGGCGCTGGCCAGCAAGGCCACGGGCTATCCCATCGCCAAGGTGACCACCCAAATCGCGCTGGGCTACCGGCTGGACGAGATCAAAAACGAGATCACCGGCAAGACATGCGCCTGCTTCGAGCCGGCGGTGGACTACGTGGTGGTGAAGTTCCCCAAGTGGCCCTTCGACAAGTTCAACACCGCCAGCCGCAAGCTGGGCACCCAGATGAAGGCCACCGGCGAGGTGATGAGCATCGCGCCCTGCTTCGAGATGGCGCTGATGAAGGCCGTGCGCGGCGCGGAGATCAAGCTGGACACGCTGAACCGGCCCTACGACGGCGACCGGCCCGTGCGGGAGCGCCTGGCCGACGCCGACGACAATCGGCTGTTCACCGTGTTCGAGGCGCTGAAGGCCGGCGTTGGCGTGGACGAGATCTACGCCATCACGAAGATCGACCGCTGGTTCCTCAACAAGATCAAGAACCTGGCGGACTTCGAGGCGCGCATAGCGGGCGGGCTCTCCGACGCGGACTACTTCCTCGGCAAGAAGCTGGGCTATCCCGACGCGGCGCTGGCGCGGCTCTCGGGCCGGTCGGACCTGCCCGCGTCCCGCTCCGCCTACAAGATGGTGGACACCTGCGCGGCGGAGTTCGACGCCGAGACGCCCTACTTCTACGGCACCTTCGACGACGCCTGCGATTCCCGGGCCTTCCCCCGCTCCGGCAAGCCGGTCATCATCGTGCTGGGCTCCGGCCCGATCCGCATCGGCCAGGGCATCGAGTTCGACTATTCCAGCGTGCACTGCGTGTGGACGCTGAAGCAGCTGGGCTACGACGTGGCGATCATCAACAACAACCCGGAGACCGTCTCCACCGACTACGACACCGCCGACCGGCTGTACTTCGAGCCGCTGACCGACGAGGACGTGATGCGCATCATCGAGGTGGAGAAGCCCGTGGGCGTGGTGGTGGCCTTCGGCGGCCAGACCGCCATCAAGCTGACCCAGAGCCTGGACCGCGCCGGGGTGAACATACTGGGCACCAGCGCCGAGGGCATCGACATCGCCGAGGACCGGGAGCGCTTCGACGCGCTGCTGGAGCAGTTTGACATCCGCCGCCCCAAGGGCGCGGGCGTGCGCACGCTCCCCGAGGCGCTGGCCGAGGCCGAGGCGCTGGGCTATCCGGTGCTGCTGCGGCCCAGCTATGTCATCGGCGGCCAGAACATGACCATCGCCCACGACGCCCACGACGTGACCGTGTATATGAACCGCATACTGGCGGGCGGCATCGAAAACCCGGTGCTGGTGGACAAATACATGTCCGGCGTGGAGCTGGAGGTGGACGTGATCTCCGACGGCACGGACGTGCTGATCCCCGGCATCATGCAGCACGTGGAGCGCGCGGGCGTGCACAGCGGCGATTCCATCGCGGTCTACCCGCCCTTCAGCCTGGACGACGCCATGATGGACACCGTGGTCAGGAGCAGCGAAAAGCTGGCCCTGGCACTGGGCACGAAGGGCCTGGTGAACATACAGTACCTGGTGTACCACGGCGAGCTGTACGTGATCGAGGTGAACCCCCGGGCCAGCCGCACCATCCCCTACATCAGCAAGGTGACGGGCGTGCCCATGGTGGACCTGGCCAGCCGGGTGATGGTGGGCCAGCCGCTGAAGGGCCTGGGCTACGGCACCGGGCTGTACAAAACCCCGCCCTACTGCGCGGTGAAGGTGCCCGTGTTCAGCTTTGAAAAGCTGACCGACGCCAACAGCTACCTGGGCCCGGAGATGAAGAGCACCGGCGAGGTGCTGGGCATCGGCAAGGACCTGTCCGAGGCGCTGTTCAAGGGGCTGGTGAGCTCCGGCATACGGCTGCCCCAGCACAGCCACAGGGCCGGCGTGCTGCTGAGCGTGGACGAATACGACTACCTGGAGGCGCTGGACGTAGCGCGGCGCTTCAGCGACCTGGGCTGCGCGCTGTACGCCACCGAGGGCACCGCCGAGGCCATCGCCACGCTGGGCATACCGGTGACGGCCATCCCCGGCATCCGGGAGAGCGACCACGCCTTCGAGCTGCTGGAGAGCGGCAAGGTGAATTTCATCGTGTACACCGGCGCGCTGCTGGACAGCACGATGGAGGATTACATCGCGCTGCACCGCAAGGCGCTGCTGCTGAACATCGCCTGCCTGACCTCGCTGGACACGGCCCGGGCGCTGGCGGACATCATGCTCAGCCGCTACACCCAGCAGAACACGGAGCTGGTGGACATCAACCACATGCGCGCGGAGCGCCAGCGGCTGCCCTTCACGAAGATGCAGGCCACCGGCAACGATTACATCATCATCGACAACACCGACGGCGCGATCCAGTGCCCGGAGAGCCTGTGCGTGCGGCTGTGCGAGCAGCACTACGGCGTGGGCGCGGAGGGTCTGGCGCTGATCGAGCGCAGCGACATCGCCGACGCGAAGCTGCGGCTGTACAACCGGGACGGCAGCGAGGGCTTCATGGGCGGCAACGCGCTGCGCTGCGCGGGCAAGTACCTGCACGACCGGGGCATGGTGGACAAGACGGACATCACCGTGGAGACCGCCGGCGGCGTGAAGAAGCTGCGGCTGCTCACCCGCTACGGCCGGGTCAGCTCCGTGGCGGTGGACATGGGCCCGGCCTCCTTCGACCCGGCGGTCGTGCCCTGCACGCTGCCCGGGAACAGGGCCGTCAGCGTGCCCGCCGAGATCGGCGGGGAGACGTACACCGTCACCTGCGTGTCCATGGGCAACCCCCACTGCGTGGTGTTCACGGACCGGGTGGACGCCCTGGACCTGGAGGCCCTGGGGCCCGTGTTCGAGAACGCGCCGCTGTTCCCCGAGCGGGTGAACGCCGAATTCGTGCGGGTGGTCAACCCCACCACGCTGCGGATGCGCTGCTTCGAGCGCGGCAGCGGCGAGACCATGGCCTGCGGCACCGGCGCCTGCGCGGCGGCCGCCGCGGCGGTGGAGAACGGGCTGTGCCGCCCGGACGCCGATATCATGGTGCAGGTCCCCGGCGGCAAGCTGTGGGTCCGCGTCGGCGCGGACGGCCTGACCCTCACCGGCAAGGTGGAGCAGGTGTTCGAGGCGGAGACGGAGTACTGAGGATTTTCGCACGGTTAGGGGAGAACGGGGACCTCTCCCCTCCCCCCGCTGTTTTTCCGCCCCAATCTTTTAACCCTACCGCGCTTTTTCCTAACGTTCAAATAGGTAAAATAATAGGCCGTCGGAGGCGAATCCGACGGCTGATTTACTGATTCGGAGGACATTTCATGGTTCGGGACATGACACACGGCTCCCCGCTGAAGCTGATCGTGGGCTTCTGGTTTCCGGTGCTGCTGGGCAACCTGTTCCAGCAGGTCTACAACCTGGTGGACAGCGTGATCGTCGGGCGCTTCGTGGGCGTGGACGCCTTCGCGGGCGTCAGCGCCACGGGCTCGCTGAACTTTCTGATCATCGGCTTCCTGCTGGGCATGTGCAGCGGCTGCGCCATCCCGGTGGCCCAGGCCTTCGGCGAAAACGACCCCCACAAGATGCGCAAATACTTCGCCAACGCGATCTATCTGTGCGGCGGCATCGCGGTGGTGATGTCGGTGGTCACGGCGCTGCTGACCCGGCCGATCCTGCGCTGGATCGGCACGCCCGAGGACATACTGGACGAGGCCTACAGCTACATCGTCTACATCTTCGGCGGCATGTCCGCCATCATGGTCTACAACCTGGCCAGCGGCGTGCTGCGGGCCGTGGGCAACACCCGCACCCCGCTGTACTTCCTGATGCTCAGCTGTGCGGTGAACGTGGTGCTGGACCTGCTGTTCGTGGTGGTGCTGGGCATGGGCGTCACCGGCGCGGCGGTGGCCACCGTGGCAGCCCAGCTGCTGTCCGGCGCGCTGTGCATGGGGCTGATCTTCAAAAAATACGACGTGCTGCGCATCCGCGGCGCGGAGTGGCAGCCGGACTTGGCCTGCATCCGGCGGCTCAGCGGCATGGGCATGCCCATGGGCATGCAGTTCTCCATCACCGCCATCGGCTCGCTGATCCTGCAGACCGCGGTCAACGGCCTGGGCTCCGGGGCCGTGGCGGCCATCGGCGCGGGCAGCAAGGTGTACACGCTGTTCTGCTGCCCCTTCGACGCCATGGGCGCGACCATCGCCACCTGGTGCGGCCAGAACCTGGGCGCGCGGCGCATCGACCGGGTGCGCGTGGGCGTGCGGGAATCGCTGCTGGCCATGACGGCCTACGCCGTGGCGGCGCTGTTCGCCGTCCGGATGTTCGGCGAGCCGCTGATCCGGCTGTTCATCGCCGGGGCCGAGGCGGGCATCATCGCCGACGCGGTGAAATACCTGAACCTGGTGGTGTGCTTCTTCGTGCCGCTGCTGCTGATATTCGTGCTGCGCAACGGCCTGCAGGGGCTGGGCTATTCCCGGATCGCGATGTTCGCCGGGCTGTTCGAGCTGATCGGTCGCACCTTCGTGGCCTTCGCGCTGGTGAAGCCCTACGGCTTTGACGGCGCGATACTGGCAAACCCCGCCGCCTGGATCATGGCCGACGTGCTGCTGATCCCGGTGTGGCTGCACGTGATCCGCCAGCTGGAGCGCGGCGGCGCGACCGCGGCCCTCGCGGCGCGGGACTGATTTTCCCTTATACAAACGACGCGCAGGGACGGCAAAATGCCGTCCCTGCGCGTTTGCTTTGCCCGAGTTATTGGAAATTGGTGATCAGCGTCACGATCCTCAGGCAGAACAGCACGAACACGCCCCACATGATGGGGCTGACCTCGCTCGCCTTGCGCTCGCACACCTTCAGTATGACCCAGGCCAGTATGGCGAACATGATGCCCGTGGCGATGGAATAGCACAGCGGCATCATCAGTATGGCCATGTAAGCGCCCACGGTGTCGGCCACGTCGCCTTCGAAGGATATCTTCTTCGCGCTGGAGAGCATCAGCATGCCCACGTAGATCAGCGCCGGGGCCGTGGCGAAGCTGGGGATGGCCAGGAACACCGGGCTCAGCGCCAGCGCCGCCAGGAACAGCAGGCCGGTCACCACCGCGGAAAGGCCGGTGCGCCCGCCGGCGGCCACGCCCGCGCTGGACTCCACGAAGGAGGTGACGGTGCTGGTGCCCAGGCACGCGCCCAGCGTGGTGCCGATGGCGTCGGACATGAACACCTTGCCCACCCGGGGCAGGTTGCCGTCTTTATCCAGCAGGCCCGCCTTGTCGGCCACGCCCACCACCGTGCCGATGGTGTCAAACAGGTCCACGTAGAGGAAGCTCAGCACGATGGCGATGAACTGTATGAAGTGCTCCCCGACCCACTTGAAGTCGAACTTGAAGGCCGTGTTCGCCACGGCGTCCAGCTTCAGCCCGCCGGAGAAGTCCGGCAGCACGCTGGGACCCCGATACCAGCCGATGGCCTGGGCCAGCATGCCCAGCACCCAGGTGACGAGTATGCCGATCAGCACCGCGCCCTTGACCTGATAGTGGCTCAGCGCCGCGATCAGCACGAAGCCCAGTATCGCCAGCGCCACGCCCGCGTCGGAGAGGTCGCCCAGCGCCACGGTGGTGGCGTCGGACTTCACCACCACGCCGGCGTTCACCAGGCCGATGAAGGCCACGAACAGTCCGATGCCGCAGGTGATGCCCAGCTTCAGGTTGGTGGGGATGCCGTTGACGATCTTCTCCCGGAACTTGAACAGCGACATCAGCAGGAAGATCACGCCCTCCACCAGCACGGCGGTCAGCGCGATCTTGAAGGCGTTGGGCTCGCCACCCAGCTCGCCCAGGCACACGGTATAGGCGAAATAGGCGTTCAGGCCCAGGCCCGCCGACAGCGCGATGGGATAGTTGGCCACGAAGCCCATGATGAACGTGGCGATGGCGGAGGCCACCGCCGTGGCCACGAACACGCCGTTGGCGTCCATCACCGTGCCCAGTATGCCGGGGTTCACGGCCAGTATGTAGGCCATGGCCAGGAACGTGGTGACGCCCGCCACCACCTCCGTGCGGACGTCGGTTTTGTGCTTTTTCAGCTGAAAGACTCTCTCCAGCATCGGTATCTCTCCCCCTTCTCCCGGCGGTCCCGCCGCCGGTGGAACGCATATTATTATAGCACATAGCGCAATAACAGGCAACAGCCCTCCTGCCGTTGCCTGCTCCTGTTACCTGTTTTCTGCTTCCCTGTACTCCCCCGGCGTCATGCCCACGATGCGCTTGAAGCTCTTGGAGAAGTGGGCCACGTCGCTGTAGCCCACCTGCTCGGCAATGGCGTGGATGCGCAGCCCGGAATCGGCCAGCAGCGTCTTGGCGCGCTCCATTCGCATGCGGCCCAGGATGTCGAAGAAGCTCTGGTTCACGTGCTTGTTGATGAGCTTGGACAGGTGCCA
This sequence comes from uncultured Eubacteriales bacterium, assembly GCA_900317565.1. Classification (GTDB taxonomy): domain Bacteria; phylum Bacillota; class Clostridia; order Christensenellales; family Aristaeellaceae; genus UBA2862. The sequence goes on from ONHI01000011.1 coordinate 10,541, forward strand.
CTGGCTGACGTACACGTGGTCGGCCACATCCCCCAGGCTCAGGTGCTCGGCGCAGTGGGCCTGCATGTAGTCCAGCGCCTGCCGGACGATGTAGTTCCCGGCGACGCTGCCCGCGGCGGCGGGGTCCTCGTCCGGCTCCGCGCCCTCCGGCAGCGGCGGCAGCGCGTCCAGCCGGGAGGTCATCGTGCGGATGGCCTCGTACAGCTCGTCCAGCTTGCTGGGCTTGAGCAGATAGCGGCAGACGCCCAGGTTCAGCGCCGTCTGGGCGTATTCAAAGTCCCGGAAGGCCGTCAGCACCGCGATCTGCAGCCGGGGAAACTCGCTGCGCAGCGCGGCGATCATGCTCAGCCCGTCCATGTTGGGCATGCGGATGTCCGTCAGCAGTATGTCCGGCTTCAGCGCCCGCACCAGCCGCAGGCCCTCCGCGCCGTTGCCCGCCGTGCCCGCGACGCAGCAGTTCATCTGCGCCCAGGGCACCGCCCGGGTGAGCCCGTCCAGTATGATGTGTTCGTCGTCCACCAGGATCACGCGATACACGGCGAGCGCCTCCCTTCATGCTCTTGCGGTGGAATAATAATGTCAAATGGGGAAATATCTACTCAAACGCTCCCATCCCCATCACCCTGTCCCAGCAGGCCTCGGGGGTCATGCGGCCGTCGGCTACGGCGGGCACGCACTGCAGCAGCCACGTCTCCCGGGCGTCCTTGTTCATGGCGTCCTGGAGGGGGCCCAGCATCCGCCCGGCGTCGGCGGTGAGCGCCCGGGCGGATTCGGCCAGCTTGCCCGAGATCTCCTCGGTGCCCAGCAGCGCCGCGTTGTCCGGCGCGGTCAGCCAGGCCAGCAGCCCCACCGCCGCGTCCCGGCGGGCGGGATCGTCCCAGGCCCGGCGGGTCAGGTAGAAGCCCATGGAGACGCCGCCGATCACCGCGCCGCCCCCGCCGTTCGCCGGGGGCACCGGCAGCACCGCGGTGGTGTCCATGCCGGATTCGGGGATGGAATTGGCGAACCAGCTGCCGTCAAACTGCATGGCGGCCCGCTTGTCCCGGAACAGCTGGCTGGTCACGGCCTCGGAGGTGTTCAGCGCGTCCTCCGGGAAAGCCCCCAGCGCGTACAGCCGCCGGATCAGCGCCATGCCCTCCACCCAGCTGGCGGGCACGTCGCCCCTGTCGGCGGGCCGGGCGGCGTATTCTTCGGGGGTGGCGCAGGCCAGCACCGCGCACTCCGCCAGGTAGTGGGGTATGTCCGACAGCGAGGCCGCGATGGGCACGATGCCCGCCGCCCGGAAGGCCGCGACCGCCGCCTCCAGGTCCTCCCAGGTCTCCGGCAGCGCCACGCCGCAGCGCTCGAACAGGTCCGTGTTCACGAACAGCCCCTCGTAATAGGGTCGCGCGGGGATCGCGTAGACCTCGCCGTCCTCCTCCCGCAGCGCCTCGCTGAGGGGCAGGTCCAGGTCGGGATAGGCGGCGTTGATCTCGGCGATGGGCACCATCTTGCGCAGGATCGGTGTGGAATCGGCGCTGCACGCGAAGAAGAACAGCACGTCCGGCTCGTCCCCCACGGCGAAGTCGCTGAGCACCCGGGCCTTCCAGCTCTCGTCGCTGGTGGCGGAGTCGTCCTCCACCACGTTGCCGGTGTTCTGCTCGTAGGCCCGCAGCAGCTCCGCATAGGAGACCGCCGCCGCGTCCACCCCGGCGAAGCAGCTGACCGTGCGCAACGTCACGCCCTCGGAAAGGGCCACAGCGGGGAGCAGGAGGGACAGTACGAGCAGCAGCAGACGTTTCATGCGATAACTCCTTTCGGGGCAATTCACACTTTGCCATTTCCCATTTGACATTTGAAATTTCATTCCGGTATTTCGATCTCCACCCGCGTCCATCCGGGCGTGTCGGTGTGCACGCGGAGGGTGGCGCGATCGGAATAGATCAGGCGCAGCCGCGTGGCGATGTTGGACAGGCCCAGGTGGCTGCCGTCCAGGCTGTCTCCCTTCAGCGCGGCCTCGATGCGGCGCATGTCCTCGGGCGTGGCCGTCTGGCCGGAGTTGGCGACCTCGATGCGCAGCGCGCCGTCCGCCCGGGCGCAGCGCAGCACGATCTCGCCGCCCCCCGCCGGGGCGATGCCGTGTTCCACGGCATTTTCGATCAGCGGCTGTATGGTCAGCGCGGGCAGCGTGGCGTCCAGCGCCTCCGGCGCGGCGTCCACGCGGGTCTCCAGCGCGTCGCCGAAGCGCAGCCCCACGAAGTAGAAATAGGCGTTGGCGGTCTCCAGCTCCTCCCGCAGGCTGAGCATCCGCCGATCGTTGCGGGACATGCCCGCGTTCAGCAGCACGCTCAGCGATTCCACCATGGCGGAGATGCTCTCGGAGCCCTCGATGCGGGCCTGCCAGTTGATGGTCTCCAGCGCGTTGTTGATGAAATGGGGGTTGATGCGGCTCTGCATGGCCTGTATGCGGGCGTCCCGCAGGGCGATCTCCTCCTTATAGGTCTTGTCGATCAGCTCCTGCAGCCGCAGGCTCATGTTGGAGAAGGCCTTGCCCAGGTTGCCCAGCTCGTCGTCGCCCCGCATGGGCACGGTGACGCCCAGCTCTCCGGCCTCGATGCGGTTGGAGGCCTCGGAGAGTATGGCGATGGGCCGGGTGATGCGCCGGTAGACGTACCAGGCGATGACCGCCGCGATGGGCACCAGCAGCGCCAGCAGCCCGGTCAGCAGCATCCGGAAGGCGTCGATCTCGCCGTACAGCCGCGCCCGGCCGATCACCAGGGCCACCCGCAGCGCGTAGTCCCGGCTGAGCCCCCGGCGGGAGATGGCATAGCGCCCCGCGCCCGCCGAGGCGATCTCCCCCTCGGGCAGCGCGTCCCAGTCGGCGGCGGACAGGCCCTCGCCCCCGGCGGCGATGAGGTCGTCGATGGCCACGTCGTCCAGCGTCATGTCCAGCCGGGCCTCCCACTCCCCCGCCAGCGCGGAGAGCGGCGCCAGCAGCGCGTCGGTGTTCACGCCCAGCACCAGCATGCCGTAGGGCTTCATGCGCAGGTTCACCAGGTTGCGCACCAGATAGACGCCGCCCTCCAGCCGCACGAAGCGGCACTGGGTGTCCAGCGCCTCGCCCATGGCCTTCACGGCCTCGTGGTCCAGGGCCTGGTAGGCCGCCGCCGCGTCGTTGCCGGAGCGGCTCACCAGCAGCAGGTCCGGGTTGTCCAGCGTGAAGCACACCGCGCAGGTCAGCAGCGCCTCGCGGCTGTACTTGCGCTCGATGTAGTTCCGGGCCAGCCGGGAGAATTCGCCGCCGGAGATGTCCCCCGCGTCCCGCCGGGCGGCGGCGTCGGTCAGCTCGCCGTCATAGGTGGCGTCCCGGGCCAGCTCCACCAGCTTTGCCAGGTTCTGCTCCGCCAGCATCATGGAATACTCCATGCCCGCCGTCAGCGCCGATTCCGTCTTGGCCTGCAGGTCCCGTAGCACCGCGCCGCCCATGTACCAGCCCAGCACCACCGCCGGGACCAGATAGCAGACCAGCACGATCACCACCAGCTGGACGCGGATTTTCCTGAAGATGCGCATGCTCTTTCCCTTTTATTTCAGCCCGAGGAAATCGGCCATCGTCCGGACCAGGCCCTCGGCGCGATCCATCGAGGTGTCCTCCGCGAAGATGCGCACCCGGGGCTCGGTGCCGCTGAAGCGCACGATGATCCAGGGGCCGGGCTCGGGCTCGCCCGCGTCGCCCTTGAAATAGACCTTGCAGCCGTCCTCATAGCTGACGCGGTCCACGGCGCGGGGGAATTCCGGCAATTTGCGCTGCTGGAACACGGTGTCGGCGATCTCGGCCTTGGCGGCCTCGGTCAGTGGCCAGTCGTGCTCGGCGGTGCGCAGCTCGCCGAATTCATCGAATATGTCCTGCACCATCCGGGACAGGGGCTTGCCGGACACGGACAGCATCTCCACCAGCAGCGAGGCGGCGTACAGGCCGTCCTTGCCGAAGATGTGGCCCCGCACGGTCAGGCCGCCGGAGGATTCGCCGCCGATCAGCGCGTCGTTGTCCTGCATGGCCTTGGAGATGTGCTTGAAGCCCACGGGCACCTCGAAGCAGCGCTCGCCGTACTTCGCCGCCACCCGGTCCAGCAAGTGGGTGGTGGCCACGTTGCGCACCGCCGCGCCCTTCCAGCCCTTGTATTCCAGCAGATAGTGGTACAGCAGCACCAGCACCATGTTCGCGCTGATGTATTCGCCCTTCTCGTCGATCACGCCCAGCCGGTCGGCGTCGCCGTCGGTGGCGATGCCCAGGTCGGCGTTGTGCTCCATCACCTGGCGCTGCAGGTCCGCCAGCGTATCCACGGTGGGCGCGGGCAGGCGGCGTCCGAAGAAGGCGTCGTGGGTGTCGTGGATCACGTCCACGTCGCAGCGGCTGGAGTACAGTATGGTCAGAAGGCCCGTCAGGCTGACGCCGAACATCGGGTCCAGCACGATGCGGGGCCGGCGGCGGCGAATGGCGGCGGTGTCCACCCGGGCCAGTATGGAATCCAGGTATTCGTCCCGGGGGTCGATGTATTCGATGGCCCCGATCCGGCGGCCCTCCTCGAATTCCAGCGTGCGCACGTCGTCCATCGTCATGGCGTTGGCCTCGTCCTGGATGGCGTCGGTGATCTCCTGCACGGCGTCCCGCCCGCCCCGGGTGAACAGCTTGATGCCGTTCCACAGCGCCGGGTTGTGGCTGGCGGTGATGGCCGCGCCGTAGGGCAGGTCGCGGGTCTTGACCGTGAACATGATCTGCGGCGTCGGCGCGGACAGGTTGATGAAGTTCACCTTCACACCCTCCCCCGCGATGGCCTCGGAGAACCAGATCGCCGCCTCGCGGCTCAAAAAGCGCCGGTCGTAGCCGATGCAGATCTCCCGCTGCGCGCCCTCGCGCCGGATGCGGCGGCCCAGCGCCGTCGCCACCTTCTGGATGTTTTCCCGGGTGAAGCCGTCGCCGATGACGGCGCGCCACCCGCCGGTGCCGAATTGGATCATGTTGTTTCACGCTCCTTGTTGATATATCGTTTGTTTAATGTGGAATGAGGAATGAGGAATGAGGAATGAGGAATGAGGAATTGTTGAAGAAATCCTCCGGATTTCTATGATTCCAATGCGCCCCGGCCCTCATCATTGATCAGACAAATCCCGGAGGGATTTGCACCTCCATTCCTCATTCCTAATTCCTAATTATCTCTCATGACAACCTTCACTTCATGTACGCCCTCTCCGAACACCGGAATCGTCCCAGCGTCCTCCCCGTCCACCGTGATGGACCGGACACCCTTCTCCACATGACCGGGGTTTTCCACGCGGATGCGGTAGGTCGCGCCGCGCCAGCGGCGGGTGACGGAGAAGCCGTCCCATTCGGCGGGGATGCAGGGGTCCACGGTCAGCCGGTCGAACTCCGGCCGCACGCCCAGCATGCAGCGCGTGGCGGCGAAGTAGGCCCAGCCCGCGGAGCCGGTCATGAAGGGATGCCGCGCCCTGCCGTGCTCGGCGTGGTCCCGGCCCATGATGAATTGGCAGTAGGTGTAGGGCTCGGCCTGGCGGACCTCCATGATATCGTTCTGGTTCTCCGGCAGCAGCGCGTCGTAGAACTTCATGGCGCGATCGCCCCGGCCCAGCCGGCACTCGGCCACCCAGGCCCAGGGGTTGGGATGGCTGAACACCGCGCCGTTCTCCTTGATGCCGGGATAGACCCGGGTGATGAAGCCTATGCCGTCGTCCCGCACGGTGAAGGAAGGCGCGTTCAGCATCAGCCCGTAGGGGGTATACAGCCAGTCATTCACCGCGTCCATGGCCGAAAGCCCCTGCTCCCGCGTGGCCGCGCCGGAGGCCACGGCCCAGGCGTTGCTCTCCAGGTGGACCTTGCCCTCCGCGGCGGTGTGGCTGCCGATGGGCCGCCCGTCGGCGGTGAAGCCCCGCAGGAACCATTCGCCGTCCCACAGCACCTGCTGCGCCGCGCGCTTCATGGCCTCCAGCTTCGGCGCGTAGCCGTCCACGTCGCCTCGGCGGCCCAGGAACCGGGCCGCGTCCAGGAAGTGCTCCGTGGCCCAGACCAGCAGGAAGGCCACCATGGCGCTCTCACCGCCGCCCAGGTTCAGGCAGTCGTTCCAGTCGGCCCGCAGGCCCTTGGTGATGCCGTGGGCGCCCACCTGGCCATAGGAGAAGTCCAGTATGCGCTTCATGTGATCCCACACGGATTCCTCGCCGCCGTCGGCATAGGGCACCACGATGTCAAAGAAGCCCGCGTCGCCCGTCTCCCGCGCGTACTCCACGATGGCGGGGATCAGCCACAGCGCGTCGTCGGCGCAGGCTTCCCCGATGCCGTGGACCCGCTTGTTGTCGGCGGCCTTGGGCACCACCGTGGGCGACCAGTCCTCCTCCCGCTCGCTGCCCTCGAACCAGGCCGGGTCGAACAGGTGCAGCCCGTAGCCCGCCCGGGTCACGCCGTTGAGCAGCTGGAGGATGCGCCGCTTGCAGCCCTCCGGCTCCGCGTGGGGGATGCACATGGCATCCTGGGCGGTGTCCCGGAAGCCCAGGCCGGTGCGCCCGCCCACCTCGATGAAGGAGGCGAAGCGGGAGAACAGCACGTTGATCTCGCTCTGGTACAGGTTCCAGATGTTCAGGCTGCGGTTCATGTTGGCGTGGGGGGTGTCCACCGACAGCGCGCCCAGCTTTTCGTCCCAGAAGCGGCGCAGCCCGGCAAAGGCGGCGTCGGTCCCGGCGAAGTCATAGCGCTCCCGGGCCCGCCGGGCGGCGTCGCCGCGGCCCGTGCCCAGGTAGAACAGCAGCCGCGCTTCCTCGCCGGGGGCGAGGCTCAGCCGCTTCATCAGCGCGCCCACCGGGTTGCCGCCCTGGGCGCAGCTGCCGGTGAAATCGCCCGTCGCCACGGCCCGGGGGTCGCGCTCGGTGCGATAGGGCCCGATGAAGCCCTCCCGGGTGCCCTCCCAGCCGTCGGGCTCGAAGCTGGCGGCCAGAAACTGGAAGCTGTTTTCCTCGTAGTGCAGCTCGCAGATCGCCGCGCCGTCCTCCATGAAGGACCCGGCGCAGTACAGGCTCATCTGGAAGTTCTGATTGTCGATGTCGATGTTGTGGAACGAGAATTCGCAGTAGCCGGTGACCTCGATGGTCCGGGGACGGTCGGAAGCGTTGCGCACGACCACGTCGTAGATCTCCACCGGGTCCCCGTCGCCGTCCTCCCGGGGGATGAACAGCGTCTGCCGGGCGGAGATGCCCGCATGGTCGCATTCATAGGTGGAATAGCTCAGCCCGTGGCGACAGGCGTACTTCGCGTCCTCCAGCGGGAGCCCCGCCGGCTGCCAGCTGACGGACCAGTGCTCCCCCGTTTCGGCGTCCCGCAGGTAGACGTAGTGCCCCGGGAAATCCATGGGCACGCCGTTGGGGCGGAACCGGGTGATGCGGTGGAACTGGGGGGAATCCAGCCAGCAGTAGCCCCCGGCGTTGTGGGACACCACCGCGCCCATCCGCTGGGTGCCCAGGTAATTGGTCATGGAAAAGGGCGCGTCCATCCGGTCGATCACGTATTCCCGGGCCGCGTCGTCAAAGTATCCGTAGCGCATGGCGTTCCTCCTGCGGTCGTGCCTCCGCCGACCTCTATTTTACTCCAGTTCCATTTTATACGCAAGCTGAAAAAAATGAAATGGCTGAAAGTGGCGTTTGTTGTGCGGGGTTGGCCTGATATCCATGGTATTATTGAAATAACCTGTAAACAGTAGAGGAACGGCATCATGCTGCCGTCCCCCCATGCCGTCATTCGCGCCTTTACAGGCGCAGGAATTCCTCGGGCGCAAGCGCCTTGACCTTTGATTCCCTGAAATCCCTTGTATTCCGCGTAACAATATAATCCATCTGACAGCGTTCGGCGATGGCGGATACCAGTGCGTCCTCGAAATCGGCCATATTTGACGCAATGGCAGCATGCACATCCTCGGCCAGGACGTCGGCGAAGCCGACCAGCTGCGACAGCTTTTCCAGGTTGTCCTTCGCTGCCTGCTTATCCTTCAGCGACCGGTGAAGAAGATAGAAGATGTCCGTTGCCGCAGTCGCGGAAACGAAGCACTCGTCCTGTTCCAGGGCAGAGCGCTTCATCACTTCATAGGAATCCCGAAAGAACGGCTCGCGCTTGAGCAACACGTCCAACACCACATTGGTATCGATCATAATCTTCATGTCGTTTCAAGCCGCTCCTTCTTGATATCCTCGAGCGATACATCCTCGGCCCCCGCGATGCCGACGAGGCTGTCCAGCATCGCCACGCGATCCGGGGACGGATTTGTGAGCCTGGCGATGCGCTGGCCATTTTTCGTGATATAAATGTCGCGCTTGGCGGCCATGGAGAGATACTTACCCATGTTCAGCTTGAGCTCCGTGGCTGTGATCTGCATGATTGTTCCTCCCTTCTATCTGCACTATTATTATATATCAATCGAACGAAAATATCAATTGTTTCGTTCGATTTTTTTCGCATACGCAGGCAGAAAACAACCCCGGACGGAGTGTCCGGGGCTGGGCCTTAGGAAGGATTTCGGATATTACTTCGCGGCCAGGAAGGCGGCAAGCTGTTCGTTGGCGGCGTCCAGATAGGTCTGCATGCCGGCGGCGTCCAGCGCGGCCAGGAAATCGGGCAGGGTGGTCTCGGGGTCCAGCGCGCCGGCGTCCAGGGCCAGGGCATACTGGGCGGCGACGGTGCCCAGGGCGGCCATCTCGTTGGCCACCGCGGTGTTGTCAAAGGCGAAGCCCGCGGCGGGGATGGCCTTGGCGGAGGCGTAGTAGGCCTTGAAGGCCTCGCGGAAGCCCGCGCCCTCGGCGGCGGTGTCGGGCAGTATGGTCACATTGCCCATGCCGTTGGTCCAGGGGCTGTAGTTGGCGCGCTCGTCGGTGAACTCCACCAGGCCGTCGGCGTTCAGGGTGTAGTGGACGCCCTCGACGCCGTAGTTCAGCAGGGTCATCAGGGTCGGATCGCTGTTCAGCAGGGCCAGGAACTTGAAGCTCTCCTCGGGATGCTCGCTGGCGGTGGAGATGGCGACCATGGCGCCCTGGGCGGCGGTGGTGTCCACATAGGGCTCGGTGCAGGGCACGAAGGCGACCTCGATGCCGCGGTCCAGCACGTCGGCGCTGTACTCATAGCCGTAGGCATAGCTCTGGGTGCCGATCAGGTATTCGCCGGTCTTCTGGGTGTTGGTGCGGGTGTCGTTGCTGGTCTCGGCCACGGCCAGGGAGGGATCCACATAGCCGGCCTCGTAGTATTCGTGCATCTTGTCCACGAACTTGCGGTACTCCTCGGTGGCGAACTTGTTCAGCAGCACGTTGCCCTCGGGGCCCTCGGCGGAGACGTCGTCCTGGTTCAGGTACAGGCTCAGCAGGTTGGTGCTGCCGGAATCGCCGGTGATGATGACGGAGCCGGTGACCATGCGCTCCAGCACCATGGGCTCCACCAGGAAGGGATAGAAGGAATCACCCTTCAGCTCCTTGGCCTTGGCGAACAGATCACCGAAGTCATAGAAGCTCATGGCCTTGAAGTCGTCCAGGCTGTAGCCCAGCTCGTTCAGCAGCGTGACGTTCACGTCCCAGGTGTTCTGGGTGGCGGTGTCCTTGAAGCCGTTCACGGCGTAGACGCCCATGCCCTCGGCGCCCTCGATGGTGGCGGCCTGCATCAGGCTCTCCGGGATGGCGGCGGTCAGGTCCGCGCCGTACTCGGCGATCAGGTCGTCCAGCTTCACGAAGTAGCCGTTCTTGGCGTAGGTGTTGTATTCATCCGCGCTCCAGGAGCAGGTGAACACCATGTCGATGCCGCTGTCGCCGGACAGCAGGGCGTTGGTGGCCTTGTCGTCGAAGTCGCCCCAGGTGCCCCAGACGACCTCCAGCTTCGCGCCGACCTTGTCGGCGATGTAATCGTTCACGGCCTCCAGCACCGCGGTATCGTCGGTGACGTTGCTACCGTGGAACATGATGGTGATGGTGGGCAGCTCCTCCGCCACGGCGACGGAGCACACGGCCAGCAGCATGACGGCCGCCAGCATCAGGGCAAGCAGTTTCTTCATGGGAATAGCCTCCTTATATTTGCAGATGGATGAACCATCGTGCGATTCGAAACCAGGGAGTGTGGAGTTTGGAGTGTGGAGTTGCGGTGCAAATCCCTGCGGGATTTGTTCTGAATTTTCATGGGACCGGATTGCCACGGCGTCCATGCCTGCGGCATGAACGCCTCGCAATGACATCCGACCTGTCGATATCAACGATGTCATTGCGAGGAGGCGCGAAGCGGCGACGCGGCAATCCGTTCTCCGTGAGTGTGTTCATTCCTTCGCGGAAACTCCACACTCCACTCTTCACACTCCACACTGTGTCATCCTTTGACCGACCCCACCGTCAGCCCGGCCACGACGTACCGCTGGAAGAAGGGATAGGCGCAGGCGATGGGGACGACGATGAACACGACCAGGGCCATCTTCAGCGACTGGCTGGGCAGGTTGCGGGCCGCCACGGAGGCGTCCGCGCCCAGCATGCCGGCGTTCTTGGCCAGGAAGTCGGCGTTGCGCTGCATCCGCATCAGCAGGTATTGCAGCGGTATGACGTCCATGTTCTTGGTGATATACAGCAGCGACAGGAACCACTCGTTCCAGAAGGCCAGCGCGTTCAGCAGCGCGATGGTGGCGATGCCCGGCTTGACCACCGGCAGCACCACCTGCAGCAGCGTGCGGTATTCTCCCGCGCCGTCGATGGTGGAGGCCTCGATCAGCTCCGTGGGCACGGTGGTCTGGAAGAAGGTGCGCATCACGATGACGTTGAACGGGGAGAACAGCAGCGGCACGATCAGCGCGGCGTAGTTGTCGCTCAGCCCCAGCAGCGTCTTGCACACCACGAAGGTGGGCACCAGGCCGCCGCCGAAGATCATCGTGAAGAAGCTGAGGAAGTTGAAAAAGCCCCGGTATTTGAAATCCCTGCGGTAGAGCGGATAGCTGTACAGCACGCAGATGGACACGCTCAACACCGTGCCGATGACGGTGATCAAGAACGAGTTGAAATAGCTGCGCCACAGCGCGCCGCCCAGCGCGAACACGTATTCATAGGCCTGCACGGACCAGCCCAGCGGCAAAAAGGAATAGCCGATCTGCCGGATGCTCTCCTCCGAGGTGAAGGAGATGATGATGACGAACGCGAAGGGCAGTATGCACAGCAGCGCGAACAGGCCCAGCACACCGTGGAACAGCGCCTGCGCGCCGGGACCGAACGAATTCAGCGTTACGGAACGTCTCTCGGCTTTCTGCATGATCAGGACCTCCTTGTCAGAACAGCGCGCTCTCCGAATCGATCCGGCTCACGATGGCGTTGGTGATCACGATGCATATGCAGCCCACCACGCTCTGCAGCAGGCCCGCCGCGGCGCTCATGCCCATGTTGTGGGTGTTGGCGTAGGTGTTGTAGACGTAGGTGTCGATGACCTGGGTGACCGGGTACAGCGGGCCGGAGTTCTGGGGCACGTTGTAGAAAAGGCCGAAGTCGGCGTTGAAGATCTTGCCCACGGACATGATCAGCAGTATCACGATCATGGGCCGTATGCCCGGCAGCGTCACGTGCCACACCTGCTGGGGCTTGGTGGCCCCGTCCACGGCGGCGGCCTCGTACAGCGTGGTATCGATGCCGGTGATGGCGGCCAGGTACAGCACGCTGGAATAGCCCACGTTCTTCCACAGGTTCGACAGCGTCAATATCAGCGGCCACCAGGTGGTGGTCATGTAGAACTGGGTGGGCTTCATGCCCAGGCTCTTCTGGATCGACGGGATCATGCCGCTGGTGGGATCCAGGAAGGCCAGCACGAAATAGCTCGCCACCACCCAGCTGAGGAAGTACGGGAAGAACATCATCGTCTGATAGGCCTTGGCCATGAAGCGGTTCTTCAGCTCGCTCATCATCACGGCGAAGGTCACCGCGATCACCAGCACCAGCGCGATCCACACCGCGTTGTACAGCAGCGTGTTGCGGATCATCGTGGCGGTGGAGGGGCTCTTCAGGAACTGGAAGTTCTTCAGGCCCACCCACTCGGACTTGATCAGGTTGTTCCAGAAGGTGTTGGGCTTCTGGGCCTTGTAGTCCTTGAAGGAGATGATCACGCCCAGCATGGGCAGATAGCGTATCAGCAGCAGCCACACCGCCCCGGGCAGCGTCATCGTCAGCAGCCAGAAGTTCTTCCAGCTCCAACGGCGCTTCGCCTTTGCCTTGCCATAGCCCGCGTACATCATGGCCGCCGCTCCCTTCATTGTGCTTTCGTTAAATTAAGTATACCGGAAGGCGCGGAAAATTGCATCGTCCCTGTTTGGCTTTTGTTGTCTGAAATTGCGGAGTTGCCAAAGGATGCCCGGGCGGCGACATCGCGTCACCGCGGCAGCAAAAATGAATATTGACCTTCCTGAAAATTCGCGCCGGTTTTTGTGTGAACAATGGCCCGGATGGGCGGTATGAACGAATTTATTTCTATATCAATGTTTTTAATTAACATACATGTGCTATGATAGCGGAAACCGCCGCCGAACGGGGACGCCCAAACATTCAAAAATGCAGGATTTGCTTCTCAAATTATGCATATTTCAGGAATGGCGGCATTTTGCGCATCGCCGCCCGGAAGCAGGCGCGGGCAATCCCCCATCGATGTGCCTTCCCTTCGGAAGAGAAAGGAAAAAGCATGAAGCCTTATATTGAGATGACCGTGGAGGAGCTGAACCAGGAGCTGACGACCCTGAAGGCGGAATACCGGCGCAAGCAGGCGCTGGGCATGCACCTGAACATGAGCCGCGGCGTGCCCTGCCAGGACCAGCTGGACCTGTCCATGAAGATGATGGACGTGCTGAATTCCAGCTCGGACCTGACGTGCGAGGACGGCACCGACAGCCGCAACTACGGCCAGCTGACCGGCATCGAGGAGGCCCGGGAGCTGCTGGGCGACATGATGGAGAACAATCCCAAGGACATCATCATCTACGGCAACTCCTCGCTGAACGTGATGTTCGACACGGTCAGCCGCTGCTGGACCCACGGCGTGATGGGCAACATCCCCTGGTGCCGCCTGCCGGAGGTGAAATTCCTGTGTCCGGTGCCCGGCTATGACCGCCACTTCGCCATCACCGAATATTTCGGCATCGGCATGATCCCCGTGCCCATGACCCCCACCGGCCCGGACATGGACATGGTGGAAAAGCTGGTGCGGGAGGACGAGGCCATCAAGGGCATCTGGTGCGTGCCCAAGTATTCCAACCCCCAGGGCATCTCCTATTCGGACGAGACGGTGCGCCGCTTTGCCCGGCTGGAGCCCGCCGCGCCGGACTTCCGCATCTTCTGGGACAACGCCTACGGCATGCACCACCTGTACGACGACCGGCAGGATTACCTGATCGAGATCCTGGCCGAGTGCAAGCGGGCGGGCAACCCGGACATGGTGTACAAGTTCTCCTCCACCTCGAAGATCACCTTCCCCGGCAGCGGCATCGCCGCGCTGGCCACCAGCCCCAACAACATGGAGGACTTCCTGGCCCACATGCGCCGCCAGACCATCGGCCACGACAAGGTGAACCAGCTGCGCCACGTGCGCTTCTTCGGCAACATCCACGGCATGGTGGAGCACATGCGCAAGCACGCCGACATCCTCCGGCCCAAGTTCGAGGCCGTGGAGGACGCGCTGGAGCGCGACCTGGGCGGGCTGGGCGTCGGCACCTGGACCAAGCCCCTGGGCGGCTATTTCATCATGTTCGATTCGCTGCCCGGCTGCGCCAAGGACATCGTGGCCCGCTGCAAGAAGGCCGGCGTGGTCATGACCCCCGCCGGGGCGACCTGGCCCTACGGCAAGGACCCCAACGATTCCAACATCCGCATCGCGCCCTCCTTCCCCAGCCTGGCGGACCTGCAGAACGCCGTGGACATATTCACCCTCAGCGTGCGCATCTCCAGCGCGAAGAAGCTGCTGGCGGAGAAGCAGGCGTAAAACAGCAGATCCTTCGGCTGCGCTCAGGATGACGGGCGGCGCCGCACCGTCATTCTGTACGGAGTGAAGAATCCACTGATTTATACCCCTGTGCCGGTGCAAATCTTAACAATTCCCTTAAAGCTTGATTTAAGGATTCCCGGATAAAATCAATCCAGTACAGCGAAGAGCGCTGGCTGGATTGATTTATTTGGGAGGGAAATATATGAAGCGTATACTTGCACTGCTGCTGGCGGCGATCCTGCTGCTGGCCTGCTGCCCGGCGCTGGCCGAGGACGAGGTCTCGGACAAGGCGGCCATCGAGGCGGCGCTGAACCTGGCGAACAACCCCGATCAGGCCTGGACCTATGATTCCGGCGCGGACGCCTGGGTGCTGTCCGTGGTAACGGCGGTCACCAGGCCGGTCATCGAAAGCGAGGAGGGCGTGTCGGTGTGCGTGCCCGGGGCCTACGTCACCGGCATCGACACCGACGGCGACGGCGCGGCGGACGTCACCGCCCAGACCGCCGAAGGGACCGTGTACGGCGGCCTGGTGATCGATTACACCGCTGAGGTCACCAGCACCAACGGCCAGACCTACACCGCGGCCACGGCCCCGGTGATCCTGAACACCGGCGCGGCGGGCTACGGCAATTCCACCAGCACCGCCGCGGCGACCACCTACGCCGCCGAGGGCTACATCAACGTGGCCTGCGGCAACCGCGGCAAGCAGGACAGCTACACCGATGCAAACGGAAACACCGTCTACACCGGCGACGCGCCCTCCTGCCTGGCGGACCAGAAGGCGGCCACCCGCTACGTGAAGTACAACATACTGCTGGGCAACCTGCCGGGCAGCGTGGATTACTGGGTCTCCACCGGCGGCAGCGGCGGCGGCGCCCACGCGGCGATGTTCGCGGCCACCTCGAACAACCCGGATTTCTACGACTACCAGATCGAGGTCGGCGCGGTGGGCGTCTACAGGAACACCGACGGCAGCTACTGCACCACGGTCACCATCGACGGCGAGGAGGTCGAGCTGTCCGACGGCGCGTGGGGCTGCGTGGCCTACAGCGCCATCACATCGCTGTACGAGGCGGACATGGCGCTGGCCATGGAATACACGCTGAACCCCGATTTCAACTATAACACCGACTTCCAGCAGGCGCTGGCGGCCTGTCTGTCCGCGGAGTACATGGACTACATCAACGCCCAGGACCTGAGCGTGGCGGAAGCGGCGGTGGGCTTCGACCTGGACGGCGACGGGGCGCTCGCGAGCACCGTGGCGCTGACCATCGAATACGACGCGGAGAAGTACGCCGACACCAACGGCTACGGCGGCAGCTACCTGGAGCTGTACCTGGCGGAGCTGACGGAGAACCTCCAGTGGTACGTGGACAGCCTGGGCTACGCCGAGGGCTGGACCTGGTTCGACGCGGAGGGCAACGCGCTGTCCGACGAGGCCGTGGCCGCCATGACCGACGCGGACCGGGCACAGGCCTTCATCGAGGGCCGCTATGCCAAGGGCGCCACCGGCAGGGGCGGCATGGGCCCCAGCGGCATGA
Organism: uncultured Eubacteriales bacterium; assembly: GCA_900317565.1. GTDB lineage: Bacteria > Bacillota > Clostridia > Christensenellales > Aristaeellaceae > UBA2862. The sequence goes on from ONHI01000011.1 coordinate 26,084, forward strand.
ACGGCAGGGCTGACTTCGGCGGCGGTCGCGGCGGCTTCGGCGGCGGCATGGGCGAGATGCCCGATTTCGAGGGCGGCTTCCCCGGCAACATGGGCGAGATGCCCGACCGCGAAGGCGGCTTCCCCGGCGGCGACATGGGCGATATGCCCGACCGCGAGGGCGGCTTCCCCGGCGGCGACATGGGCGGCGAGCGCGGCTTCGACAACGCCGGCATCGCCGAAAACAGCACGGGCGACGAGATGGCCGTGGGCAACCCGGACGCGGGCACGACCCAGGCGGCGGGCAGCAGCACCGATTCCAAGAACTACGCCGACTACGACGCGCTGCTGGCGGCCTACGCCGCGGACATCGCTGAGCTGGAGGCGGGCGACGCCTACGGCAACAACCCCGTGGATCTGTACAATCCGCTGAAGTACATCGGCGCGGAGGGCACCGAGGACCCCGCCTGGCTGCGGATCGTGTGCGGCGCGGTGGAGGGCGACATCTCCATGTTCAATTCGCTGAATTTGCAGCTGGCCGCGCTGGACGCCGGCATCGACGCCACCATCGAATGGCAGTGGGACGGCGGCCACGTGCCCAGCGAGGTGCTGGGCGAGAGCCTGGCGCTGTGGGTGGATAAGATGTACGGCGAGTACGTCAGCGGCGTGGAGACCGTGAAGGCGGCGGCCCGGCCCCAGACCGAAAACGGCACGGCCGAAGCGCCCACCGGCACGGACCTGTCCGGCTGGGTCAGCCTCGGCGACGACGGCAGCGTGTCCTTCACCCTGGCGGACGGCATGGCCTACCGCACCAGCGGCGCCAGCAAGGCCGTCCCCGGCTTCGACGTGATCGACTACGGCCAGGAGGACTACGTGTTCGGCGACAGCGACACCGACGCCCGCCACTGGAGCGAATGGGTGCTGAAGGCGCTGGATGAGAACCGGGAGACGCTGGAGGGGCTGTTCAATCAATAGTCAGAGATCAAAGGGGATACATTCGCACTTGCCACAGGCCCCCGGCGCGTGTTATACTGTGGGTGGAGGGAGGTGTAAACATTGCCCACTGTGGAAATGATCAGAAGCGTGGTGGATGGCCTGAAGGCGACCTACGCGCTGCGCACAGTCAACATCTTCGGCTCCTATGCGGAAGGCCGCGTCACGCCTCAAAGCGACTTGGACCTGTTGGTGGAGTTCGATAAGCCCGCCGTTTCGCTGATCCAGCTGAACGCGTTGAAATATGATCTGGAGGACGCGCTGGGCCTGCCCGTGGACGTGATTCACGCTCCATTGCCCGCCGGCAGCATGATACAGCCTCAGAAGGTGGTGCGTGTTCTGTGACTTCGAGGGACAGCCAGATACTGACGAAAATCCTGTCTGAAATCGCTGTTGCCGGGCAGCTGCTTGATGGCGTCTCCATGGAGAACTTCGTCAGCGACGAGCGCACAGCCCGCGCCATCAGCATGACGCTGATCAACATTGGCGAACTGGTCAAGAACCTGACGCCCGAGCTGAAACAGGCGCACCCGGACATTCCCTGGCGGGCAATATCAGGAATGCGGGACATAACCGCCCATAAATACCAGACGCTGCGCAAAGAGGACGTTTACAGCACGTGTGTGGACGACCTGCCTGCCTTTGAAAGGCAACTGCGACAGCTGACGCAAGAAGATAACTGAATTATACCGCTTCTCTGTTTCCGGAGAAGCGGTTTTTGATGGCGGATCACAATAGTAGAGACAATGACCGATAAGGACTTTATAATCGGCATTACAATTCGCCACAGCTTTTTCCCTAAATAGAAATGATGTCAACTGTGTGCTGGCAAGGGTCCCCCTCTCCGCCCTTCGGGCACCTCTCCCCCTCACGGGCGCGAGGCAAGAAGACAGCGGCGGTACCTACTCTTGGCTCGTCCCCTTACGGGGTGAGGCAAGAAGAATGGGGCGGTCCCTACTCTTGGCTCGTCCCCGTGAGGGGGAGAGCTGGCAGCCGCAGGCTGACTGAGAGGGGCCTCATCAATTGACGTCATTGCCCCAAGTGGAAGTCCCTGTCCGTGTTTCCAATTGCCTTTCGATCCGGAGCATCACCTTCAACTGAGGAAACAACCAAGCCCAACCCCTCCTTCAGAGGCAGGGCATCCACGCGCCCCGGCGGCATGCTGGCCCGAACCATTTGATAGAGGCAGCTCGACCGCGATGTGGGCGAGCGCCGATAATCCGGTTCGGAAAGCATGCCGCCGAGGCGCAGGTCAACTGATCCCGCACAAAATGCAAATCGCCCCTGCCGATTCCGGCAGGGGCGATTCACCCTTCAGACAGTCTTACGCGCACTTCGCGTTGACGTGGCCCAGGTTCATGAAGAAGTTGACCATGTAGCCCTCGTCGGCGCGGTCCATGCAGAACAGCTCGTACTCGTCGCCGTGGTCCTGGCACAGCTGGCCGATGGCCACGTAGCGGGAGAGCACGCTCTTCAGGTTGAACTCCTCCCGACCGTCGGTGGAGCGCAGCAGCACGTCGCCGCGGCAGCGGTTCACCGCCTCAATCAGACTATCTATATCCTTTGCATTCTTCAGAAGCATCATAATATCGCATCCTTTCTGCGTGTCGTGTACCGTTCCCGCGGTACACGAATTATTATAGCCAATGTGCTTGATTTTGCACGATGCTGCGGGTATAATATTCACAAAGGCTTTTGTGCTGCCAGCACAGCAACGGTATTCCATTTCGCGCATAGGGAGGCAATTTCGTGGACCTGCAGGCCTTTTTGGACGATTTCATGAACAAGGACGACCTGGACCTGCTGGTCCGGGACGCGGGGCAGCTGTTTGCCTGCCCGGTGATGGTGGTGGACATGGCCTTCCACGCCATCGCGTGGCACTGCCCGGCGGGCTTCGAGGACGCGCCGCTGACCTCGTCCATCGAGCGGGGCAGCCTCTCCTACGAGACGGGCAGCTTCCTGGCGGGCAGCGACGCCCAGGCCCGCTTCGTCACCCTGCCGGACAGCCCCCACCGGCGGCGCTTTTCGCTGCTGGTGACCGGCGGTGCGCCGGTGGGCTACCTGATCCTGGTGGACGTAGACGACCGGCTGGAGCGGGAGGAGCCGCGGCTGTTCCAGGCGGTGGAATCGGCGCTGGCCAAACAGCTGATGCTGGAGACGGGCCGGGGCGGTAGCATGCAGACCCCGGAGGAATCGGTGCTGCAGCACCTGCTGGAGGGCCGCTTCACCGACGAGGCGCTCTTCGAGCTGCAAATCGCCGGGGCGGGGCTGAAATACCTGGCTCCGCGGCGCATCGCGCTGGTGAACCTGGAGCTGTACCGGGGCACGAACTGGTCGGAGAACGCGCTGCGCAGCACGATCCTGGACTACTTCCCCATGTCCAAGCCCATGGTGCACGACGGCGGCGTGGTGTTCTTTCTGAACAGCGACCCGGACATGGGCCTGTTCCGCAACCTGGCGGACCAGTTCAACCTGCGGGTGGCCATCTCCGCGCCCATCGGCAGGCTGTTCAACCTGCCCACGGTCTACGGCGACACCCGGGCGCTGCTGGAGGCGCTGCTGCCCCGCATGCCCCACCCCTTCGCGGTGCTGGCGGAGCCCTACCGGGGCTGGATGATGCTGCGCCGGCTGGCGGAGACGCCGGAGCTGGCGCTGCCCGCGGTGCGCGCGCTGGGTGAGCATGACCGGGCGGAGGGCACGCTGTACTGCCTGACGCTGTACACCTACCTGGCCTGTCACCACTCGCTGCAGGAGGCCTGCGCCCGGCTGTACACCCACCGCAACACGGTGCTCTACAGGATGCGCAAGCTGCGGGAGGACTTCGACATTCCCCTGGACGATCCCGCCCAGCACCTGGCGCTGCTGGCCTCCGCCGGGATGCAGCTGGTGGCGCTGGGCCAGGAGGACGGGCTCATGCCGGAGTACGCCCGGGAGGAGGCATAGCCATATACAGCGCGACGCTTCGCCGGAACCGGCGAAGCGTCGCTGTTTTTTTTATTCCTCTCCCGGAAGCGGGAAGTTGACGGATTCGACCTGGACGCAGCCCCGAACGGCGCAGAGCCGCACCGTGCGGGCGTCGCCGGGCCGGAGCACCGGCAGCGCGTAGTCGGCGAAGTCCGCGCCCGCAGGGATTTCGATCTCCGCCGCCTGGTCCCCGTCGTCTGCCCGGAGCGTCGCGCCGCCCGTCGAGCGCAGCCGCGCCGTCGCCGCGCAGGGCGATGTGACCGCCCGCACGGTGTAGCTGGCGAACGCGCCCTCGTCCAGCTGGAGCAGCAGGCTGCCCAGCGGGTCCCGCGCGGGCGGCGGCCCGCCGATGGCAAAGCCGTCCGGCACCCGGACGCCGTCCCTCAGCACCAGATGCGTGCCGTCCTCGGCGCGATAGCCGAAGGCGTTGCCCAGCGTCCAACCGCCGCTGAAGCCCTCGGGATCGTAGCCCGCCCCGGGCAGCGCGATGCCCTGGGCCCGCCGGCAATGGCGGTGCGCACCTGCGTTGACGTGGCAGTTCTCATAGCGCAGGTTTTCCAGCATGGCGTCAAACAGCCGCTGGCTCTCCGCATAGCTGGGCCGCGGGCCGCCCTCGGTGCAGTATTTCAGCACGGCATCGAAGCCCTCCGGCAGCGCGTAGGTCGTCGCGCCGGAATCCTCGTCGTTCTCCACCGACTTCCACACCCACAGGTTGAAGCCCATGTGGTGCGCCGCGGCGATCTCGTAGAACACCGCCATGCCCGGGTCCTTCAAGCGGCCCTCGCCGATCCAGACCGGCACGTCCAGCCGCCGCTGGGCCTCGATGAACTTGTACAGCTCCCGCACCTCGGGCGATACGTTGTACAGGTGGATGGAGATGCCCCAGTTCCGGCATTCGGGGTCGTAGTCCCGGTGGAAGATGTCCAGGTTCGTGGCGAACAGCGCGCCCTCGAGGAAGCAGATGTGCTTCCTGTCGTGCCTGCGGATGCGGGCGATGGCGTCATCATAGAAGCGCTCCAGCTCGGGCATGAGGTGGTGCCAGCGCCCGATGGAGATCGGCTCGTTCAGCAGGTCGTAGCCGCCGACGATCCAGCGGTCCGCGTAGCGCCGGGCAATCTCCTCCCACAGCGCCAGCGCGCGCTCCCGGCTCTCGGGCTCCATGAACATGTGGGGGATGTTGTCCAGCCCGTCGTCGCACGCCAGGCCGGACTGGCCCCCGGGCGCGCCGTGCAGATCGAGTATGGCGTAGACCCGGTATTGCTCGCACCAGTCCAGCACCTGATCCAGCATGGCAAAGCCCGCCTCGTCGAAGCGCAGCTCCGGCTCCTCGGGCAGCAGCACCCAGGCCGTGATGGGCAGGCGCACGGAATTGTAGCCCCACTCGGCCATGGCGCGGATATCCGCCTCGCCCAGGTGGTTGCGCTGCCAGCGGGGCCAGAACGCCCGGGCGTATGCGCTGCCGCACAGGTCGCGGATGACCTGGGTGGTGGTCCGCGCGCTGGTGAAGCGGCCCGGCAGCGCCAGCCCCGGCTTCATGCTGTCGCCCATGTAACCCGTGCCGATGCCCAGCATGAAGCCCTCAGGGTTGGTCCAGTTGCCCGCGCCCCAGCCGCGCAGCAGCACCTCCTCCCCCGCGGCGTTCACGGTGCGGATGCCCTCGGCCCGCAGAAAGCCGTCCACGCGGCTGTTGTCAAAGCGATTGGACATGATAACCTCCTCATTGCAGCTGTGGCGGGAATCGCATTCCCGCCACAGGTTTTTTCTCATCCCTTGACGCCGCCCACGACGATGCCCCGGATGAAGTATTTCTGGAAGAACGGATAGATCACCAGCACCGGTATGATGCCCACGATGGCGATGGCCATGCGCACGCCCACGCTGGGCAGCTTGCTCATGTCCACGTTGGAGGCCAGGGAGCCCTGACCGCTGGTGATGAACTGTATGTTGGTGATGATGGTGTTCAGTATCGCCTGGATGCTGAACAGCTTTTCATCGGTGACGTAGTACAGGCTGTTCATCCAGTCGTTCCAGTAGCCCAGGCCCATCATCAGTATCAGCGTGACCATCATCGGCAGGGACAGCGGCATCACGATCTGGAACAGTATCCTGTATTCGCCGCAGCCGTCGATGCGCGCCGCCTCGATCAGCGCGTCCGGTATGTTGGCCGTGAAGAACGAGCGCATCATGATGATGTAGAAGCCGTTCATCAAAAGCCCCGGCACGATCAGCGCCCAGAGGGTGTTCTTGATGTGGAAGGTCTGGCTCCACATCATGTAGGCGGGCACCAGGCCGCCGGAGAACAGCATCGTGAAGAACACGAAGAAGGAGAAGAACATCCTGTGGGGCAGCTCCCGGCGGGACAGCGGATAGGCGAACATCGTCGTCATCAGCACGCCCGCGCTGGTGCCCAGCAGGGTGACCAGTATCGTGATGCCGTAGGCCCGGAAGATCTTGCCGCCGCTCTGGAACAGGTATTCATAGGAATAGAGGCTGAAATCCTTCGGGAAGAAGCGGTAGCCCTCCTGCACCAGCGTGCTCTCCAGCGTCAGCGACGAGGACAGCAGCAGCAAAAACGGCGCGACCGCGATCACGGAGAGGAGGATCAGCACGATGTTCAGGGCGATCTGCTCGCCGGTATTCTTTCTTACCATATCCACACCCCCCTCAGAACAGCGCGTTGTCCTTGTCGATCTTGCGGACGACAAGGTTCGCGGTCAGCACCAGCGCGAAGCCCAGCACGGACTGCAGGAAGCCCGCCGCGGACGCGCGGCCCACGTCGTTGAGCTGCGTCAGGGCCTTGTACACGAACACGTCGATGGTGTCCGTCACCGAGGAGATCAGGCCCGAGCGCATGGGCACCTGGTAGAACAGGCCGAAGTCGGAGTAGAACACGCGGCCGATGGCCAGCAGCACCAGCGTGATGATCGTGCCCCGCAGGCCCGGCAGCGTCACGTGCCAGATCTGCTTCCAGCGGTTCGCGCCGTCGATCTCCGCCGCCTCGTACAGCGTGGAATCGATGCCGATGGCCGTGGCGTAGTAGATGATGCTGGAATAGCCGAAGCTCTTCCACAGGTACACGATGGTCAGTATATAGGGCCAGTATTTCGCCTGGGTGTACCAGCTGATGGAATTGCCCCCCAGGGACACCAGCAGCCGGTTCAGATAGCCGTTCTCCTGGCTCAGGAAGCCGAACACGATGTAGGACACCACGACCATGGAAATCAGGTAGGGCGTCAGTATGACGGTCTGGTACAGCTTCTTGTTGGCGTTGCCCCGCAGGAAGTTCAGCATGATCGCCACCGCCACCGACAGCACGTGGCTGAGCACGATGAACACCAGGTTGTAGCCCAGGGTGTTGCGCATGATGTTGTAGGCGTCCTGGGTCTTGAAGAGGTAGGTGAAGTTCTTCAGGCCGTTCCATTCGCTGGCCCACAGGCCCTTGGAATAATTGAACTTCTTGAAGGCGATCACCAGGCCCGCCATGGGGATGTAATTGTTGATGATGAGATAGACGATGCCGGGGATCATCATCGAAATCAGCGCGAAGGTCATCTTGCTGTTCGCGCCCTTGCCCCGACCCTTCGCCGCGGGTACGCCCTTGGTCATGGTCTTCCCCGTCCTTTCGATGTCGTTCGGTCAACGCTGTGGGGGCGGCGTTGCGCCGCCCCCACGTGGTCGTAAGGCTTGAATTACTTGCCCAGATAGGCGTCCAGCTGGGCCTGCTTGGCGGCGATGATGTCGCCGAGGCCGGCGGCCTCGAACTCGGCGTTGGCTTGGGCGATGATATCGTCCACGGGCACGGAGCCGGACATCAGGGCGTGATAGTACTTGTTCATGATGTTGGTGCAGGCGGTGTACTGGTCCTCGACGTCGGAGATGTCGAAGGAGAAGCCGAAGGCCATGGACTTGGTGGTGCGGTTCTTGTTGAAGTCCACCAGGTCCTCATAGAAGGTGGGGCCGTTCACATCCAGCGGATGGGCGATGGCGGAATAGGGGGTGATCCAGTAGAACTCGGCCATGCCGTAGCCCACGGTGGCGCCGACCTGTCCCTCGGGATAGGAGGCGGTGCCGTCCTCGTTCAGCACGTAGTGCTTGCCCTCGATGCCCAGGTTGATCAGGTTCTCCACCTCGGCGTCGGTGTACAGGATCTCCATGGCCTTCCAGGCAGCGTCCTGATGGGCGGAATTGGCGTTGATGCCGTAGCACAGCGCGGAATAGGAGTTCGCGACGGCCCAGGGCTCCAGGATGATGGTGCGGATCATGCCCGCCACGGCGTTCACGCCATAGTTGTCGATGGCGGTGACGGCCTTCTTGTTGGCGATCATGGTCTGCCAGGACTCGGTGTTGGACAGTATGTCGGCCATGATGTAGCCGTCATTGTACCACTTCTCGGCCCAATGGGCGAAGGTCAGGAAGGACTCGGTCTCGAACAGGTTCTGCACCTCGGTGGTCTGGCCGCAATCCGGCAGCACGCCGTTGCCCAGCAGCTCGTCGACCTCTTCCATGGTCAGGTGCTGGCCGTCCTCGATGCCCATCTCGGCGGCGACCTCGGCGTCGATGTTCAGGCCGAAGTAGTTGCCGAAGTTGCGCATGTTGGGCACGGCGAAGATCTCGCCGTTGATGCTGGTACCCGCCATCTCCTCGGGGCTCCAGACGGCCTTGAATTCCTCGGAGGCGTTCGCGTAATACGCGTCCAGGTTGATGATCTGGCCGTTCTTCACGAACACGGACAGGGGCGTGCCGAAGATGGCGGTGATGTCCACCTCGTCGCCGGTGAGCAGCAGGTTGCTCTGCTGGGTCCAGTTGCCGATGGGCACGAACAGCAGCTCGAAGCTGATGCCGTACTTCTCCTCGGTGATGGCGTTGATCGCGTCCTGCACCTCGGGGGTATCGGTCATGTCGTACACGGACGGCATGGCCAGGACGACCTTTTCGCTCTCGGCCAGCGCGGAGCCCGCGAAGGCCATCACGCTCAGCAGCATGGCCACGCACAGCAGCAAGGAAGCCAGTTTCTTCATGGTGTTTTCCCTCCAAATTATTACGGCAAACGCCGCTTTGATTGATAACATTGTATCAACAAAAGCGGCGAACGATCTATAATTTTCGTGGCTTTGATTTTCGGTTTTGTGACGTATTACACTAGAGTGTGTTTCTAAAATCCCTGAAGCGCATTTTCGGCGTATTTGACTGCATTTCTGTGTTGCTTTTCCTTGACTTGCAACCAGTAAGCCTGCGGAAAAAGCGCCTTGAAATGCAGTCAAATCCACTCGAAACTGCATCTCCCGGGATTTAGAAACACACTCTAATTTCCGTGATTTTTGCGATATTCCTGGGGCGTCTCCCCCACCACCTTCTTGAAGATCTGGGAGAAGTGGGAGAAGTTGTCGTAGCCCACCTTGGAGGCCACGATGCTCACCGACAGGCCCGAGGACACCAGCAGCTTCTTGGCGGCGTTCATCTTTTCGTTCAGCAGGTAATCCTTGAAGGTGAAGCCCGTCTGGCGGCTGAACAGCCGGGAGAAGTATTCCTCGGTCAGATGGACCTCGGAGGCCACGTCGCCCCGGGAGATGTTGCGGCTCAAATTCCGGGCGATGAAGGCCTTCGCCCGGCCCACGATGTCCGCGTCCCCGGCGGCGGCGTCGGGCACGCGGGTGTCCCAGTACACGCCGGGGCGCTTCTGGGCGTTGGCCTCCCGCCGGCCCTCCAGCCGGCGGCACAGCGCGGCAAAGCCCTCCTCGCCCACCTCGCCGGCGGGATACAGCGCCACCTGGAAGTCCATGTTGCTCTGCAGGAAGCGGTAGAACTCCTCGATGCCGCTGGCATAGGCCTCGCCCGGCAGCTCCTCCCGGCTCAGGGAGAGCACGATCCAATAGCGGCTCTCCGTCAGGCTGGAGATGGTCGCGCTGCCCTTCGAGGCCTCGAAGATGTCCTCCAGCACATTGATGAACAGCTGGGGCAGCATCCGCTCCCCGCGCTCGTGACCGATGCCGTGCCAGTCCACGAGCTCCAGCAGCAGCGGGTGAAGGCTCACCCGCCCCCGCTCCAGCTCCTCCGATTCCCACATCTCCCGGAACGTCTGGTCCACGGCGGCGTCGTTGCCCAGGTTCAGCTTCTGGATCAGCCCGTCCAGCATGTTGCTCCTGCGCCCGCGCTGGCTCTCCGGCGAGGCGCGCAGCTCCGCGGCGGCCCGGCGGCGCAGGCTCTGCCCCGCCTTGCGCAGCGCCGCCTCCACCTCCTCGCCCTTGAAGGGCTGGAGGATGTAATCGAAGCCGCCCATGTGGATGGCCTCCTGGGCGTAGTGGAAATCCGCGTGGGCGGTCAGGAAGATGCCCACCACGTGGGGGCAGTTCTCCCGCATCCAGCGAAACAGCGAAAGCCCGTCCTCCTCCGGCATCTCGATGTCCGTCAGCAGCACGTCCACGTCGAAATTGCGCAGCGCCATGCGGGCCTCCCGGGCGCTGAGGGCGGTGTAGACCTTCTCCACCGGGATCTGATCCCAGCGGACCTCCTTCTTCAGGCTGTCGATCACCGCCTGCTGGTCGTCCACGATCAGCACGTTCATGTCCTCGCCTCCTCCTGCCGCGCTTCGCCCTCGTCCTCCGAAAGCTCCGGCAGTATGAGCTCGCTCACCGCGCCGCCCTCGTTGTAGAAGCGCAGCTCCGCGCGCTCCCCATACAGCAGCCTGCACCGGCGCAGTATGTTGCCGATGCCCACCGCCCGGCCGTCGTCGCCGAAGTTGCCACTGTTCACCCGCTCCAGCACGTCGTCGGAATAGCCCTGGCAGTTGTCGGAGATGATCAGGTCGATGTAGCGGCCCTCCTCGGTAGCCAGCATGTCGACCCGCACCTCCATGGCCAACGGGGCGCCGCTGACCGCCGTGCGGGCGTACTTCACGCTGTTCTCCACGAAGGTCTGCACGCACAGTATCGGCACCAGCCATTCCCGCACCGCCGGGTCCGCGTCCACCTCCAGCCGGATGTCCCGCGCCGCGGTCTGGCGCTGCAGCGCCACGTAGTTTTCCGTGAAGTCCAGCTCCTCCGACAGGCGCACCAGCTGGCTTTCCCGGAACAGGAAGCGCAGGTGGTCCGACACCGCGTACACCATGGACTGTATGGCCTCGGTATCGCCGTTGATGGCCAGCGCGTTGATGGTCTTCAGGCCGTTCAGATAGAAATGGGGCCGCAGCTGCAATTGCAGATACTGCATCTGCGCCTTCTGCTTTTCGATGATCTCCTCGTAGATCTTGACCTTCTGGGATTCGATCTCCGAGACCATGCGGGCCAGGGTCCGGTTGACCTCCCGCATCTCGGTGAAGCGCACGTCCAGCGTGGGCACCTCGCTGATCTCCCCCTGCCGCAGCTGCTCCATCGCCTGGGTCAGCTCCCGGGTGGGGCGCAGGAATTCCCGGCGGAAGAAGCTGTACAGCAGTATGACCGCCACCACGGAGGCCGTCGTCAGCAGCAGCAGCCCCAGCTGCCAGGCGTTCAGCAGGCTCCACAGGTCGATCTTCACCGCCAGCACGATCCACAGGTTCGCCTGGGGGATCCGCCGGGCGTGCACCCGATAGCCGCCCAGCCGCTGGGAGAACAGCCCGCCGTCCGCGGGCAGCCGCTGGGCAAGGCCCAGGGCGTCCGCCAGCTCCGCCCCGCGCAGCGCCTCGCCGACGTCGGTGAGGATCGCCACCTGGCCGGGCCGGCGCAGGCCGCTGCCGATGTCCCCGGCGTCCTTCAGGCAGTACATGCCGGAGATGGCCGCGTTGTCCCGGCGGCAGGTGACCACCATCACCGGCTCGCCGCCGATGTTCAGCCGCTCCCAGGTGCGCTGGCGCACGATGGACAGCACCCCCGGGCGGATGGCCTCCACGGCCTGGCGCATCTCGTCGTTGGTGAGATAGACGTTGTCCTTGGTGCGGTACCACACGTTGGACAGGTTGTCATAGAATATGGCGAAGCCGTGGATGTAGTTCTCCAGGAACATCTTGCTGGTCATGGCCTCCCGCAGGTAGTATGCGGTCTCGTAGTTCTCGGTATACGATTGCAGCCCCGACAGCGCCAGGAAGTCGCGGTTGGTGGCGTAGGTGTCGTAGATGTGGCGCTCCAGCATGCTCATCTCGTCCGAGGCCCGGTCCACATATCCGGCCAGCGCCTCGTCCTCGGCCCGCTCCACCTCGTACTGGGTGTTGGAGATCCAGTACAGGCTGATGACCAGCAGCAGCACCAGCAGCGCCGTGTAGCCGACCATCAGCATCCACGCCAGCGTCCGGTTCATCGAAAGCGCGCGCTTGCCCACCGCGTTCACCTCCCGCTCCGATTTGATGCTTCGTTACCGGACGGCCACGCTCACTTCCTGCCCGGCCTGAAGCGGCAGCCTCTGCCCGCCGAACACCAGCGTGCCCCCGGGGGCCGTGGCCAGCACCGACAGGCGCTCGCCGTCCATGCGCACGCGGACCTCGCCCGCGGGCAGCGGCACGGTGCAGTCGAATCGCTTCAGGTCCCCCAGCCGGGGCGCGACCTCGAAGGTCTGATAACCCACCCCGGTGCGGCGCACGCCCGCGCGATAGCGCCCCAGCAGGTAGATCGGGTTGCAGCTCCAGGCGTGGCACAGCGATTTTTCAAAGGGATGGCCGTACATCGCGTAGCGCTCCGGGCCGGTCTCGTTCGGGTCGAACTGCTCATAGAGCGTGGTCGCGCCCAGGCGCAGCATGCCGCCGAAGTACTCCCGGATGGATCGCTCCAGCCCCGCGTCGCTGCCCGCCTCGCAGTGCACCAGGTTCTCGTAGAACTTGAAGTAGGGCGTGGTGATCTGGGGCACGGAGTCGTCCAGTATCGCGTGGGCGTACAGCGACGTCTTCCGCGCGTCGTCCATCGGCAGGAAGAGGTAGGCCAGTATGTTGCTGTGGCGGCTGACGAAGCGCTTGCCGGACTCGTAGCTGTCCACGAACGCGCCCTTTTCATCGTCCCAGAAGCGCTCCAGCACCGCCGCCTGCAGCGCCCTTGCCTGCTCCGCCGCGCCGCGGCTGTCCTCGCCCAGCAGCGCGCAGATGCTGCCGTAGGCCTCCAGCGCCCGGGCGAACAGCACCTGCTCGCCGCAGAGCGCGCCTGCCCGGTCCATGGGGGCCCAGTCGATGAACACCCAGTCCCGCTGCTTGCCGCGCACGAAGCCGTCCGCGTCCGCCCGGGACCGGCAGAAGTCCATGATGCGCCGCGCCTGGGGGAAGATGCGGCGCAGCAGGTCCGCGTCGCCGTAGGTCTCATAGTATTCGTACAGCCCGATCATCCAATAGAAGGTGTAGTCCACGATGCCGTTGATGTGGGCCTCGAAGGGCGGCTTGCCCGCCAGCGCGATCAGCGTGCGGCGCTCCAGCTCCCGGTCCAGGAACAGATAGCGGTTCACGAACAGGCTCTGGTAGGCGTCCCCCGACCAGACCCAGCGGTCCCGCTTGATGCCGTCCAGGAAAAATTCCCGGCTGTTCAGGTGGAAGGTGTAGGCCGCGGTGTCCCAGACGCGGTTCACGATGTCCTCGTCGCAGCGGAACGCCCCGCGATACGAAAGCGGCAGGTATTCGTATTCGGCGGTCACCTTCGCGCCGGGATCGTCGACAAAGATATAGCGGAACGCCTGGGCCTCGAACTTTGCCCGGTCCGCGCCGCGCACGGTGCGCCGGATGACGCACCATTCCGGGCTCATGGCCTCCTCCCGGGATTCGCCGAAGCGCAGGACGTGGTCCCCCTTCCCGGAGAAGCGGAAGGCCGTGCGGGCGAAGGTCTCCCTGCCGAAGTCCAACAGCGCGCCGCCCTCCAGGCGCTCCCGGCGCACGCATTCCACGGGGGCATAGGCGAAGGGAAACACCTCCGGGGACTTCTCCGGCGCGTCGAACCAGGCGCAGCTGTCCGCGGGGGCGGGGTCGCCGGCCAGGTCGTCCGCCGTCCAGCTCTCGTCCGTCTGCAGATCGCCGTCCACGTACAGGCAGGGGAAGCTCTCCCGGTTGGAGACGGTGACCGTCACGCGCATGGGGCCGTCCCCCAGGGCGATCTCGTGCTGTCCGCCGTACTCCGTCTTTTCGTAGCCGCGCCACACGGTCACGGCGAAATCCCCCTTCGCCCACACGCGGATCGTGCCGCCGGGGCCGGGCACCTCCCTGGCGAAGCGGACGCAGCTCTCCGGCGCGCACACCTTCCACACCGGCGGCGAGGGCCAGCCGTACTGGGTGCGCCGGTTGTGCAGCAGCAGGTTGTGATAGATCTCAAATTCCCCGAATTTCCATATCCAGCGGGCCATGCTCCGATCCTCCTGTTCAATCGATATCCTCATCCGCCTTACCGCTCCTTCGCGCCGCCCCGGAGGAAATAGGCCGGGGTGCAGCTCCAGGCGTGGCAATAGCTGTTCACGATGGGCGAGCCGTAGGGCGATTCATCCGGGTTGGCGGGGTTGTACAGCTCGAAGAAGGTGTCCGCCCCGAGCCTGACCATGCCGCCCCAATAGTCCATCATCACTTGGTGGGCCTTCTCCGGGCAGCCCAGGTGGTACAGCGCGTCCACGTAGTGGTGCATCATGTAGGGGCTGACCATGATGGCCGCCTCCCCGTCGAGGGCCACGTTCTCCAGCGCGCGCAGGGCGTCCTCCCGGGGCAGCACGTCCGCCAGCGCGAACCAGACCTGGGACGCCCAGGAGACCTGCCGGTCCGTGCCGCTGACGAACAGCCCGCGTTCCCCGTCGTAAAGCCGCGCCACCGCCGCGGCGCTGCGCGCTTCGATGCGCTGTCGCAGCGCCTCCGCGCCGTCGGTCTCGTGCAGCAGCGCCATCAGCCGCAGCGCGTCCCTGGTGCAGTAGATCCACACGGCCTGGCCCGCCGCCTGCTTGTTCAGGGTCAGGTTCCAGTCGATGAAGAAGGCGCTCTGGTCCACCATGTTCGCCTGATTTTCCGGGCCCTTGGACTGCTGCCGGCGGGTGAGGGACTTCGCGTCGCCGTCCCGCACCAGCTGGGTCTGCGGGTCGAAATAGCTCTCCGACAGCTCCAGCTGCCGCAGCGCCACGGGCAACAGGTCGCGGCCCGTCTCCAGGTCGCCGGTGTGGGCCACGTAGTCCTTCAGCGTGGAGATGAACAGCAGCGCGTAGTCGGCCATCCAGTTGTCGTCGCCCTCCAGCTTCGGCTCGGTGAACAGGCAGGCCGTCAGCTGGCCGTCGTCGCCCGCGGCGGCGGCGAACAGGTACAGGCAGCGCTTCACCAGGTCGTCGCCGTGGAAGGTGGCGTAGCTGGTCAGCGCCTGGAGCCTCAAATCGCCCAGCCAAAGCCGCCGGTCCCGCTTCGGGCCGTCCTCGAAGAAGTCCTGCATGCAGCTGCGCAGCGTGCGCACGGCCACGCGGTCGATGGCCGCCTCCTCCGGCGTGCCCTCAAAGGGCGCGAGGGCCCCGTCGTCCGCGCTGGTGGTGGAATCCAGCCAGGCGTCCTCCACTGCCAGCCGGAATTTCAGCGACACCGCCAGCACCTCCACGCGCAGGTACCGGAAGGCGTAGCGCCGGGGCAGGCTCAGCTCGCAGGGCAGCACGTCGATGTGCAGCTGCTCCTCCTGGATCCAGCCCTTGCTGATCCAGCCCTTGTAGCCCTCCACCGTCTCGTTCAGCTCCCGGGGGGATTCGCAGAACTTCAGCCGCAGCCACACCGGCGCGTCCGGATGGCTGCCGGCGTAGTTCAGCTTCAGCGTCACGTGACCCACGTGGTGGTTGCCGAAGTCCAGCAGCAGGCTGTCCCCCTCGGCCATGGGCTCCGCGGGTAGTCCCGCGACCGGCCGCACGCGCTCCACGCGCAGCGCGGGCTTCAACAGATCCGCCTTTTCCAGATATTCCTTCCTGCGATCCATGACAGGTCCCTCCCCGTTTCCATTTCGGCGCGGACGAGCGCCCGCTGTTTACACCTATTATACAGTGCGGGCTCGCCCCGCGTCAAATGCAACTTTTCGACCCTGGGAGACCGGATTGCCACGTCGGCGCTGCGCGCCTCCTCGCAATGACAACTTTCGATGCAGTTATGTAGGTGTCATTGCGAGGAGCGAAGCGACGTGGCAATCCGTTCCCAACCATCCGACTAATGCCTATTGCCTAATGCCTACTGCCTATTGCCTCACCCCTGTTGCCTGTCCCCCCATTTTGTGATATTATGATACCAACCAAAACAACCACAGGGAGGCGGCAATATGATTCGCGTTGCAATCGTCGGCACGGGCGGCATCGCCCACGCCCACATGGAGGCCTATCTGGCCCTGAAGGAGCGCTGCGAGGTGGTGGCGCTGGTGGACATCATCCCCGGCAAGGCCCGGCGCTTCATGGAGGAATTCGCGCTGGACTGCGATACCTATGAGCGCCATGAGGACATACTGCCCCGGCGGGACATCGACCTGGTGGACGTCTGCACGCCGCCCTTCGTGCACGCCTCCATCAGCATCGACGCGCTGAAAAGCGGCAAGCACGTGGTGTGCGAAAAGCCCATGGCCGCGTCGCTTCAGGAGTGCGACGCCATGCTGAGGGCCCGGGACGAGAGCGGCAGGCTGCTGTCCATCATCGCCCAGAACCGCTTCCGCAAGCCCATACGGGACCTGAAGGCCCTGCTGGACAGCGGCATCGCCGGACCGGTGCGCCACGCCGAGATCGACAGCTTCTGGTGGCGCGGCCACAGCTACTACGACCTGTGGTGGCGGGGCACCTGGGTGAAGGAGGGCGGCGGCTGCACGCTGAACCACGCCGTGCACCACATCGACATGCTGGGCTGGATGATGGGCCTGCCGGAGAGGATCACCAGCGTGCTGGCCAACACCGGCCACGACAACGCCGAGGTGGAGGACCTGTCCGTCTCCGTGATGGAATATCCCCACGCGCTGGCCACGGTCACCGCCTCCGTCGTGCACCACGGCGAGGACCAGAAGCTGGTGTTCCAGTGCGAGAAGGCGAGGATCTCCGCGCCCTACGACTGCTTCAGCTCCATCCCCATGCCCAACGGCTTCCCGCTGAAGGCTCCGGATCCGGCGTTTGAGAAGGAGGCCGCGGACTACCTGGCGGCGCTGCCGCCCCTGCCCTACGAGCACCACGCGGGCCAGCTGGACGACGTGCTGCGGGCCATCGAGACCGGCGGGCAGCCCGCCATCACCGGCGAGGACGGGCGGCGCACCATCGAGCTGATCACCGCCATCTACAAGGCCGGATCGTCCCGCCTGCCCGTCCAGCTGCCGCTGAAGGCGGACGACCCCTTCTACACGGTGGACGGCATCCGGGCGAACGTGCCCCACTTCTACGAAAAGACGACCTCGGTCATGGAGCAGGAGGGCGAGCTGACCTTCGGCAGCGACCTGGGCGAGAAAGGGGACAAATGACATGAATAAGATGGACGGCATGAATTACGCGCCCCAGGGCAGGCCGAAGCCGGTGGTGAAGCCGGGAGAATTCGTGTTCTCCGCGGCCCACATCGACCACGGCCACATCTACGGCATGTGCAACGGCCTGACCGAGGCCGGCGGCACGCTGAAATACGTGTACGACCCCGACCCGAAGAAGGTGGCGGCCTTCCTGAAGGCCTATCCCCAGGCGAAGCCCGCGGCGAGCCTCGACCAGGTCCTGGAGGACCGGGAGACGCGGATGGTCTGCTCCTCCAACGTCACCAGCGAGCGCGGCCCGCTGGGCGTGAAGGCGATGGACGCGGGCAAGGACTACTTTTCCGACAAGGCCCCCTTCACCACGCTTAAACAGCTGGACGACGCCAAGGCCGCCGCCGCGCGCACCGGCAAAAAGTACATGGTCTACTACTCCGAGCGGCTGCACGTGGAGGGCGCGATCCTGGCGGGCTACATGATCGACGCGGGCGAGATCGGCCGGGTCATCAGCGTGACCGGCTTCGGCCCCCACCGCCTGGGCGCGGCAGGCCGCCCCAAGTGGTTCTTTGAGCGGGAAAAGTACGGCGGCATACTCTGCGACATCGGCAGCCACCAGATCGAGCAGTACCTGCACTTCGCGGGCGAGGAGGACGCCACGGTGCAATCCAGCCGCATCGCCAACTACGCCCACCCGGAGTACCCGGAGCTGGAGGACTTCGGCGACTGCGCCCTCACCGGCGCGAAGGGCAGCACCAACTACTTCCGGGTGGACTGGTTCAACCCGGACGGGCTGCGCACCTGGGGCGACGGGCGCACCTTCATCCTCGGCACCGAGGGCTTTATCGAGATCCGCAAGTACATCAACCTGGCCTCGGACGCGGTGGACGGCGACCACGTGTACCTGGTCAACGGCAAGGGCGAGCAGTATTTCAACGCCAGCGGCACGGTGGGCTTCCCCTTCTTCGGCCAGCTGATACTGGACTGCCTGAACCGCACCGAGAACGCCATGACCCAGGCCCACGCCTTCAAGGCCGCGGAGCTCTGCCTGCTGGCCCAGGAAGGGGCCGTGAAGGTCACCGGGCTGAAATAGCGAAAATGGGCCGTAGGGCGAAGGGGCCGCACAGCGGTCAGGGCTGAAAATATCACCGATATTTTCCCTCCAGCCATTGAAATTGACACGATGAAATGATATTATAATATAGAATTTATAGGATCAGGAGGAATAACCTATGAACTTGAAAAAGCTGATTGCCGCAGGTCTGGCAGCCGGCATGCTGCTGACTGCGCCCGTGCTGGCCGAGGAAGCCCCCGCGACAGAGATCCCCGTGGAGGAGACCGCCGTGGAGAACGCGGCCGTGGAGAACGCAGCCGTGGTGGACACCCAGAAGCTGGACGCCAGCTACACCCTGGCGCTGAACGCCATCAACGCGGAGGACTATGAGACCGCGAAGGAATATCTGAACGTGTGCTTCGCCTACTGCGACCCGGTGAGCAACCCCACCATGTACGCCGATCTGCTGCTCAAGCGCGCCTGCATCGATGTGATCGAGGAGAAGAACGACATGGCGCTGTTGCAGCTGGACGCGGCGATCCGCGTGCAGCCGGACCTGGCGGACGCCTATCTGGTGCGCACGCAGGTCTACGCGGCCCAGGGCAATGTGGACGCGGCCATCGAGAGCCTGGAGAAGTACATCGAGCTGACCGAGGACACCTCCCTGTATGAGACCGTGGCCCAGCTGAACGAGGCGAAGGGCGACATCGAGGCGGCCCAGGCGGCCTACGACAAGTTCGTCGAAGGCGCGGGCAGCGAGGTGGAGGAAGCGGGCTTCCAGTCCGGCCTGTACAAGATGCAGGCGGGCAACCTGGAGGAGGCCATCGCGGCGTTCGAGGCCTACGCTGAGGACGAGACCTATGGCGCGGGCGCGGCCTACAACATCGGCATCTGCAAGATGAACCTGGGCGACTACGCCGGGGCCATCGAGGCCTTCAACACCTGCGAGGAGAAGGGCGGCGCGTTCGAGGGGCTGCTGTACAACCGCGGCGTGTGCGCGCTGATGGACGCCCAGTGGGAGGCTGCGGCGGCGGACTTCACCAAGTCCATCGAGAGCGAGCCCTACGTGGACGACGCGCGCTACAACCTGGCCGTGTGCCAGATGCAGCAGGAGGACTACGAGACGGCGGTGGCGAC
>ONHI01000011.1:45654-75956 GCA_900317565.1 uncultured Eubacteriales bacterium
CGCGCGGTGTGCAACGCGGCGCTGGGCAACCTGGAGGAGGCCAAGGCGGATTACACGGTGTGCATCGAGCACGGCTATGAGCTGGCGCAGAGCTACTATCAGCGGGCGCAGGTGAACGCCGCGCTGGGCGACACCGAGGGTCAGAACGCGGACCTGCAGGCTTCGCTGGCCGTGGCCGAGTGATCGGAAAGCCGCTATCGGGATAAACGTGAATCGGAGGGACGTCATTGCGACGCCCCTCCGATTGTTTTATATGATACCGTTTCCTTGATCCTATGCCGCGGGCTCCAGCGCCTCGTCCTCCTCGAAGCCGTAGGGCTCGCCCTTGGCGTTGATCATGTCCTTCATTCGGTTGTACACTTTCTCCGGGCCGTCGCCGAAGTTGAAGGCCACCGCGCTGTTGATCAGCTGGCCGCCGCCCAGCTCGCGCATCACCACGCGGGCCGCCGCCTCGTTCTCCTTGGCCGGGCGGAACTTCGCCCGCACGTTGTAGCCCGCCGCCTCAAAGGGCAGCACGTACTGCTGCATCATCTCGTCGAAGTCGCCGCCCACGATGGGCAGCACGATATTCACGCCCTTCATATCGCCGGTCAGGAATTCGCTGATTGCCCGGTCGAAGATGCCCATGCCCTCGAAGTGGATGGAATCCGAGGCCGCGCCGTGGCTCTCCACGTATTCCGGAATCCGCGCCTTGATCACATCCACGTCCAATATGAACGCGCCCATGGCCTCGCTGTCCGGGTCGGCGATGAAGGTGGATTTGCCGGAGGCCGGCAGGCCCAGCGCCAGGATCATCTGGTAGTCCCGGTTCAGGGGGCCGTCGTACACGTAGTGGTGCTTGCCGTTCTCGTCGATGCTCTCGGTGCGGGCGGAGCCCAGGGTCAGGAACCAGTCCTTGAGCTCTTCCCGCAGCGCTTCGCGCTCCGGGGTGTCGATGTCAGCGGTATTGCCATAGATGGACTTATAGTAGGCCGACAGCGCGTCCAGCTGCTGGACCACGGGGTTCGCCAGCAGCTCTTCCATGGTGGGATAATCCCCCGCCAGGATCTGCTGATACAGCGCCCGGGCCTCGTCGGTGTCGATCATCGGGTGCTCCGGGGTGACCTCCCAGGTCACCGGCACCACGCCCTCGGGCAGCGCCGCTTTGGCCCCGGTCGCATCGGCCTCGTCCGCGGGCTCCCCGACGGCGACGATGCGCTCCTGGCCGTAGGGATTCTCATAGCCCTCGCCGATCACGCCGCCCAGGGTGTCCCGGATGAAGCGCACCACCATCTCATAGTCCAGGTCCTCGGACTCCCACAGGATCTTCGCGCCGTCAAAGGCGGTATGGCCGTCGCCATGGTCGATCAGGGGATAGCTCTGGCTCGCCACCGTGTAGGTCGCGTCCGGGTCCAGCGGCTCGCCGTCCACCCGCACGTTCTGCACGCGACGATCGCCCTGTATGGCGTCGCCGTCGTCCACCAGCAGCACGTGGTCCCCCGCCGCCACGGCGGCGTCCCGCACGGCCTGCAGGCCCGCATAGCCAAAGTTTTCATCCACGCCGCAGTGCACGTCGCTGGTAAACAGCACCAGCACGTCCTGCTTCAGGTTGGCCTCGTCCTCCGCCAGGCCGACCGGCATGGCGCACGCCAGCACGATCAACGCCAGCACGAGGCCCAGTATCCTTTGATTCAGTTTCATCATTTTGTTTCCTCCTGTTCTATCAGCGCTTGTCCTTGTCGATGAACTCCAACGTGATGGTCGCCAGGGCAGCGAAGACGAGTATGAACAGCAGCAGGTGCATCCAGTAGCCGATCACGTTCTCCGCATTGTATTCATAGTCGGTCTGGTAGTTGGCCTCGGCGGTCTTCTGCTCCAGGAAGGTTTTGACATTGTCCTCGCCCACAATGTCCAGCAGGCTGCCCACCGTGGTGTTGACCGTGATCTGCTCGTCCCGGCGTGCCTGCGCGTCGGCGTTGCCCGCCACCGCGTCGACGATCTCGCCCACGGTCAGGTTGCCGCCGATCTGCGTGTCGCCGTATCGCTCCATGAAGCCCGTCTCGTCCATGGCGTCGATCAGATCACCCACGGTGATCCGCTCCGTGAGCTTCTCCTCCATCATGGGCTGTGCCTTGTCGGACCCGGCGATATCCTGAAGCAGCTTGCCCAGCGTGACGCCCGGAAGGCCGAAGTCATAGCCGCGCAAATCCTCCAGGCCCTCGGCCTCCAACAGGAGCCGCACCATGTCCCCCACCGTGAAGTCCGCGGGGATGGTCTCCTGCCTGAGGCTCTGGAAGGACTGGCTGTCCTCCAGCGCCTTCTTCAGCTCGGCCAGCGTCAACACCTTTTCCAGCTTCCTCTCACGCAGGCTGGCGATGGTGGGGTTGTTGGCGTCCTGGAGCAGGTCCAGCACCTGGCCCACCGTCACGCTGCCCCCGATCTCGTTGTCGCGCATCCTGGCGACCATGTTGGAGATCGTGGCGTAGGGCCGGCCGTTCGTGTCCGCCTGGGTGGCGATCACCTTCAGGCCGGGGTTGGAGATGGTGAATTGGGTCAGCGGCTCGGTCCACGCCGGCAGCGACAGCATGCCGCCGGAGAACACCAGCTGGAAGATCAGCACGAAGGGCATGATCGTCATGGCCGTGGTGGTCGTGCGCGCCAGGGAGGACACCCACAGCGACAGCATGTCCGACGCGAAGGTGATCAGGAACATGGAGATGCCGAAGTCGATCAGGAAGTAGCCCGTCACCAGGCCCTTGGCGGGGTACTGCACGCCCACGGTCAGCGTCACGTACAGCGTCACCACGGTCTGCGCCAGGCACAGCAGCGCCTGGTAGAGCATATGGGAGAACACATAGGAGGAAATGTGCATGCCGGAGCGATGCTCCCGCTTGATCACGTCGCGCTCACGGCAGATGACCTGTATGGAGTTGAAGCAGCCGTTCCAGATGCACACCATCACCATGGCGAAGGCGCCCATCAGCGTGCCCTCCATGTTGATGAAGAGGCGCCTGCGGATCACCATGCCCACCAGGCCCGCGATCAGCGCCGCCATGGGCAGCACCTTCCAGTCGCTCTGGTACACGAACATGCGCAGCAGCTTTCCGAAATAGATCCCAACCTGGGCACCGCGGCCGCGATGGCGGATCGTCATCTGGCGGATAGGCTCGTTCACGCGATTCTCAGACATGTCAGGCCACCTCCTTTGCATACTTCATCACAAATTCGTCGGCGAGGCCGTCGCCGCCCTCCTCCTTGCGGTTGACGGACTTGACGATCTGCTCCATTCGGTCGCGCTCAAAGAATTTGCGGGCATCCTCGATGCTGCCGTACCAGGCCAGGCGACCGGTGCGGGCGCTGTCCTTCGCCAGCACGATCACGTCGTCGAACAGATCGATCACGCGGTCCGGCGTATGGGTGATGACGATGACGATCTTGCCGGTGTCGGCGATCTTGCGCAGCTGCTCGAACAGCTCCCGCGCCATGACGCCGTCCAGGCCGGAGTCAGGCTCGTCCAATATGAACAGCGAAGGATTGCTGATGAACTCCATGGAGATGGACAGGCGCTTCTTCTGGCCGCCGGACAGCTTTTCCACCAGGTTGTTCTTCACCGGCTTCAGGCCGAAGATCTCCATCACCTCGTCCACGCGCTCCCGGCGCTGCTTCGCGGAGACGTCCTTCGGCAGCCTCAGCTTGGCGGCGTCCAGCAGCGTGTTCAGCACGGTGTCCTTGCCGCGCATCATCTCGCTCTGGGGCACGAAGCCGACCTCGTACTGCATCTTCTTGTACTGCTTGTACATGTCGGTGCCGTTCAGCAGCACATCGGCGTGGGCCTTCTCATAGCCGTTGACCGCGTTCAGGAACGTGGTCTTGCCCGCGCCGGAGCCGCCCAGCAGCAGCACCATGTGGCCCTGGGGGATCGACATGTGGATGTCACGCAGCAGCACCTTCTTCTGGAAGAATTCGGTGACGGTGCGGTCCCTCAGGTTCACGGTCAGGCCCTCGTCCATGACGGACGCGCTGCCGGAGCTGGCCAGCCGGGCCATCTCCGCCCGGATGTCCTCCACCTGCCAGGCGGGCTGGTACTTGGGATTGAAGCCCCAGACCAGTGCCGGGATCCAGCTGGTGATGTCAAGCAGGCACAGCCACATCCAGCGCCGCTTCACGCCGTAGACCTCGATCAGGCCGCCGAACACGCGCACGGTGTAGATGAACCGCACCAGGCTCAGCGTCAGCTGGCAGATCATGTACACGACTTCCAGGGTCCCGATGGTGAGGCTTCCCGCTCTGTTACCGACAAACAGCCAGATCACGCTGATCAACGTAGACGCCGCGCCGGTCAGGCTGTAGACCCGTCCCTCCGGCTCGCGCCCCGCGCAGCGGGCCAGCTGGTAGTCCCGCGCGCCGGGGATCAGCGCCCACCAGCCCTCCAGGCCGGACTTCTGCAGCAGACGCCAGGTACCCGCCATGAACAGCGCTGCCGGGATGATGCCCATCAGCTCTGTCGAGTCGAACAGCAATGTGCTTATCAGCTTTAGTACCATGATCACTTCTACATTCCTCCGCTTCCTTTGTTATCCTCAAACAGGCCGTGGCCCTGTTGTTAACTGAGCCAAATTATTATCGATTCCGGCGCGCCTTACGCCACGTCCAGGCGCTGGCGCTTCACGAGCTCGGCAAACAGGCCGTCCCGGGCGATCAGCGCGTCGTAGCTGCCCTCTTCGGCGATCCTGCCGCCGTCCAGCACCAGTATGCGGTCGCAGTTCCGGATGGTGGAGAGCCTGTGGGCGATGACGATGCGGGTGCAGCCCAGGCCGTCCAGCGCCTGGGAGATCAGCCGCTGCGTCCGGTTGTCCAGGGCGCTGGTGGCCTCGTCCAGCAGCAGTATCTTCGGCTTCGGCGCGATGGCCCGGGCGATCATGATGCGCTGCCGCTGGCCGCCCGATATGCCGCCCTGGCCCTCGGAGATGACCGTCCGCATGCCCATGGGCATTTCACGGATGTCCTCCGCGATGCCCGCCGCCTCCGCCGCCGCCCAGGCGTCGTCCATCGTCAGGTGCGGCGCGGAGATCACGATGTTGGAGTAGATATCCCCCTGGAACAGCCCGCCGTTCTGCATCACCGCGCCGATCCTGCGGCGCAGCGAGGAGAGGTCGAGGCGGCTCATGTCCCTGCGGTCGTAGTAGATCGCGCCCTTCTCCGGCTTTTCAAAGCCCAGCAGCAGCCGCATCAGCGTGGATTTGCCGCAGCCGGTGCGGCCCACGATGCCCACGTATTCGCCGGGGCGGATCTTCAGGGACAGGTTGTTGATCACCCAGGGACCGCTTTCGTCGTAGCGAAAGCAGACGTTGTTCAGCTCGATGCCGCCCGATATCCCGGTGACGATCTCCCTGTCGTCGGCGGTCTCCGGCTCCGCCCGCAGGAACGGCTCGGCCATCTCCAGCGTCGGGCGGATGCTGCCCACCCGCAGGGCGATGCCCGCCAGCGCCGAGAACGCCCCCATCACCGCGCCGTAGGCCGCCGTGAAGGCGTAGTAGTTCGACGGCTCGATGCCGCTTTTCGCGGCGAGGTAGTACAGCGCGATGCCGGACGCGAGGCTGACGGCCATCGTGATGACGCCGTTCAGCCGGATGAAGGCCGGCGGCGCATAGGTCAGCTCCGCGCTGTCGGAATACAGGTTCAGCCAGCGGGCGAAGAAGCGCTTCTCCGCCCCCGCCAGCTTGATCTTCTGCACGCCGCCCAGCATGGCGTAGGTCATGCCGGACTGCCTGTTGGCCAGCTCCATCCGCCGCTTGGAGACGCGGATCTGCGCCAGGGTGGACAGCGTGCTGAACGCCACGGTGGCCAGTATGGCGAGCAGCGACGGCAGCGCCAGCGCCGGGGCGAAGGAGAAGATCTGCGTGATGTAGAGCAGCGACGCCAGCGAGGTCAGGCCCGTGCCCACGAACATGCCCAGCAGCTGGTCGCACAGCTGGTTCACCGACGCGGAGCGGCTGGCCACCTCGCCGGGCGAATGGTCCCGGTAAAAGCCGGCCGGAAGGCTCAGCATGCGCATCATCATGGCCGATTCCACGCCCATGGACGTCTTGGCGCGCACCCGGGCGTTCAACAGGCCGCTGACGGTGGACATCAGCTGGCTGGCGATGGCCACGCAGGCCAGGCACACGGCGATGCCCGTCAGCATCCTGGGGCTCCCGGAGGACACCACCGGGCCCGTCAGCGCCAGGGTGATGCGCGGCAGCAGCATGCCCACGCCCACCACCGCCAGGGCCGATACCAGCATCAGCACCGCGTCGTCCAGCGTCAGGCAGCCCTGGATGTAGGCGATCAGGTCCAGCACGCCCAGCTTGCGCTGGGGCAGCGGTTTGTAGAAGCAATAGGCCTCCCGCTTGAAGCGCGCCGCGGTCCGGCGGTTCAGCGTCACCCGCCTGCCGGTCGCCCGGTCCACATAGTAATACCCGGCCAGCCTGCGGGGCAGCAGCGCCGTGGGCTCGTCGCCGTCCTTCGCGTAGGCCAGTATGGGCCCGCAGGCGTCCCGCCACCAGTTCTCCTCCAGCGCGATGCCGCGCTTCATGATGCCGTGGGGCCGCAGCGCGTAGTCCAGCTGGTCCTCGTGGTCCCCGATGTCCGCGGGGATCTCCGCCGCCTTGAAGTGATAGTATTTCAGTATGTCGTCGATGGCCTGCCTGGTGAGGATGCGGGCGTCGCCGATCCGCGTGGCGGTGCGCCTGCCCAGCACCACTCCCGCCGCGCGCAGGAAGGAATCCTCCAGCGCCTGCTGGTCGAGTTCGTTCCGCGTTTTGATCTGTTCGCTGAACCAGCCCAAAGCGATCCCTCCTCACTCATTCGCCACCAGCCGGGCATACGCGCCGTTTCTGGCCATCAGCTCCGCGTGGGTGCCGCGCTCCACGGCCCTGCCCCTGTCCAGCACGACGATCTCGTCGCAGTCCCGAATGGCGGAGAGGCGGTGGGCGATGATGATGCAGGTGACGCCCCGGTCGCAGACGGCCTGGGTCACCCGCTGCTCGGTCAGCGCGTCCAGGGCGCTGGTGGCCTCGTCCAGTATGATGACGGAGGGGTCCTGGGCCAGCACCCGGGCGATCTCCATGCGCTGGCGCTCGCCGCCGGAGAGGTTGCGCCCGTCGGAGGCGAGCCTGTGGTTGTAGCCGCCCACCCGCTCCATGATGGCGTCGTGCAGCTGGGCGTCCCGGGCGGCCAGTATCATCTCGAAATCCATGATGGATGCGTCCCACATGCGGATGTTATCGCCGATCGTGCCCTCGAACAGCGTGATGTCCTGGTCCACCACGGCGACGGAGCCGGTCATCACCGCGCGGCTGTAGGCGTCGCGGGGCTTGCCGTCAAACAGTATCTCCCCCTCCCACGGCGCGTACAGGCCGGCAATCAGCTTTGCCAGCGTGGATTTGCCGCAGCCGGACGCGCCGACGAAGGCCACCCGGCTGCCCGGGCGCACGTCCATCGAAAAATCCTCGATCAGCGGCTCCGCCAGCCTGGAATAGCCAAAGGTGACGTGCCGGAGCTCGATGCCGCCCTTCAGCTTCTCCGGCTCCTCCCCCGCGCCGGCGGCGTCCGCCGCGTTCGGGTCGGAGGGATAGCGCATCACGTCCTCCACGCGCTCCATCTGGGTGCGCATCTCGTGGAGGGTCTGCCCGGCGTGGACCATCGTCATGGCCGGGGACATGAAGCCGCCCAGGAAGCCCTGGAACATCAGCAGCGCGCCGAGGGTGAAGCGGCCGTTCATCACAAACCAGACGCCCACCACCAGCACGGCATAGTTGGCCAGCATGGTCAGCAGCTCCGGGACGACGCCCAGATAGCCGTCCACCTTCGCGGATTTGACCTTATGGGCGTTCACGGCAGCCTGGTAGCCCGCCCACTTCTGGAAAAAGCCGCTCTCCGCGCCGCTGGCCTTGATGGTCTCGATCATCTCCACGCCCGCCACGGTGGTCGCGCCCAGCTTCGCGCTGTCGCGCTGCATCACCCGGGCGATGTTCATCCGCCTTTCGGATATGGCGCGGGACACGGCCATGTTCAGCAGCAGCGTGACGATGCCTATGGCGGTCAGCAGCAGGCTCTGCCTGAGCATCAGCACCAGGTAGAAGGCCATCATGAGCGTGTTCAGCAGCAGCGGCGCGAGCGTGTCCACCAGCGTCGTGGCGATGGTCGCGTTCATCTCCTGCCGCTGCTGTATGTCGCCCACCATGCGCTGGGAGAAGAATTCCATCGGCAGGGACAGCACCTTCCACATGTAGCTCGTGCTGCCGATCACGGCCATCTTGCCGTTGATCCTGAGCCGGTACACCGTGTACGCCCACTGCACGACCAGCTGCAGCACCGCCAGCGCCGACAGCAGGCCGATGAACGGCATGAGCCATTCGCGGTTGACGCCGGTCAGCAGCCGGTCCATGAAG
Source organism: uncultured Eubacteriales bacterium (assembly GCA_900317565.1). Taxonomy (GTDB): domain Bacteria; phylum Bacillota; class Clostridia; order Christensenellales; family Aristaeellaceae; genus UBA2862. The sequence goes on from ONHI01000011.1 coordinate 54,066, forward strand.
ATCCGGGTCATCACCGGATTGACGATGCCGAACAGGCCGGCGACGGCGCTGATGAGCATCACGAGCGCCACCGCGGGGCCCGTGCCGGTCAGCCGCTGTCGGGCGAAGGCCAGCACGCTCTCCCGGCGTCCGCCGGGCGCGAAGTCGCTTCCCGGCACCGGCACCAGCACCACGCCGGTGAACGACCGGTCGAATTCCTCCGCGTCCACCTTCACGAAGCCCCGCGCCGGGTCGTTGATGCAGGCATATTTGCCCTTGAAGCCGTCCAGCACCACGAAGTGATTGAAGTTCCAGTGGATGATGCAGGGGAACCTGCCGTCCCGCTTCAGGCTCTCGGGCGATTGCTGGTAGGCCTTGCAATCAAAGCCATAGGCCACCGCGGCCCTGTAGATATTGCTGGCCTTCGAGCCGTCCCGGGACACGCCGCAGTCCCTGCGCACGACCTCCAGCGGCACCCATTTGTCGTAATAGGCCATGACCATGGCCAGCGCCGCCGCCCCGCACTCCAGCGTCTCCATCTGCATGATGACGGGGACCTTTGCCACGCCCCGGGTGACGGTGGGCGGTATCCTCCTTGCACACATCTTCATAGCCTCAATCAAACAGGAATCGTATGGGATGGATGCTCTCGACGACGATCTGCACGTCATACCGCCCGTCCGCCGCCGCTACCGGCGCGTAGGCCACGACGTGGCCGTCATCGTCGGCCTCCACCGCGGATATGCGGTATTCCTCGCCGCCGACGCGCACCGCCATGCCGGACTGCACCCCGTCCCCGGCGGCGTCGGGCACGGCGATCTGCGCCGTACCGTCCTCCACCACCGCCGTGGCGCTCTGCAGCGTCTCCAGGTTGCCGGACATGCTCCAGACAAGCAGCCCCGCCAGCAGCAGCACGACCACGGCCAGCAGCGCCCACAGCCCCGGGCTGGTGACCCGGAGGTAGTCCGTGAGCTGGTCGGGCGAGGATATCCGCTCCAGCGGCTTTTGTCTGAATAGGTTCGAACCTTGCTCTGACATGTGCTCCATCCTTTATCCTTCGTTCGGGGACCTACCCGGCGCCGGGCTCATTCCTCCAGCGCGCCGATCTTCCTCAGCTCCGCGAGTGCCCTGCCCACGTCGCGGGCGATGACGTCCTCCGGGGCGTCGAAGCGCCCGGCCATGGCCCTGACGATCTCACCCTCGGTGGTCTCCTCCTTCAGCAGGGCCAATATGGCCCCCAGCGTGCCGTTGCCCCGCACGAGGCCCGACCAGCCCGCGCCGCCCAGCGGCACCAGCAGGGATTCATTGCCGATATCGTGGGTGATGAATTCTCTCTTCAGCTTCATAAAAGTCTTTCAGCCTTTCATCGTCTCATAGGAAAGCTTCGCCGCGCCGATGTCCATGTTGCAGCCCAGCCGGAAGAGCCGGACCGCCCCGGCGAGCCTGTCGATCAGCCCCAGCGTCCGCTCCATCGCCGCCGCGTCCATCGGCCGGTAGGCCTGTTGCAGCAGCATGGGCAGCGCCTCTGAGGGCGATATCCCGCATATGCGGTTCTCCGCGGCCCTTTCAAGGATGCACACGGCCGCAAGCGGCACGGCGATGTTTGCGCTCAGGCGGTGCTTGCCGTCCCAGGGGGTGCCGCAGGCGACGGCGGTGCCGTCGGGCTCCAGCCGGATTAGCGGCTTGTCGTCGTTGACCATCACGGCCCGCTCCCCCAGCAGCGCCCGCCACAGCCGCGCGTGGGTGGACTTGCCCGTGCCGCTCTTCGCGGTGAACAGGTAGGCCGCGCCGTCCACGGCGACGCAGGAGCCGTGGAACAGCAGCGTGTCGTATTCCGGCATGCGCTCCGCGATCCCGCGGTATACGGCCAGGGTCTCCAGGTAGGCATCCGAGGGCTGCCGGGTCGGACGGTCCTCCAGGGCGTCGTCCCGGGCGGACCGGGCGCGCTCGAAGTCGATGTCCGCCTGCCCGGTCGCGACGAAGAAATCAGGCGCGTCGCCGGTGCGGTATTCCCGGCACAGCTCGTGGGTGGCGGCGTGCAGGGTGGTGATCCCGATGCGCTTGCCCGCGATGCGATAGGTGCCGGACAGGGTCTTGCTCGTCATGGTGTCGCTGTGCCGCCCCCAATGATCCATGGTTCTATACCCGTTTTGAACAGGTCATATAAGCGCCCGAAAGGGAACCGTCCAAAGGACGGCTCCCCCCTGGTATTGGTTTGTTGCTCCCGGGCCCCTCTCCCCTCGGGGAAGGGCCTGGGAAGTGGCGTCCTATGGCCGGTTCAGGCCCGTGCCGCCCGTCATGCCGCTACGGCATCGTCGGGAAGCTCGGTCTCCGGCGCTTCGTCCGCCTTGTACCATTCGCCGTCGACCCGGACGAATCCCTCGCCCTGGATGTCCTCGGCGCTGTCCTTGCCGGTGTGCTCCGGCCAGATGGTCTGGCCCTTCTTGAGGGTCACGGTCAGGTCGTTCTTGAGGATGCCTTCGATCCTCGTGTAGTCGCTGTCGAAGGTATCGCCGTCGAAGGTGGCGTTGTAGAAGCCGTCGAACATGCTCACCTTGCCGTCCGTGCCGTCGCACATGGCGAAGAAGTGGTCGTTCAGGCTGTAGGCCGGCAGGTCCGCGCCCTCGATGTCGAAGCTGCGCAGCACGATGCGGATGACCTTGGGAACCTCCAGGGCCCGGCTCTCCAGCACGTCGGTGATCAGCTTCACCAGGCTCTTCTTGCCCTCGGGCGTATCGAAGAACAGTATGTCGTACTTCTCCTCGCCCATGCGGTCGGCCTTGCTGTCGCGGAAGATGTACAGCGACACGTCGATGTCCGCCTCGCCGGCCTCGATCATCGCGCGGCTGGTGCGGAAGGCATCCACCTCGTCCGTCGTCTCGTTCCACAACAGGTAGACCAGCACCTGGCTGTCGCTCTCCGCCGTCTCGGGGGTGTCGCCCAGCCAGAACTTCCTCCAGCCGTCCGTCTCGCCATCCTCGGTCAGGCCTTCGACGATCGGTCCGGTGGGCAGGGTCTGCTCCAGCGTGCTCTCGTTCTCCAGCACATAGGTGTTGATGTTCGCCTGGTCCGCGCCCAGCCTGCGGAAGATGCCCGCGTTCAGCTGCTCCAGCAGCCACGCGCCGGAGACCTCGTGCAGGTACAGCTCGAAGTCGGACAGCTCCGGCAGCGTAAAGGTGCCGGTGGAGAAGTCCAGCTTGCCGGTGGAGCCGATGGGGATCACCGGATGCCGGAAGGCGTTGGCGTTCAGCGCGGTGAATATGTCGATGGTGTAGCTCCCGCCGTCGCCGCGCACGTCGCCGCGGAGGACCTCGGACACGTAGTCCAGCTTCATGGCCCGATAGAGCCGCGTGGCGTTGGGCAGCAGCATGACGTCATGCTGGGTCTGTACGTTCGTCCACAGGCGGTACTTCTTCAGCCGGTCCTCGCCGAAGGTCACGTCCTTCTTCAGGGGCGTTTCCACATCCAGCACGTAGATCTCGCCGGCAGGCAGGTCGTCCTCGTCGCCGTAGCGGGCCTTGGTGATGTCGCCCAGGCCGCTCACCATGCGGGCGATGTCGCTGATGGGCTTCAGGGCCTTCTCCATGGCGCTCTCCTCGTCGGTGCCCCGATCGGCCTTGAGGGGATCCGGGGTGACATCCTGGCCATCGGCGCAGAAGTCGCAGCGGCGCTTCATGGATTCCCAATAGATCGTCTCATCCACGACCGCAGAGGTGGTTTTGGCGAGGCGATTATAGGTGGCTTTCAGCTCCGGATCCTGGATGGAATCCTTGGGATCCACCGCGATGTGGATGAATTCGCCCTTCGTGGAGACGGCGTCCGTGCTGTTGGTGCGGATCTGGTTGTGGGCGTCGCCCTCGACCACCGCGTTGCTCGTGACCTTGCCCACCAGGGCCTGCATACTCGCGTTGGCGGTCACCTTGAAGAAGGGCTTGCCCGCGTCGTCGGGAGAATTGGTGGCCAGCAGGGTCACCTTGCCCTCGGAGTACAGGTTGGCCGTGTCCACCCAGATGTTGTTTTGCAGCTTCGCCTGGATGCGTGCATCCGCGGTGGCAAAGCCGCCCGCGCCGCCGCCCGAACCGGTGGCCTTGTTGTACGCCTTGAGGCCGGCATTGTCGACCCGGGCGCTGATGTTCGATCCGTCGTTGTTGGTCTGCAGCTGGGTCAGCTCCTTGCCGCCCTTGTTGATGTAGATCGCGGTGGTGAACAGCAGGTCCATCTGGGCCTTGGAATCGATGTTTACGCCCAGGCCGCCCACATCCACGATGGACGTGTTCTCCACGCCCGCCGCGCCGCTTGCCTTGTGGCTGGTAGACCGGGCGAACAGGTTCATGTCCTTCGCAGAGCTCAGGTTGACGTTCTCGCCGATGATGATCGCGTTTTCGGACTCCAGCTTCGTCTTCGCTGTGGCGGTGCCCAGGGCGATCAGTCCGCCGCTGTCGGCGTTGGAGTAGGTATAGATGTCGTCCGCGGTACCGGAGACGGTGCTCAGGTTCATCGAACCGTTGCGGGTCTTCAGGGTGGCGCCGTCCTTGATGGTGATCCTGCCGACGCGGTCGATGGAGTTCGTCGCGCCGGAGAATGTGCCGGAGAACAGCGCGCCGATGCCCATCAGATCCGTCGTGGCCCTGGCGCTGGTGTTGTTCAGCGTCTGGATGTTCATCGATCCCACGGAATCCAGCGTCGCGCCCTTGCCGATGCTGATGATGTTGTCGTCGTAGATGTAGTTGGTGCCCTCCATGACCTCCACGTTGAAGCCCATCGCGATCTGCTTGGCAGACACCTCGGACTTCGCCTGGGCTTTGGTCTCGGTGGCGATGTTCAGCGCGTACTTGTCCTTGGAGGTGACGTCGCGCTTCGCGGTCACCACGGCGTCCTTGCCGATGGACACGCCGGTGTCATAGTAGGAGGTGGTGGGCTGCTTGGACACGCAGACATCCAGCGCGGAAATGGTGGTGCCCTTCTTGTAGGTCGCCTCCGTGGCGCCCTGGTTGAGCGCCTCCATGTTGATGGTATCCGCGGTCAGCTTCACGCCCTTGCCCAACACGATCTTGGCGGTCTCCTTGTCCTTCTTGGTGCCGACGCCCGCGGTGATGTTGGAGATATCCAGCTCCGCCAGCTTGAAGCCGCCGGCCGAGGTGCCGTGGCCGTAGGCCGTGGTGTCGGTGCGCACCTTCAGGTCCGCAGCGCCGCCAACGGTCATGTTCACATCGGACAGCGCCACGTTGAAGCTGTCGTTGCTGCTGGCCTGGCCGTCCAGTATGCCGATGCTGGCCAGGGAGATGGCCATTGCGCCGTCGGTGCGGGACAGGGAGCCGGTCTTGACGCCCTCCTTCACACCGGCGAACATGTTCATGCCGCCGTCCACATTGAGGATGCTGTCCTCGGGGCTCTTGCCGGTGACGGCCGCGGTGCTCTCCATGTTCTCCTTGGCGTGGGCGATGTTCACCTGCACGTTGACCAGGGATACGTCGATGCCCTCGCCGCTGGAGGTGCCCAGGAAGGCGGAGGAGTACAGCGCGTTGTTCACATCCGAGCCGCCCAGCGTCGTGTAATAGGATTCCACGGCGCTGCTGGACAGCTTGTCGATGTCCACCTTCGCGAGCACCATGTTGCCGGAGGCCTTCAGCGCCTTCAGGATCCGCTTCATCTGGGCCACGTATTCCTTCTTGAGCGCGTCGCCGGACAGGTTGTCGACGTCCACGTCCTTCAGGGATGCCTCGCCCGCGGCCTTCCAGGCCTTCAGGGTCCAGCGGATCCGGTTGGCGTTGTTGGCCAGGGACTGGATATCGGCGTCTCCGGTGATGTGCAGCGTGCTGTTGTCCAGGGCGATCCGGGCCGCCTGCGTGGCGGACACGCTGGATTTTGCGACGTTCGCGCCCAGGCTGACCGCGCTGACCTTCAGCTCCGCCGAGCGGACGGTGGCGTTGGTGCTCGCCGAGCCGTCGGTGAAGACGTTGACGTCGCCGCTGATGGTGCTGGTGCCGCCCGTGCTCTCCAGGGCAGCGCCCGCGTAGGCGGTGTTCTTGGCCAGGGCCGCGTTCACGGCGACCTTGGCGAGGCTGACGTCGACGCCGCCCTCGGAGGGGGTGATGTCGGCGTTGCCGGAGGTCAGGTAGGTGGTCCGGATGTCCACGTCGCCGTTCACGGTGTTGTCGCCGTTCAGCTTGATGCGGGTATCGAACACATCCTGGCTGTAAGCCGCGCCGATCATGGCCTGCGCGGCCAGGAAGTCGAGGGACTGATTGCCGATGGAGGCGTCCACGGCGTCGCCCGCGGTGTTGTGCGCGGTGATGCCGTGCAGACCCGTGGAATTGTTCAAGGTCACATCCACCACGGAGGCCGCCCGGCCATAGGCCACGGCCGCGTTGACCGTCAGTCCGATCAGGGAGCCGCCGCCGGTCATGATGCCGGCGTAGGTGGTGGCATCCTGGGTGGCGTTGAAGGTGGACATGCCGCCGACCTCGGCGTTGTTCACGCTGACGACGGTCCGGTTGTCCGCGTCGTTCAGGGACACCACCACGGAGGCCGCCGCGTTGATCGCGCCGATGTTCAGGCCCATCAGCCTGGCGTCGGTGGAGGCGCTGCCGTTGGCGTGCACCGTCAGCGTCTTGTCCACGGTCAGCTTATCGATGTCCGTGAGGATGGCGTAGTTCTTGGTGTTGTTCCGGGCGATGGCCGTGTTCAGACCCACGGCGACGAGGCCGAGGCTGCCCCCGATGGTCTGAGCGTCGGCCTCGGTGCCGCTGCTCGCGCCCACGCCGGTGCGCACGCTCATGTCGCCGTTGACCTTCACCGTGCCGCCGCGAACGGCCGCCCGGTTGTCGGCGCTCAGATCCACGTAGTTCACGCTGACGCCGACGGCGATCTCACCCGCGGCGAGGGAAGCCAGGCTGGATTCGGCCTTGCTGCCCAGGTCGGAGATCACGTCCAGGTTGCCCGCGGTGACATTGGAATTATCGATCCTTGCCGTGGCCTTGCTCTCGTTGAAGGCCAGCAGCACGTTGCCGCTGATGCCCACCGCGCCCGCGGCCACGGACAGCACCTTCGGGGTGGCGGAGCTGAACACGTCGTTCTTCACGGTCAGCTTGCCGCCCACGTTCACGGTGGAATTCTCGATGGCGGTGTCGATCTTGGCATCCAGGTCGGAAACGGCCGCGTTCAGCGCGCCGCCCACGCCGCCGAAGGACATGCCCAGCAGGCTGCTGTCGGCGGTGGTCCTGGAGGTGGAGGTCATGGTCAGATCGCCGGTGACGTTCACGACGGCGCCCTTGCGGATGCCCGCGGACTGCTCCAGCCGGTTGAAGGCCAGGCCCACGCCGCCGTTGAGGGAGACGCCGCCCGCGCCGGCGGTGGCCGCCAGTGCGTTCACGTTCACGTTCGTGTCGGTCTTGATGTTGAGGTTGCGGGTCTCGATCTTGATGCCCTCGTCGCCCGCGTTCGTGCCGTCGCCCTTGACCAGCTCGGCCTTCACGGTGCCGTTGGCCTGGGCCACGGCCACGGAAGCGCCCGCCGCGACCCCACCGGCGCTGAGGGCCGCGGTCGCGGCCAGCACATTGCCGTAATCATGGGTGGCGGTGACGTTGGTGTCGCCGTCGGTGTCCACCTTGCCGCCCAGTATGGCCTGGGTGACGTTGTCGGTCAGCACCACGGACACGCCCACGGCCACGCCCACGCTGCCCGCGCCTACGGACACGCCCACGGCGCGAATGGCGCGCTTGCTGGGATCGAGGTCCTTCAGCACGTTCTTCAGCGCGTTGTCACGGTCAGCGGTATCGGCCTCCTGAGCGACGTCGCCGCTGTGGGAATTGGCGCTGATGTTGATGCCCTCGCTGCCCACGTTCCGGATATTGCCCACGCTGGAGGCGGTGACATTGGAATGGAGCACGGCCACGGCGGCGCTGACGCCCGCGCCAATGCTGCCGGCGGCCAGGGTCGCGCCGTACAGGTCGGCGGAGACCTTCTGGTCCGCGGTCACGCTGACGCCCTCGGCCTTCTCCACCGCGCCGGTGGTCGTGATGCGCGCGACCACCTGGTCGGAGGGCTCGTCGTCATAGGTGTAGGTGTTCAGGTTCTTGGCCTTGGCCACGTCCTCGGTGTCCTTTGCCTCGAGGTTCTCGCCCCGCTGCTGTTCACCGTCGTCGTCGTAGCTGCTGTTGCTGAAATCGTCGCTGCGATAGCCGGAGTTGCCGTCGAAGGTACCCGCGGACTGCTTATCCTCGCCCTCGCCCGTGACGGTCTTGGTGCCAACGGAGTTCGCGCTCTCGTGGTGTCCGTTGCCGGCGATGTCCTGGGCCAGGATCGCGCCGCTCAGCTTGCGGTCCGCGTCCGTCTCGTTCTCGTCGTTGTAGTACTTGCTCGCCGCGCCGTTGGCCTCGATGTTGCTCATGAAGGTCTCGGCGTCGAAGGTGGCGTTCTCCTTGCTCTTGCTGTCGGCGTTGCCATAGGCCACCATGTCGGCGGCGTCCTGGCTCATCTTCGTACCGGCGACCAGCACCATGGCGGTGACGCCAAAGCCCGAGCCGCCCACGCCGGCGGTGCCCACGACATCCACGACGTCGCGGGTGCTGTTCGCCTTGACGGCGACGTCCCCGGCCGCGTTGGCGATGCCGCCCAGCTCCGCGGTGACGTTGCTCTTGAGCACGCTGACCACGGCGTTCACCGCCGTGCCAACGCTGCCCGCCGCGATGGCGGCGCTGACGGTGCGCAGCTTGTATTCGCTGTCCGCCTCGATGGCGATGCTGCCAGCGGGCGCTTCGGTGGCCAGGACGGCGGTGGAACCGGCGCCGCTGTCCGCAGAAGCAGCCGTCTCGCTGGCGCCGGCCGTCAGCTTCGTGCCGGTCTCGGCGATGGCCTTGGTCTTATCCTTGCTCACCAGCACGTTGACGGTACCGGAGATGCCCATGCTGCCCGCCGCCGCGCCGACGGAGACCATGCTGAGGTTTTTATTGCCGGTGGCCCTGACGCTCACGTCCTTCGCGGCGGTGACGGAGGTCTTCTCGCGCAGCCGCGCGTCGGCCTCGCCCTGGAAGTAGGTCACAACGCCCACGGGGGTGACGGCGTTTCCGCCGCTGAAGCCCACCGCCGCGCCGATGTTCCTGAGGGTGGTGTCGTTCTTCGCATCCAGGCTGAACGCGCCGTTCCTGGCGTTCACGGTGCCGGAGGTGACTGTCTTGGTGGCGCCGTCGTCCTCGATCGTGCCCACGTGGGCCACGGCCCGGCTCTTGAGCACCTGCACCGCCGCGCCGATCTGGATCGCTCCGCCGCCGCTGATGCCGGCGCTGATCGCCAGCTGGATGATATCGTCGCTGTTCGTCGCCTTCACGCCGACGTCCCCATGGGCGTCCATGTTCAGGGCGACGGCCTCGATCTGCTTGTTGGAGACCAGGGTGGTCACGGCCGCGCCGCCGCCCATGCCGCCGCTGGCATTCAGGCCGCCCGCCAGCAGCAGCTGGTGGGTGTCGTCATTGGCCTCGACGCCGATATTGCCGGCCTCGGCCTTCAGCGTCGTCTGGGAGGCGTTCGCGATGACCTTGTTGCTGTTCACCAGCACGGCCACGGTGCCGTTCAGGCTCTTGCCGCCGGAGGCCGCGACGCCCGCGGCGACTACATACTGCTGTTCGCTGGCATTCGCGCCCACGTAGACGCCGCTGACCTGCTTGCCGCTCAGGGTCGGTACGGCCGCGCCGCCCTTGGCGGTGACGGTGCTCTGGCCCAGCTCGGCGCGCACTTCGTTGCTGCGGATGAAGGTGACGATGGCCACACCGGCCGCATCGCTGCTGCCGGAGACCGCCACATTGCCGGCGCCCGCCACGTCAAAGCCGCTGTAATAGGCTTCCATCACGGCGCTGTTGCCCGCGTTGACGGTCATGCCCCTGGAGATGGTGTTCTTGATCTTGCTGTTCATGACGGCAACGATCACGTTGCCGGAAACCGCTGTACCGGACACGCCGCCCGCCATGGACAGGCCCGCCATGATGTCGGTGTCCCTGCCGCTGGCCTGGGTGATGACGTTGTTGCCCGCGGTCAGGGTGCCGGTCGCCATGTTGACGTTGGCGCTGCGATTGAACACGTTCACGTTGAACGCGCCGCCCAGCGCCTTGCCGCCGCTGCCCGCGGCTGCCAGGCCCGCGTTGAGCATCCAGGCGTCGTTGTTGGCGGTGACCTTCAGGTCGCCCTGGGTGGCCTCCAGGTTGGAGGACAGGATCACGGTGGTATCCGCCGCGGACTTCGACACGATCACGTTCACCACGCCCGCGCCGGACTTGCCGGAGGTGCTGGCCGCGACGGAAGCGGACATCGTGCCGGAGATGAGCTGGTCGGACACATCGGAGGTCACGCTGAGGTCCTTGGCGGCCAGTATGCCGTTGCTGCCGCCCAGCACCGTGCTGGAGGTGGACTTGTCAACGATGGCGTTCACGGTGCCGCCCGCCGCCACGGCGGACTTGGTGGAGGCCGACACGTTGGCGCTGCCGGAGATGGCCATCAGGTCGAGGGCCGTTTCGGACGCGATCTTCGCGCTGCCGCCGGAGGTGACATTCACGCCGTAGCCGATGTTGTTCTCGGTGATGTTCTTGGTGACGATGACGTTCACTGCGCCGCCCGCGGCGTTGGCCTCGTTAGTCGTGCCCACGGCCACGCTCATGGCGCCGGTGAAGAGCTGGATGTCGCCGCCGGTCGTCGCGGTCTGGGTGAAGTCGCCGTCCGCGGTGATCTTCGAGCTGCGGCCCGTGGAGGCGGTCGCCTTGTCGCTGTCCACCAGTACGGCCACCGTCACGCCCACCGCCGCCTTGGCGGGAGCCGCGGACAGGGAGCCCGCGATGATGCGGGTCGTCGTGCCGTTGTCGGCGTTGACGGTCATGCTGCCGTCCCTGTTCTCCCCCTTGGTCAGCGTCACGTTTGCGTTGTTGCCCAGGCTGGCCTCGACCTTGTTGCTGGACACGGCCACGGCGAAGGAGCCCGCGAGGGACGCCTTGTTCTTTTTGCTCATCTCGCCGCCGAACATCACGGAGCCCGCGATGGCCTCGACGTAGGTGTTCTGGGCGGACAGGAAGTTCAGGCCGTCCATCGCGTCCAGCAGCTTGTCGCTGGACAGGTTCACGTCCACGGTATAGTTGTCCTCGTCCTTGCCCTTGTGCACGTCGATCAGGCCGGTTTTGGCCTCCTTGCGCTGCTCGTCGGTCAGCTTGCTGGAGTCGGTGATCAGGTAGCGCATATCGATGTTCGACTTGTAGTCGGCATCGGTCACGGCCTGCTTCTCGGCGTTCAGCTTGAAGCTGCCCGCGGTGATATCGGCGTAATTGCCCACCTTGGCGGTCACCGTGTTGCCGGTGATCACGTTGGCGGAGGCGATGCCCATGCCCACGCTGGAGCCCTTGGACAGGCTGATGCCGCCCGCCCTGGCCGTCAGCTTGGACTTGTCGGTGGCCTCAATGGCGACGTTGCCGCCCTTGATGATCCTGTGGGCATTGGACTTGCCGTCGGCGATATCGACGCTGGATTCGGCGTGACTGACCAGCACGGAAACCGCGCCCGCCAGGGAGACGCTGGATTCAGCACCCGACACGCTGCCCGCCAGCGACTGGGCCGCGAGCTTGCCGCGGAATTCGCCGTCCATGTTCTGCGTCAGCTTCGAGGTCAGGGTCACGTCGCCGCCGTTGGTGGCGTTCAGGTCGCCGCTGCCCGTCACTTTCGCCTTGTTGTTGTTCACGCTCACCGCCACGCCAAAGGCGATGGAGTTGGCCTTCTTCGCCAGGGACATGGCCGCGCCGGTGCCCATGGTGTTGAAGTTGCCGGTGTTTTCAGCGGTGGCGGAGATCGCCCCGCTCGCGGTCACCTTGCCCACCTCCACGGAGGCGTCGTGGCTGGCCACGGTCACGCCCACGGCGGCGGCCACCTGCACCTTGCTCTTGGTCTTCTCGCCGGAGCCGCCCAGCGTTGTGCCGGTGTTCTCCTGGATCTGGGTCAGGGCCTCGTTCGTGCCCTCGCCGCCCGCGCTCTCGTCCTCGGTGGTGACGTTCTGGTTGCGCAGCACATTGCTGGAAAGGCTCAGATTCTTGCTGCTGTTCTCGCCGTCCTGGGACTTCTTCTTGTCCATCCGGGCGTTGATCTTGTCCGCGGTGTCGTTCTTCTTGTTGTCGCCGCCGTCGGTCTTGCCGTCGAACAGCTTGCCCTGCAGCAGATCGTTGCTCTTCTCCGCCACCTTGTCGGTGCTCTCGCCCACCTTGTTCATCGTGCGGGCGATGTCCGCGCCCATGGCGGTGGCCAGGGCCCGAGTCACATCCTCGCTGTGACTGTTGGCGCTGATCTTCGCGCTGCCGGCGGAGGTCAGGTCCTTCTTGGCCTGCACGTTCACGTCGGAGTTGGCGATGTTCACGGCCACAGCCGCGCCCACCGCGGTCGCGCTGCCCACGGCATAGCCGCTGGCGCGGGTCTCGGAGATGGCGTTCTCAGCGGCGGTCAGGATCAGATCGCCCTTGGTGGTCTTCACCGTGCCGCCCAGCGTAGCGTTGATCTCGTTGTCCAGAATGTCCAGCGCGATGGAGGCGTCCACGGCGGTCTTCTTCGTCGCGTCCACGTTCAGGTCGCCGGTCAGGGCGTCCGTGCCGGAGACGGAGCTGGTGCTCTCCGCGTGGTCCGATTCGGCGTTCACCGTCAGCGCGCCCATGGTCACGTTGCGGTTGATCGCGGCGGTCACGCTGGAATCGCCGTACACCATGGCGAAGGACGCGCCCACGCCCACCGAATGGCCATCGCTGTCGGTGGCGGCGGTCTTGTTGGTGTTGGTGTTGTTTTCGTTCGGCGTATCCACCTCCACCAGGATCCCCGTCACGTTCTGGGCGGGCATGGTGAAGGTAAACACGATCTCCTCGCCGTTCTCCGTAGAGGAGAGCGGCACCTCGTGGATTTTGCCGTCCGCGGTGATGTAGCTGATGGCATCCACCGCCAGACCGTTCAGCTTGGTCTTGTTGACGGCGATCTTCACGGTGTCGGTGACCTTGGCGGACAGCTTGCCGTCCTTCACGGCCTCGTCCCTGCCCTCCACGGACACGGTGACCGCGCCGTTGGGCACCGGGCCCTTGGTGGCGTCGTCGTCGCTGAGGTTGATGGTGTCCAAACCGGAGATGGTGCGCAGGTCCTCCTCCGGCGTCACCGTGATGGTGGTCAGCTTGCCGGTCGCCGTGGTGGCGTCGGAGGCCTTCACATAGTATTTGGTCTCGCCGTCGACCTCCTTGGAGTAGACCTCGATCTTGCCGGTCTTCTCCTTGCCCTTGTCGTCGGTATAGGTCCATACGGCCTTATCCGCGCCGGCGGTGATCTTCCAGCCGTCGCGGGCGGCGATCCAGACGATGTCCTTGTCGGCGGCGTCCTGCGCCAGCGTCGCGCCGGCGGCGGACTTCACCTCCAGCTGCTCGCCCAGGTGCACCGTGGGCATGGCGTCGCCGCCGGCGGTGTCCTTCTCTTCCTTCTTGCCGGCGTTCTTGTTCTTGTCGGCGTTGCCCTTCTCGTCCAGCGCCGCGCTGGCGACGGTGGTCACGCGACGTGCCTCACGGGCGTCCACGACGGCGTCGCCCGTCACGCGCATGCCGCTGCCGCTGTTCACGACGGCGCTGGTGTTCGCATTCACGACGGCGATGGCCACGCTGCCGGCGATGCCCACATCCTTCGCCGCCGCGCCCGCGATGGCCTCGGTGCGGATCACGTGCTTGTCGGAAACGTCCTCCGGCACCAGCTGCACGTCAAGGTTGTTCACCAGCTTCTCGATGGACTTGTTGCCCAGCTTCGACAGGGAGGTGTTCAGCGCGCCGAGCATGATCTGCTTTGCCTTGGACTTGAAATCGGTATTGACGATCTTGTCCATCACGGCGGAGTAGTTGAACACCTTCGACTGGAAGCTGTCGGTGAAGTAATTGATGAAGGAATCCTTCTTCTGCGCCAGGGAGGTGGTGAACACGGACTTGATCCGGTCGACGTTCTGCTGGGTCAGCACCGGCACCTCGCTGCGCAGGCGGGTGAGGGCGTCGTTCAGCAGCTGGTTGGAGAACGTGGTCCACTCCGCCTTGATGGCGTTCTTCAGCGTCTCCTTCGCCTTTTCCTTGATGCCGGACATGTCCTTGCCCTTGATCTTGTCGTTCACGGCCCCAAGCGCCAGGCTGCCGAGATCGTCCTTGGCGCGGTTCAGCACCGCCATCACCGTGCTCTTCAGCAGGTTCGGCAGCTGCGTCTTCAGCTCGTCCAGCAGGATCGCCTTCAGGTTGTCGAGATCGATGTCCTTGAGGGCCACGATCTCATCCTTCAGGGTCTTCAGCGGCTCAAGCAGCACGTTGGGATATTCCTTCACGGAATCCCACAGGTCGTTCAGATCCTTCATCACCTTATCGCGCTTCTCTTCGAAGGTGCCGTCGCCCAGCAGCTCGCTCAGGCCGGTCTCCTTGAGCACGTATTCGATGAAGGTTTCGGAGAATTCCGCCGCCAGCTCGCCGATGGCGGTCTGGTCCACGCCCATCTCGGACAGGGCGCTGTTGATGCCGTCCTTGATGTAGGTCGCCAGCTGGGCGATCATCGCGTCCCTGCTCTCGGGCATCTTCACGGTGGTCATCTCGTCCGCGGCGTTGTCGGCCTTCTCCGGCATCAGGGCAGAGACGATCAGGCTCCCGGCGGTGACGGCGCCCGTGCCGATTTCGGCGATATTCTCGATGTTGACGATGTTCACGGCCACGGCCACGCCCACGCCGGTATCCGTCTTGGCGGTGGAGCCGTTGGCCTTGAGCTTGGTCTCGGTGCGATTCACGGACTTGACCGCCATCGCGCCGCCGATGTTGATGACAGTGCCGTTCATGACGCGGGCCACCGCGGAGTTGGACAGCACGTTCACGGCCACAGCCGCCGCGCCGCCGATGGAGCCCTCGCTGGTCTGCGCCTTCTGGCGGTCGCTGGAGCCGGAGCCCTTCATGCTCAGGCTCTTCGATTTATTGCTGGCGGCAATGTTGCCCGCGCCGCCCAGTATGGAATCCACCTGCTTGTCGGCGCTGCCCGCGCTGCCGTCCTTGCCCGCGGTGCCCTTCACGCCGCCGGTCACGCCGGCGGTGGCGGTCACGCTCTGGGTGGCGTTTGCGGTGGCGGTGACGGTCACGGCGCTGTCCCCGGCCGTGTTGGTGACGCTCTTGTTCAGCCGCGCCAGAGCCTCGTCGTGGATCACGGTCACGGCGAACGCGCCGCCCAGGGCCACGCCGCCGCCGCCGGTGCTGGCATCGGCGGTCATGTTGTGCGCAGCGGTGTTCTCAGCCGTCACGGCCACTGTCTTGGCGGTCAGGGCGCCGCCCGACAGCCGGCCCAGATAGGCGGTCGCGGAGGAGCCGAACACATCCACGCCGACCACGGGGGTGATGCCGGTCTCGGCCTTCGCGCCGGCCTTGGCGGTCACATTGTCGGTGGTCTTGTTCTCGGCGGAGATCGTCACATTTCCATCCTTGGCGGTGACGGTCGCGCTGTCCTGTACGGCCGCGTTCACATCGGCGCTCGACACGTTCACGGCGATGCCGGAGCCCACGCCGGTGGTCCCGGCATCCTTCGCGCCGGCGGCGCTGCCGGTGGTCTCCAGGCCGTGGGTGCCCTTGGCGGAAACCGTCAGCCCGGAGGTCGTGATGGTCGCGGACTTCTTCACCAGCGCGTTGGTGTCAAAGGAAGCCACCTGCACGCCGAAGCCGCCCGCCAGGCCGGTCACGGCCTTGCTGTAGCCCGCGGAGGCGGAGGCCTTGCTCTCGCCCACCGTGACGGCGTTCACGCTCACGGAACCGCCGGAGATGGTGCCGCCGGAGATGACCGCGTTGTTCTTCGAATTCACGACGGCCACGGACGCGGCTGCGCCGAAGCTGGTCTCATAGGAGCTGGAATCGGGATTGCCCTTCTCGAACTCGCCCTTGAGCGCGATGTTCACCTTCGCGGCGGTCAGCTCCGCGGAGGTCATGGAGGAGGGCAGGGTGAAGGTCAGAGAGCTGTCATCCTTGCGGGTCAGCTTCACCTTATAAGAGGAGGTGTCGGTGGTGATCTCCACGGTGCCGCTGCCCTGCTTGAAGCGATAGCCTGCCTCAGGCGTGATGGTCACGACCACCTTCTCGCCCTTGTCGGCGCGGGAGGCGGCGATCTTCAGGGTGCCGTGGTCCAGCTTCGCCTCGCCGCCCTCCAGCGCGATGGCCTTTTCTACCGCGTTGACGGCGATGCTGACGTCGGTGCGGTCCGCGATGTCATCCGGCAGGGTGATCTTGCCGTCCTTCAGCGTGACCTGCACGGTCTTGCGCTGGCCCTCCTTGGGGGTATAGGTGACCTCCGCCACGTCGTTCAGCTTCTTGCCCGCCTTCACGGCGTCCTCGGTCAGGCTGACGGCCACCTTCTGGCCCGCGCTGGCCTTGGCGTCGGTCTTGATGCTGACGTCGCCGGACTTGGCGTCCTTTTGCAGCGTCAGCGTCTTCTCGTTGAACTCGGCGCTGACGTGGACGCTGGTGCCGTCCGCCAGCACGGGCATGGTGAACTTGACCTCGCCGTTCTCGTCCGGGGTCAGGGTCTCGGTCTTGTTCAGGCCGGTATTCTTGTTGACGTACTTGACGGTGATCTTGCCCACGCCGTAGTTCGCGTCCGGCGCGGCCTTGATGGTGACGACGTCCGTGGCCTTGGCGCTGCTCTTGCTGAAGGTCACCTTGCCGTGTTTGACGTCGTCCTCCACGAGCCCGTGCTTGTCCTCGGTGAAGCGCACGTTGACGGTCACATTGCCGCCCTGGGCGATGCCGGCCAGGTCGGAGGCCAGCACATACCAGTAGCCGCTGCCCTCATCCTGGCGCAGCGCCACCTTCTTCTCCGCGCCGCTGCCGTCCTTATAGGACGCCCACAGCGCGCTGGTCTTGGACTTGTTCTTGGAGGTATTCCCGGCGTCGAAGTCGTCGGGCTCGGCGTCCACGGTGTATCCGTTGGCCCAGTCGGCCCGGATGTCGAAGTAGTACTTTGCGTCACTGCCCGCGCCTGCGGTCCTGACGAAGTAGACGTTGCCGATCTTCCTGTTGCCGACGTTGTAGGGGTCCTCCTCCTTGGACAGCTGGAACACGTTGTAGCTGACGTTCATGGGGAAGTCAACCAGGTCCCGCTTTTCCTGCTTTTCGGAGGAGGAACCGGGCATGGCAAAGCCCAGCACCGCCTGGGTGCCCTTGTCGATGACGTAGTCGCCCAGGTTGACGGTGAAGGTGCCGTCGCCGTTCGCGGTCAGGGTCTCGCTCTTCCACTTGCCGCCGGTCATGTAGCGCAGCGTGGCGGTGGCGCCCTTCACGGCGCTGCCGCCCTGCATGGGCGTGAGGGTATAGCCGTAGGCCCCGTTCTGCTTCACGTCCACCGTGCCGCCGGAAACGGCGTCCAGGGTCAGGGAGACCTCCTTGCCCGTCACGATGTATTGGCCGGTGAGCAGCTTCTGCTGCTCCTCCTGCTTCTTCTTTTCCCCTTCCTCTTTCTTCTCCGGGTTCTTCTCAACGCCGGTGCCGTCGGTGTTGGTGTCCGCCCGGGTCTCTGCGCTGGCGGTCACGTTGACCGCGCCGCCGGCGGTCACCGTCGCGCCATCCGTGATCTCAGCCCGGTTGTCGTTCATCGCCACGGTGACGGCCACGGAGCCGTTCACCTGGTTGCGGGTCTGGTTCACGTTGTTGCTGGACTCGCCCTCGGCCTTCTCGAACTCGCTGATGACCTTGAAGGCGATGCCGTTGTCATACTTGTCGGTCAGGATGCCCGACGGCACGGTGAAGGTATACCGGCCGTTGCCGTCATCCTTCAGCACGACCTTCTGTTCCTTCTCCTCGCCCTCGATGTAATAGGTGACGACCAGGCCCTCGTCCTTCAGCTTGTAGCCGCTCTTCGCGTTGGCGACGAACGTGACCTTGCCGCCCTTGGCGACGGTGGTGTCGCTCGCGCCGGTGCTCATGCTGAACTTGGTGTTCAGGATCGAGCCGACGGTCTTGTCGCTGTCGTCCTTGGAATCGGTCGGCTCGATGGAGAACTTCAGCTTGTCGGCGTCGCTCGCGTCGTCGTCGCCGCCGGCGGGCTCATCGGAATCGGAATTCCGGGTGCCGTTGGTCGAGTTGTCGAACAGGTCCTGCAGGTCCTGTCCGTAATCGTCGTCGTTTTCGTTGAACAGGTCGTCCGGCGTCCAGGTGTCCACGTCGTCGGCGCGGCTCTCGCCGTCCTTGTAGGTCACGTAGACCAGCACGTTGGCATTCTTCTGGGGGATGCGATAGATGTTGTCATCCGGGTCGGAGCCGTCCAGGGCCTCCACCACGGTGTACTTGACCGCCGCGTCTTCGCCGCCCTTGTTGTCCACGTAGACATAGTAGACCTTGTCCACCTGATGGCCGTCCCAGGGCGTGATCTCCACGTCGGTGTACACGCCCACGGTGTCCTGCAGCTTGGTGAACTTCACGTCGCCCTTCTGCTCACTGTCCTCGGCCAGCTTGACGGAATAGTCGTCACCGGCGACGGACTCCATCATCTTTCTGAACTTTTCGTATTCCGTGGGATCATTCTTGAAGATGCCGACCACGGCGCCGCTGAGCTTGCCCCAGACGGTGGCGCCCAGCTTCTTCGCCATGTCGATGCCCAGGCTCTGGGTCTTGCCGAAGCCGGAATCCTCCTTTTCCTTGGCAAAATCTTCCTCCTTGGAATCCTTGGAGGCACTGGAATCGCTCGCGGCGCCCGATCCGGACTTCGCGACGGTGGCCGCCTGCATATTCGCGGTGGACTGCACGTTCACCTTGCCGCCGGTCGCGTTCAGCACCGCCGAGCTGCCCACCAGGGTGCGCACGTACTGCAGCGGCACATTGACGCCCAGGTACATGCCGGACTTGCCGTCGCCATCGTGCTTCGCCGTGGTGTTGCTGGTCATGTCGCCCAGCGCGGAGAGGGTGATATCCTTGCCGGCCGTCAGCGTGCCCTTCACGTTCGTGAGCACGTTGTTCAGGATCACGTCCACCGACACGGCGAAGGGCAGGAGCTTGGAGGTGGATTCCGCCTCCGCCTTGATCTTGCTCTCGCTGCCGACCGTGATATTGCGCGCGGCCTTCAGCGTCGCGCCCTCGGCGATGGTCACGGAGGCATTTTCCACCGTCACGTTCACGCCGACGGGCAGGTTCAACGCCGCCTTGCCCGCGGTGGATTCGGTGTTGATCTTCGCCTCGGCGGTGATGGAGCCGTTGCCGGAGGGTCCGGTCTCGCCGTCCTCGCCATAGCCCGCGGCCAGCACCGCGCCGTCCTCGATGTTGACCTCCGCCGTGCCGATCTTCACGTTCACGGGGTTGATGATCTTGGCAATCAGGTCGTTCTGCAGCAGGCCGCCGCTCTGTTTCAGCTGCGCCGTCAGATCGATGTTGTCCGTGGCATACAGCGCCGCGGTGCCCCTGACGTTGATGATCGCCTTCTTGACCACATTCTGGTCGAAGGAATGGGCGATCCAATCCAGGACGTCCTGTGCCTTGTCCAGCAGGGATTGGGAATCCGAATCGATCAACGCGTTGCTGTGCTCTTCCTTCGCCAGCACGGCGATGTTCTTCGCCTTGATGACGTCGGTCAGGTCGATGTTCTTGCCCTGGATGAGCAGGTTGAAGCCCCGGGCGTCCACATAGCCGACCTTGAGATCGTCGTCCGAGGACAGCACCAGGTTGGTCAGCGTCAGGCCGTTAGGCGCGGCAGCGCTGCCCCGGCTCCAGGACTTGACGCCATCGATATCGGTGGCGTTGTCCAGCGTGTAGTTGACGAAATCGGCATAGTTCCCGGCGGTCACCTCCGAGACCTTCTTCGTCATCTTGTTGTCCAGCGCGTCGCTCAGGGAATAGAAGTCCTTGACGCCGATGTTCAGGGTCATGCCGCCGTCGGCGTGCAGCAGCAGCGCCTCCTTCGCGGCGGAGACCCACTCGATGCGCTTGTCCTCCGCGACGACGCTGGTATCGCTATTCAGCTTGCCGGTCAGGTGCAGGTGGCTGCCTGCGGCCTTGTCCGCGACGGTTTCGATGGTCGCAAAGCCCTTGGCCACGGACAGGTCCACGTCCAGCCGGGAGGCGCCGCCGCCCAGGTCGATCTTCATCCGGCCGCTGGGCGATTCGGAATAGAGGTCGTCGGATTTCTTCACCGAAACCCGGTCGTCCCCATCGCCCGTCTCTGCGGTGATATTGTCCGAGCCATACTGCGTGTCGATTTCCACCTTGTCCGCGCCGTCGCCGGTCTTGATGGTGGTGCCGCCGTTGCTGGCGATCTTGGCGTCCACCTTGTCGCCGCCCTTGCCGGTATCCACCTTCACCACGCCGGTGCCGCTCTGCAGGTTCAGGCTGACGGTATCGTCGCCGTCGCCCGTTTCCACGCTCGCCGTGCCGTCGTAGGCGGTGACGCTCGCCTTGTCGTCGTCATCGCCGGTGTTGATTTCCGCGTTCAGTGCGCCGTCGTACAGCGTCACGGACACATTGTCCTCGCCGCCGTATGTATTGATCTGCGCCGAGCCGTTCCCGGCCAGCTCCACCTCCAGGGCGTCCGTCTTCTGGATGCCCTCATAGGTCAGCCTGGCGTCGGAGACGGTGATCTTCTTGCCCAGCGCCATCAGCACGCCGCGCATCAGCACGCTGATGCCGCTGATCTTCAGGTTGCCGCTGACGATGGTCTTGCCGGAACCGCCGGCCGGGATGACCTCGCCCTTTTCGTTTAGCGCGTCCTCGGCGACCAGCTCCAGCTGGAAGCCGTCCTCCACGGTCTGCTCGTCCGACTTCTTGATCTCCACGTCGCCCTCGAAGGTGACGTTCTTCGCCAGTATGATCTGCACGATGCCGCTCAGCGTCGTCAGCGAGCCGATCTTGTCCTTGATCAGCTGCTGCAGGGCGATGGTCTTGTCCTCCGCCTTGGGCGCGGCGGTTTCCTCCGTCGCGGCGCCGTCGGAAGCGGCCTCATCCCCGGCGGCGGCCTCGTTCGCGGCAGCGTCGGTCAGCCGCTGGGCCTCGGGCGCGGCGGCCAGCAGGATCACAGCCCCATCCGGCGCGGCGGCATTCGTCGCCGCGTTGGAGACCTCCAGCGCGGGCGCGGCGGGCGCAACGGGCGCGGCGGGTTCGGATTCAATTGTGGGTTCGGTGGTTTCGGAGGGTTCGGTTTCAATAGCGGGAACAGCTTCAGCCGCGGGCTCGGTTTCAGCCGCGGGCTCGGCGGGCTCGTCCGGGGCGGTTTCTTCCTCCGCCTCCGGCTGCGTCGCCGCGTTTACGGGCGCCGCCACGGGCACGGCAAACGTCGCGGGCAGGGTCTGAGCCTCCGCGGGTACGGTTGCCGATTCGCTGGGGGTGGCGGGGGATTCCTCCTCGGCGGGAGTTTCCTCCTCAGTGGGAGTTTCTTCTTCTATTATAGAGGGCTCCGCCTCGATGGGGGCTTCCTCATCGACGGGGGTTTCTTCCTCGACAGGAGTATCCGCCTCGACAGGGGATTCTTCCTCGGTGGGGGATTCTTCCTCGGCAGGAGCTTCTTCCTCGGTGGGAGCTTCTTCCTCTACAGAGGTATCCTCCTCAACAGGGGATTCTTCCTCGGCGGGAGATTCATCCTCGGTAGGAGTTTCTTCCTCGGTGGGAGCTTCTTCCTCTACAGAGGTATACTCCTCGGTAGAGGTTTCTTCCTCTACAAAGGCATCTACGGGGACATCTTCCGTCTCAGCCTCCGGCTGATCCACCTGACGCTCGCTTTGCTCGCTAGGCTTCGCCCCCATGGGGGAAGGCTCTTGGGGGGCTTCCGCATTCTCCTCAACAGGAGTATCGACAGATTCCTCCAAGCTCTCCTCTACAGGAGCAACGGTAGCCTCCTCCGCGCTCTCCTCTACAGGAGCAACGGCAGCCTCCTCCGCCTTCTCCTCCACGGGAGCGGCGG
>ONHI01000011.1:75995-77657 GCA_900317565.1 uncultured Eubacteriales bacterium
GGCGGGTTCTTCCGCCTTTACTTCCGCGGGGGCGGGGGCGGGCTCTTCCGCCTTTTCCTCCACGGGAACAGCGGCGGGCGGCTCCGTTGGCTCGCTCGTCGGATCGGGGACAGGGGTGGCCTCCGCGCTATCCGGCGGGGCGCTCACCTCCACGTTATCATCGGCAAACGCCGTAAACCACCCCGGGACATAGCCGCCCAGCGTGGTCAGCATCATGGACAGCACCAGCGCCAGCGCCATGATCCGCTTTGCCAGTTTCATGTTATGCTTCATAATCCTGCCTCCGATCCTCTGATTGAAGGGGTATCCTGTTCTTCGGTTGTCCGTTCGTCAGTCGTCGGTCAATTGCGCTCAGCGCCGCGGTCCGGTCGATCAGATCTCCGGAAGCAGCGTTCCATCGTCGTTCGTGCCGTTGGGCTTCGGGGCTTTCTTCTGCGTGCTGCCGCCGGTGACCTTCTCAAGGTTCTCAACGGTCAATTCTTTGCTCTCCAGCGCTTCGTTCACGGCCTCGGTGTTCTTCTTGTCATTGCTCAACATCTTCATCTTCTCCTTTCAAATCCAATCGCCCGGGTGGGTTTTCCGGGGAAATCACAAATACCGGGATTGCGACAGCTTCGCCCGCGCCGTTTTTGCGCGCACGCCCTCCTGTCCGTCAGATCTCGGGCAGGAGGGTGTCCTCCTTGTCGGAGGAACTCGGCGGCGTCGTGGGCTTCGGCGTGGCCGTCGGGTTCGAGGGGCGCTTCGTCGGCGCGACCGTGGTCACGGGGGCCTCGCCCGAAATGTCCGAGGGCTTCGCCGGCTCACAGCCGAAGGCGGTCAGCAGCCAGATCAGTATGGCGACGATCAGGCCGAAAATCTTCATGGCATACGCGCTCCTTTATACAATAATTGCCGTTATTCCCCTTCAGGCGTATTCCCGTCGCCGGGGCTTTCCGTTATTACATCCCCGCCATCAAACTCGACGACCTCGAGCTCCAGCGGTTCATATTGCTCCTTCATGAATCGAATACTCCTTTCCGTCAATAACCGTGCGCCGCGCGGTAGTCCGTGGTTGCCCTGTAGTAATAGTACAACGCAGAAACGCAATTCTTGGTGCTCTCTCCGTAGTTGCCATTGAGAATCGAGTTGACATAGCTGAGCACCGATACCTTCACCTTCGCCTTCCCGGACTGCGTCTCCACTTCGATGGTATAAGTTTCGCTGAGCTTATGGGCGGAGTTACCCGTCTTATCGACCCGGTAACGACCGTCCGACAGCTTCTGGGCCTTGACGTTATTCCCGTTGAGCCGGGCGGTCACGCTGCCGGCGTAGTCTGCCTTGGGCTTGAAGTAGACGCGGATATCCGTCTGGCTCTGCAGGTTGAGGTTGAAGGTGATCTTCTCAAAGTCGGATTCACCGAATTCCTTGACGATGGCATAGTCCTTTACCACCTTCACGACGGCGTCGTAATCCATGCCCTTGCGGTAGAACACGTCCATCTCGGCGTAGTCCGTGCCGATCTTCCAGCCGTTGGCCTCGGACAGGCAGGGCTGCGCGTAGTGGCCGTAGTCCGCCAGCGCGCGCACCAGCGCCGTGGTGGTCGAATCGAAGCGGCTGGCCACGGTCTCGTAGGCCACGATGTAGTCCTTGACGGAGTAGGTCTGCTCCACGGTCTTGCCCTCG
>ONHI01000006.1 GCA_900317565.1 uncultured Eubacteriales bacterium
TCACTTCGACCCCGATCTCGGCGCTTTCTACCAGCGCAAGCGAGCCGAAGGCAAACACCACAGCACCTGTCTCGGCGCGGTTTCCCGTAAGCTCTGCTACATCATTCACGCGATCCTTACCGAAAACCGCCCTTACGTCAAACGCTAAAACTTATCTTGACTTCACATTGCCTTGCTGCCTTGCGCCTCAGGGCCTTTTCCTGTCCCTTTTGTTACATTGTTATGCGCAGGTTAAATCTCGCCCGTCCCGCCTCTCAACCCCTTCGGAGGGGTTGACTTTTCATAGTTGGTCTTTCTTAGTTGATCTCCATATTGATCACCAGTGCAGATCAGACAATGAATCAGTCTTTGGGACGAACTGCTACGATAATGATTCCGATTACTCCAAGAAAGAATCCCCACCAGAAACCACCCTCACGTCCACGACTATTATTTATCGATTTTGTGATAAAACCGAAAATAATGCCAACAATCAGATAGCCAATAAGATATCCCATGAACCCAACCCCTTTCATATAATTACGCAGTTGCGTACATATATAGATTATACACTATAACTCATAAAAACGCAAGTGCGTATACGCATGTGCATAAAATTTTCTATCATCATCTTGAGGTGATGGAAATGGGAGTCAAAGAAGCGGTCGTTATCAGATTTCGTGAGATCATGGATATACGAGGTATACGAGCGAATGAATTGGCGAATCTGTCGGGTGTGACACCTTCCACGGTCTACAGTATGCTGGACGGACGGAGGAAAGAAGTAACGATCAATCTGATCAAGAAGCTGTGTGATGGCATTGATATGACATTGGGAGAGTTTTTCAGCGCAAAGGTTTTTGATGAACTGGATCAGGAGATACAATAACTGGAAGGGTTGCACTAAAACGCGCCCTTCCTCTCGGAAGGGCGCGTTATCAAGCGATCCCGGTTGAATTACTTCAGCTCGGAGAAGTACTTGATGGTGCGAACCATCTGGCTCACGTAGCTGTTCTCGTTGACCAGGACACGACCTGATTTGGCGGCGAAAACGCCGCCAAATCAAGGGGTTTCGCGCTTTTTGTAGGCCCTTTTTTCCGCTGAAAAGTCGATGGTTTATCGTACCTCGACCGACTGGTTTACCGAACTACAAACAGAGTTTATCATACCTGAATGCCCTTTGTCAATGCGGCGGCCTGTTAAATCAATCGCGGTCTGTCGCGGCGGCGGCCCGCTTCATTCATACCTCTTTCGTATCTCTTCCAGCTTTTCCGCGAACTCCCTTTCCATGCGGTCATAGGTCAGCTTACCATAGGTCCATTTTTCAGAGTTGCGCTTAATCGTGCGAACTACCAGCGTAAAGCCAGGAAAGTTCTGCTTGGCTTCCAAAGCCTTCTCAAATTCGGGAGTGCCGAACTGGCCCGCCTTCATCATAAAGTCCTTTGTGACAGTCAGGGTCTTGTTCGCCTTGTCAATAATCATCTCGTTCTTCATACTGGAATCCTCGCTTTCCTTTTCTCTTTTGTTGGGGTGCTTCCCTCAACCTTGTAGCTATATTATACCCATAACCCTGTTACACTTTTCGGACACATAGAAAATTATTTATAATGTGTAGACCCTCGACTTCAATAAAAAAGAGGCTTACGCGGTTTTTCGTAAGCCTCGACCAAATGGTTATAATCCTGTCTTGAAGTTTGTAAGCCAAAGCGAAAAGATGTAACCTTCAACGCCAGAAGATGTAAAAGCCTGTGGGTCACAGATTTGCCAACACACCCGACTTCTGTGCCGCCTTCAATACCTCCTTATCTTGAACGCCTTCTAAATATCTCTGTGTGATGGCGATATTCTCATGGCCCATCAAGCGGGACAGGCTGTAAAGGTCCAGTCCATTCTTCAACTGCAAATGGGCGAAGGTGTGGCGGCAGGTGTGCGGCGACACGCGGACCTGCGGATTGACGCCGACTTCCTTTGCCGCTTTCTTCAAAAACTTGGTTACTGCTTCTGGCGTCAGCTTGCGCCCGCGATTGGACACAAAAACATAGCCTTCTGGGAACTTCCCGCCCTCAAAGTAGCTTTCGCGCATGGCCTGATACTGCAACAGGGACTTCGCAAGATAAGGCGAGACTGGCACAAGCCTTTCCTTATTGCCCTTGCCATGAACCAGAATATAATCATCGTGGATTTGCTCTGGACGCAGGGTTAGGACTTCCGCCAGCCTCATGCCAGTATCGAAGAACAGGGCGATCATGGTCCTGTTGCGAACGCTCAGAAAGTCCCGCTTGTGATAATAGCTTAACAGCTTGCGGATTTCCTCTTCTGAAAAGGTGAGAATGACCACCTTCGGCTGCTTCATATTGTGTATTCTGGCGGTGGGCCTCTCTGTGATGTAGCCTTCTGCCTTGCAGTAGTTGAAGAAGGTTTTGAACACCTTTAACAAATCGTTGATGTATCGCGCCTTCCTGCCCTTGTCATCCATCATGTCCAGAAACAGCTTGATATGAGAAGCGCGGACCGCCGCGACATCTGTTATCTTGTGTTCATCTGACAGATACCTTTGAAGGTAAAGCAGCTGCTTGCGGTAGTTGTCAATGGTTTTGGCCGACAGCTTCCGAATCTTACAGTCGAAACCGAACTCCTGAATGGCTGTACTGAAATCCATAGAAAAACCCCTCTTTCCTTCTGTTTTACCAGTCAGAAAGAGGGGATAATGCCTATCGTACCCATTTCAGCGTTGTCAAAACAGCCTACGCGGGTAGTTCAACATTTTTCGTACCTGCGGCGGTTGCCGCAAGTGGGCGAAGGGGCGAAAACCCCTGTGAGACAATTACTTCAGCTCGGAGAAGTACTTGATGGTGCGAACCATCTGGCTCACGTAGCTGTTCTCGTTGTCGTACCAGGACACGACCTGGACCTGGCTGGTGCCGTTGTCCAGATTCTGGACCATGGTCTGGGTGGCATCGAACAGGGAGCCGAAGCGCATGCCGATGATGTCGGAGGAGACGATCTCGTCGGTGTTGTAGCCGAAGGACTCGGTGGCTTCCTTCTTCATCTGGGCGTTGATCTCGTCCTTGGTGGGCTGGCCCTTGACCACGGCGTTCAGGATGGTGGTGGAGCCGGTGGGGGTGGGCACGCGCTGGGCCGCGCCGATCAGCTTGCCGTTCAGCTCGGGGATGACCAGGCCGATGGCCTTGGCAGCGCCGGTGCTGTTGGGCACGATGTTCACGGCGCCGGCACGGGAGCGGCGCAGGTCGCCCTTGCGCTGCGGGCCGTCCAGGATCATCTGGTCGCCGGTGTAGGCGTGGATGGTGCACATGATGCCGGACTCGATGGCCCAGCCGTCGTTCAGGGCCTTGGCCATGGGCGCCAGGCAGTTGGTGGTGCAGGAAGCGGCGGAGATGATGGTATCTTCGGGCTTCAGGGTGGTGTGGTTCACGTTGTAGACGATGGTGGGCAGGTCATTGCCGGCGGGAGCGGAGATGACGACCTTGCGCGCGCCAGCCTGGATGTGAGCCTGAGACTTTTCCTTGCTGGTGTAGAAGCCGGTGCACTCCAGAACGACGTCCACCTTCAGCTCGCCCCAGGGGCAATCGGCGGCGTTCTTCTCGGCGTAGATGCGGATGGCATGGCCGTCCACCACGATGGAATCCTCGGTGGCCTCGACCTTGTGGTCGCGGGCGTAGTTGCCCTGGGTGGAGTCATACTTCAGCAGGTGAGCCAGCATCTTGGGGGTGGTCAGGTCGTTGATGGCGACGATCTCATAGCCCTCAGCGCCGAACATCTGACGGAAAGCCAGGCGGCCAATGCGGCCAAAACCATTGATAGCAACTTTAACAGCCATTGGAAAAACCTCCTAAAAATATAGTCCTTATTGGGGTGCAGAGAATTGCTCTCATACACCTATAACTACATCATTAATTTTACCCCATACCACAGGGAAAGAAAAGCCCTTTTTTGTAAAATATGCGCCGTTTTGGTCAATCCAGGGCGATATCCCTGTAGAAGGAGGTGCCGTCCAGCTTTTCATTGCAGCCCAGCGCCTCCAGCACCGTGGCGGAGACATCCGCGAAGGTGGCGCGCTCGCCCAGGTTCACGCCCTCCTCGACGCCCAGGCCCCAGACCAGCAGCGGCACGCGCTCGCGGGTGTGGTCGGTGTGGGCGGTGTAGGCCGGGTCGCAGCCGTGGTCCGCGGTGATGATCAGCATGCCGTCCTCGCCCAGGTATTTCATGATCTCCGGCAGCCGCTTGTCGAACTCCTCCAGCGACTGGGCGAAGCCGGGCACGTTGCGCCGGTGGCCGTACTGCATGTCCGTGTCCACCAGGTTCACGAACATCAGCCCGCGCCAGCGGTCCTTCTTCAAAAAGTCGATGGTGGCGTCGATGCAGGCCGGGTTGCCCGCGGCGTGGTTGGACTGGGTGATGCCCCGGTGGTTGAAGATGTCCTCGATCTTGCCCACGGCCAGCACGTCGTAGCCCGCGCCTTTCAGCGCGTCCATCATCGTGCGCCCGGTGGGGTCCACCGAGAAATCGCGCCGGTTCGCGGTGCGCACGAACTCGCCCACGTTGCCCTCGAAGGGCCGGGCGATCACGCGGCCCACGCTGTGCTCGCCCTTCAATATGCGCCGGGCGATGCGGCACACGTGCCACAGCTCCATCGCGGGCAGCACCGCCTCGTGGGCGGCGATCTGGAACACGCTGTCCGCGGAGGTGTAGATGATCAGCTTGCCGGTGCGCAGGTGCTCCGCGCCCAGCTCCTGGATGATCTCGGTGCCGGAGGCCACCTTGTTGCCGATGGTGCCCATGCCGGTCTCCTCCTCGAAGGCCTGTATGACCTCCGGCGGAAAGCCGTTGGGATAGGTGGGGAAGGGCTTTTCCAGCGTCAGGCCGGCAATTTCCCAGTGGCCCGTGGTGGTGTCCTTCCCGGCGGCCTTCTCCAGCATCGTGCCGTAGCAGCCGATGGGGTCGTCCGCGTCCGGGCCCTGCATGCCCAGCAGGTGCTTGATGCCCAGCTCCTCCAGATTGGGAATATAGGGGTTGGCCTGCTCGATCACGTGTTTCAGCGTGTTCGCGCCCTCGTCGCCGTACTGGGCGGCGTCGTGCTGCCAGCCCGCGCCGGCGCCGTCCAGCACGAGCACCACAACGCGCTTCATCTTCTTCAATGTTATCCCTCCCATCGTAGTATATCCGCAAGCTGCGCGATCATTTCGCCGCAGGTGGGCTTGCCGCGCCTTGCGTCGATCGTGTCTCCGAAAATCCGGTGCTGCTGCCCGATATCGCCCGTGCGCCATGCGGCGTCGATCACGTGGCGTATGGCCCGCTCCACCTGCGCCGGGGTGCGGCCCGCGTCCCGGGACAGCCGGGCATAGAGCCCCGCCCGCAGCGCCCGCAGCCTGCGCCGGTCCGCCCAAACCAGGGCGACGGCCCGGGTCAGGTCCTCCCGCCCAGGATGATCCGGCACGCCCAATGCGTCCAGCAGCGCCTCCAGCCGCGCGGCCTTTTCCGGCGGCAGCGGCGGCTCCAGGGCCTCCAGACGCTCCAGCGCCTCGCCCAGGGAGCGCTCCGACGCGGGCGCGTCGATGGCCAGCGCGCACAGCGCCTCCAGCTCCGTTGCGCCCGGCAGCGGCATGCCCCGGGGCTTCAGCACCAGCAGGGCCGGCTGCACGTCCAGCCTGAGCGCGCGTATCTGTCGGGCGAGGGCGACGCCGTCCCCGCCGGGCAGCACCGCGTCCGACAGCACCAGCTCCGGCCGGCGTTCCCGGATCAGCCCCAGGCCATCCGCCGCGCTTGCCGCGGGGATCGCCGGGGCGTACCCGAACGCCTCCAGCATGGCGGCGCATTCCCCGAGCCCGCGGCTGAATCCCACCGCGACGGCCCGCCTTCGCTCCTCTGCCATGCCGTTCACCTCACCGGCATTGAATTCTACAAGAACGGTGCAAATTCCTGCGTGCCGGACACATCTTATTGGAATGTTAATGATTGGACCGGCGACGGTTCGCGGCATGGATTGCGCGGGCCCCGGAAATGTGATATAATGGGACAACGATAAAGAGTATGATGTGGTGAGCAATTTGATTTACGCGATCATCGCCCTGGTGGCGCTGGTTGGGCTGTCGGCCTGGCTGATCTGGCGCTGCCTGGCGCTGCGCAGCGCGCTGGCAAAATTCCACAGCCGCTGTCACGAGCTGCAGCGGGACCGGGCCATCCGGCAGAATTTGCAGCAGGTGCTGGACCGGCGGGAGGCGGAGATCCGCCGCCTGCGCAGCCGCATGGCGTCCTTTGAGAGCGACTATCACGAGATGGAGACCCGCGCCAGCGACCTGAACGTCTCCCTGTTCCGGGAGAGCGGGCTGCGCATACTGGCGGAGAAGGAGGACGGCGCGAAGCGGCTGAAGATGGAGCAGCTGGAGCAGCAGACCACCGAACTGCGCAGGAAGCTGCGCCAGCAGCAGGACGAGGCCGCCGAGACCGTGCGCCGCATGCAGGATCTGATCACCAGCCAGGAAAAGGAGATCGCCCGCCTGCGCCAGGCCAACGCCCGCAGGATCAGGAAGAGCGCCGCCACCGACCCGCTGATCACGAACCAGGTGACGCTGGACGACCTGCTGGGGCAGGGAGTAGGGAATAGGGAGTAGGGAGTAGGGAGTAGGGAGTAGGGAGTAGGGAATAGGGAGTAGGAATAGTGGCGGCCCGGTCGCGCGAGCGACCGGGCCGTTCATATCATATCATTTTCTCCACTTTTCCGTTTTTTTCTTCGCGGGCTTTTCGGCTGCGGGCTGGAGCCAGGTGGCGGACTCCGGCGGGATCTCCCACACCTTGCCGCCGTATTCGATGCGCCGCTGCTCGCCGCAGCGGTTCACCGCCAGCACCCGAATGTCGTTCTTGGCGGGCGCGCCGAAGACATCCCTGCCGCCGGTGATCTGGCGCTCCACCAGCACCACGTCCGCGCCGTAGGCGCTCAACCGCATCTCGCCGGTGCGCAGCGCCGGGGTCTGCATGCGATTGTTCATGATGCCGCGGTAGGTTTCCACCAGCTTGGCGTCCTCGCGTCCCCAGGGATAGGTGGCGCGGTTGTAGGGATCGGCCATGCCGGTCAGGCCCGCCTCGTCGCCGTAGTACAGGCAGGGCATGCCCGGCAGCGCGCAGATCAGCGACCAGGCCGCGATCATGCGCTGCCTGCCCCGGGCGTAGTCCTCGGGGCTCATCATAAAGGGATGGCGGTAGATCCTGTCCGGGGCCATGTCGCCGATATCGGCCAGCACGCTGATGGCCCGGGGGGTATCGTGGCTGCCCAGCAGGTTCATTTCGGAGTAGAAGAAGGGGGCGGGCATGTTCTCCCACAGGTTTTCCAGCCTGCGCACGAAGGTCCCGGCGTCGCAATGGCAGCGCATGAAGTCCAGTATGGCGTCCCGCAGGGGATAGTTCATGCAGCTGTCCAGCGTGTCGCCCAGGCTGTAGCAGCGCATTTCACCGTAGGCCACCTTGTTGGTGGGGTCCTCCCAGACCTCGCCGATCAGCGCGGCGTCCGGCTTCTCCCGGCGGATGCGCCTGCGGAGCCTGCGGATGAATTCCATGGGCAGTTCGTCGGCCACGTCCAGCCGCCAGCCCGACGCGCCCGCGCGGATCCAGTGGGCGGTGACGCTGTCGTCGTCCGCGATAATGAAGTTCTGGTAGCTCTCGGTCTCTTCGCTGACGTTGGGCAGCGTCTTGAAGTTCCACCAGCACTCGTAATCGTCCGGCCACTGCTTGAAGCGGTACCACTCCCGATAGGGGGATTCCGGGTCGTTGTAGGCCCCGCCGGGGCCGTAGCTGCCGTCCCGGTTGAAATACAGGCTGTCGGAGCCGGTGTGGGAGAACACGCCGTCCAGCACCACCCGGATGCCCCGCTTTTCGGCCGCGGCGCACAGGGCCCTGAAGTCCGCCTCGGTGCCGAAGCTGGGATCGATGGTCATGTAATCGCCGGTGTTGTACTTGTGGTTGCTGCGGGCCTTGAAGATCGGGTTGAAGTACAGCACGGTGACGCCCAGCCCCTGGATGTAGTCCAGCTTTGATTCGATGCCCTTCAGGTTGCCGCCGAAATAATCGTTGTTGCAGTTGTCGCCATACTTGTCGTCGTTGATGATCAGCGTGGGGTCGTCGTCCCAGCGGATGTGATAATAGGAAGCCGGGGGCAGGTTGTTCACGTCCTTCTTGCCCGCGCAGCAGAAGCGGTCCACCATGATCTGCAGCATCATGCCGTTGCGCATCCATTCCGGCGTCCGGTAGGCGGGATCGTAGACCGTCACCTGGTAGCCGCCGGGCTCGCCCTCGGTCATGGCGCCCACGCCGCCCAGACCGTCCGCCGCGTTGCCCAGATACCAGGTCCTGCCGTCGTAATCCTCCGCCACGAAGAAATACCACAGCAGCCCCGGCTCCGCGGGCAGCGTGACCTCGCACTCATACAGGTCCGAATGGGCGGGCTTCATGGGCAGCAGGCTCTCGGCGTTCTGCCACCACAGCCGCAGGCACACCCTGTGCAGGCCCTCCGCCCGCACGCGCAGCCGCAGACTCCTGCCGCAGGGCACCGCCCCCAGCGGAGAGCGGAACACGGGATCGCGGGAATCATGATAGATGGTCATCAGATCACTCCTGGTCGAATATCGGGCCGGTTTTAAAAACCGGCCCGAGGAATTATTACAGCTCCCCCGCCCGCGATATTACAGCTTCAGGGGATTCAGATGCCAGATCAGCTTGTTGTACTCCTCGATGCTGCGGTCGGAGGTGAACGGGCTGGAGCAGGCGGTGTTCATGATGGCCTTGTGCAGCCACAGCTCGCGGTTGTCGTAATCGCGCATCATCTGCTTCTGGGCGGTGATGTAGCTGGTCAGGTCCTTCAGCACGAAGTAGGGGTCGGCCATCCCGCCGCCGTCTCCGAACAGCAGGGAGTGATAGATCTCCTGGAACATGCGGGGATTCTCGGGACACAGGGTGCCGTCGATCAGCTGCTCCATGACCTTGCGGATCCTGGGGTTGGTCTCGTAGACGTCGTGGGCGCGATAGGTGGCGTAGCCGCGCTCCACCTCCTGGGCCGTCAGGCCGAAGATGTAGATGTTGTCCGCGCCGACCTGGTCGTAGATCTCGCAATTCGCGCCGTCCATGGTGCCCAGCGTCACCGCGCCGTTCATCATGAACTTCATGTTGCCAGTGCCGCTGGCCTCCTTGCCGGCGGTGGAGATCTGCTGGCTGATCTCGGTGGCGGGCATCAGCAGCTCCGCCTGGGAGACGCAGTAGTTCTCCAGGAACACCACGTTGATCAGCTTGCTGGCCCTGGGATGCTTGCGCACCAGGTCGCCCACGGCGTTGATCAGCTTGATGGTCAGCTTGGCCCGGTGATAGCCCGGGGCGGCCTTCGCGCCGAATATGAAGGTGCGGGTGTGGAATTCCTGCTCGGGATGCTCGTCGATATCATTGTAGAGCATCATGATGCCCAGCGCGTTCATCAGCTGGCGCTTGTACTCGTGCAAGCGCTTGGCCTGGGCGTCGAATATGCTCTCGGGGTTCATCTCGATGCCCTGGTGGCGGTACACGTGGTCCGCCAGGCGCAGCTTGTTGTGATACTTGATCTCCGCGAACTTCTGCTGGAAGGCGGCGTCGTCGGCGAAGGGCTTCAGATCGGCGATCTTGCTCATGTCCTTGCGCCAGGCGTCGCCGATGGCCTCGTCGATCAGGCCGGACAGCGCGGGGTTGCACTGCATCAGCCAGCGGCGATGGGTGATGCCGTTGGTGACGTTGACGAACTTCCGGGGCTCCAGCATGTAGAAGTCGTGGAAGGTCTGGCGCTTGAGGATGTCCGTGTGGATGGCGGATACGCCGTTGACGGAGTTGGTGTAGGCCACGCACAGGTTTGCCATGTGCACCTGGTTGTAGGCCAGGATCGCCATGTGGCCGATGCGGTCCCACTGGCCGGGGAAGGCGTCCCACAGCTTGGCGCACAGCCGGCGGTTCATCTCCTGCAGGATCATGTAGATGCGGGGCAGCTGCTCCTGGAACAGGCTCTCCGGCCACTTCTCCAGCGCCTCCACCAGCACGGTGTGGTTGGTGTAGGCGAAGGTGCGGCGGGCGATGCTCTCCGCGTCGTCCCAGCCCAGGCCGTAATCGTCCATCAGTATGCGCATCAGCTCGGGGATGGCCACGGCGGGATGGGTGTCGTTGATGTGGATGGCCACCATGTCCGGGAAGATGGTCCAGTTGTAGCCGTAGACGTCGATGAAGTCCTTCACGGCGTACTGTACGGACGCGGAGGAGAAGAAATACTGCTGCTTCAGGCGCAGCTCCTTGCCCTGATAGCTGTCGTCGTTGGGATACAGTATCTTGGAGATGACCTCCGCCAGCTCGCGCTCCTCCATGGCCTGGATGTACTGGCCGCGGTTGAAGTGCATCATGTCGATCTGCTGCACGGAGCGGGCGCTCCAGGTGCGCAGGAAGTTGACCTTGGTGCTGTCGTAGCCCACCACGGGGATGTCGTAGGGCACGGCCTGCACGGTCTTGTAGTCCAGGTGGCGGTAATAGGTGCGGCCGTTGTCCTCATAGGTCTCGATGCGGCCGCCGAAGTGGATCTCCATGGTGTCCTGGGGATGGGGGATCTCCCAGATGTTGCCGCTGGCCAGCCAATTGTCCGGCACCTCGACCTGATAGCCGTCCACCAGCTTCTGGCGGAACAGGCCGAACTCATAACGGATGGTGCAGCCCATGGCGGGCAGCTTCAGCGTGGTCAGGGAATCCAGGAAACAGGCCGCCAGGCGCCCCAGGCCGCCGTTGCCCAGGCCGGGCTCCGGCTCCTCCTCGAACACCACGGAGCGGTCGATGCCCAGCTCGTCCAGGGCCTGCATGTAGTTGTTCTCGTTGACCAGGTTCACCATGTTGTTGTGCAGGGCGCGGCCCACCAGGAACTCGGCGCTGAGATAGTACAGCTTCTTGGCCTGCTGCTCCTTGCGGGCGTCGCGGGAATAGCTGCGGCGCTGCATGATCTCATCGCGCACCACCAGGGCCAGGGCCTGGTACAGCTGTTCCGGCGTGGCGTCGCTCACATCGCAGGCAAACTGGGTGTGCAGCTTGTTGAGAATGCTTTCTTTGATTTGGGCGACGGTCATGCGTTCAAATTCCACAAAAACACCTCCGAAAGTATTTGGATGCGCGGTGTCCGTGCGTGTGCGGGACCTGTATCCCCGCCGCGGCGGTCCTTCGCCGATAAACCAGTCTTTTTGTGACTATATCACAGAACGCGGGATTGCGCAACGGATTGCGTGTTGATTTTTTGGATGAAAACGGCATGTTTTGGGCATTTTTGGCGCTTCCCTTCCGGCAATTTGACGGTTTGTTTCAATTTTTCAGTTGACCTTCCCCGCCAAACCCTCTATAATGATAGAAACGCTGCCACCGGGGTTCCGATCCCGCATCGGTCCCGGCGGCGCTTCGTGATTCGGGAAAAGGGAGGAAGAGCGCATGAACAGCGAGCTCTTGAATTTGCTGGAGAAGGATTGCCGCCAGACGCCGCAGCAGCTGGCGACGATGCTGGGCCGGGAGGAGAAGGACGTGGCTGACGAGATCGCGGAGTACGAGAAGAACCACGTGATCCTGGGCTATCCGGCGCTGATCGACTGGACCAAGACCGACGACGAGCTGGTGACCGCGCTGATCGAGGTGCGCATCGCGCCCCAGCGGGGCGACGGCTTCGACCGCATCGCCGAGCGCATCTACCAGTATGAGGAGGTGGAGAGCCTCTACCTGATGTCCGGCGCCTACGACCTGGCCGTCACCATCACGGGCCGCAGCCTGCGGGCGGTGGCGGAGTTCGTGCACGCCCGGCTGGCCGTCATCGACGGCGTCACCGGCACGGCGACCCACTTCATACTGAAGAAGTACAAGGAGAAAAACCACCTGTTCGCCAAGCTGCCCGAGCAGGAAGAGAGGGTGTTGTTTGTATGATCGACTATGAATCCGCCCTGTCGGCCCGGGTGAAGGGCATCGCGCCCTCCGGCATCCGCAAGTTCTTCGACCTGCTGGAAAACATGGATTCCGGCGACGCCATCTCCCTGGGCGTGGG
Source organism: uncultured Eubacteriales bacterium (assembly GCA_900317565.1). Classification (GTDB taxonomy): domain Bacteria; phylum Bacillota; class Clostridia; order Christensenellales; family Aristaeellaceae; genus UBA2862. Next base: position 12,056 of record ONHI01000006.1, read on the forward strand.
CGAGCCGGACTTCGTCACGCCCTGGCATATCCGGGACGCCGGCGTCTACGCGCTGGAGAAGGGCTTCACCAAGTACACCTCTAACGCCGGCCTGGCGGAGCTGAGGCGGGAGATCGCAAAATACCTGAACCGCCGCTTCGCGCTGCAATACGACCCGATGAAGCAGATGGTGGTCACCGTGGGCGGCAGCGAGGGCATCGACATCGCCGTGCGGGCCATCGTGAACGAGGGCGACGAGGTGATCGTGCCGGTGCCGTCCTTCGTGTGCTACGGCCCCATCGTGGAGCTGGTGGGCGGCGTGCCGGTGTATGTGCAGACGAAAGCCGAGAACGAATTCCGCCTGACCGCCGACGAGCTGCGGGCCGCCATCACGCCGCGGACCAAGCTGCTGGTGCTGCCCTTCCCGAACAACCCCACCGGCGCGATCATGGAGCGAAAGGACCTGGAGGCCCTCGCCGAGGTGCTGAAGGACACCAACATCATCGTGCTGTCCGACGAGATCTATGCCGAGCTGACCTACGGCGGGCACCACGTGTCCATCGCCAGCATCCCCGGCATGTACGAGCGCACGCTGGTGGTCAACGGCTTCTCCAAGGCCTACGCCATGACCGGCTGGCGGCTGGGCTACGTGTGCGGCCCGGCGGAGCTGATCCGGCAGATGGTGAAGATCCACCAGTACGCCATCATGTGCGCCCCCACCACCAGCCAGTACGCCGCCATCGAGGCCATGCGCGACGGCGACGGCGACATCCAGATGATGTGCAAGGACTATGACTACCGCCGCCGCTTCCTGCTGGACAAGCTGCGCAGCGTGGGCCTGGAGTGCTTCGAGCCCCGGGGCGCGTTCTACGCCTTCCCCTGCATCCAGTCCACCGGCATGACCAGCGCCGAGTTCTGCGAGCAGTTCCTGATCCGCGAGCACGTCGCCGCCATCCCCGGCACCGCCTTCGGCCAGGGCGGCGAGGGCTTCGTGCGCATGTGCTACGCCTCCTCCATGCAGAACCTCTCCGAGGCCATGGACCGGCTGGAGCGGTTCTTGAAGGGACTGTAGGACCGCAGCCGATGTCTCAACCCATTTTCAAGTCCACTCAACGCCCCGGTCATTGGCAAAGATGGCCGGGGCGTTTATAATGGAGGCATCACAGAGGAGGGATGCACATGCAATGCGATATCGGCGCGAACATCCGGCGGCTGCGGCTGGCCCGGAGCATGACCCAGGAGCAGCTGGCGCAGCGGCTGAACCTGACGGCCCAGGCGGTCTCCAAGTGGGAGAACGGCGTGGGCATGCCGGACATACAGCTGCTGCCGGAGCTTTCGGTGCTGCTGGGCACCACCATCGACGGGCTGTTCTCCATGACGGACGAGACCCGCTACGCCCGGGTGGAGGGCATGCTGGAGGACGTGCGCTTCCTGCCGGACGATGAATTCGAGCAGATCCGGCGCTGGCTGAAGGAGCGGCGGGACGTGGCGGGGGAGCGCCCCCGGGCGACGCTGCTGCTGGCGCAGCTTTACAACAAGCGGGCGGAGGAATACCGTGAGCTGGCCGCGCCGCTGGCCCGGGAGGCACTGCGGCTGAACCCGGAGCAGAAGGACGCCCACAACGCGGTGTTCGCAGCGGAGAGCGGAGTCCTGCAGGACTGGAACCTCATCAACCACCACAAGCTGATCGACTTTTACAAGGGTGTGGTGGCGGCCCACCCGGAGGACTGGCACAACTACATGTGGCTGATCGACCTGCTGATCGCCGACAGGCGCGTCCCCGAGGCTAGGGCGTACGTGGACCGGCTGCGCGGGGTCTGGGACAACTGGCGCTGCGAGATGTACCTGGGCCAGATCTGCCTGGCCGAGTGCGACCTGCCCGGCGCGCTGGCCTGGTGGGAGAAGATGACCGCCCGGGCGCCGGAGGACTGGCTGGTCTGGGCCGCCTACGCCGACGAGATGGCCAAGCTGAGCCGCTACGACGCGGCGCTGGCCGCCTATGACAAGGCCATCGCGCTGCGGCAGAAGCCCCGCTTCGTGGACTGCGAGGAGAGCGTGGCCCAGATCCGGGAGATCATGGGCGACTACGCCGCCGCCATCGCCGCCCAACGCCGCATCATCGATATCCTGCGCGAGGACTGGGGCGTGGTCGAGGGCGAGGGCGTGGACAATCACCTGCGGGAGATCGCCCGGCTGGAGCAGAAAAAACGGTGACCGACATGCAAAAACCGGCCCGCGCCATGTGCGCGGGCCGGTTTCATGCCAGTACCGGATTAGTTCTGGGCAGCTTCCTCGACGTTCTCAGTAGCCTCTTCGACGGCGGCCTCAGCGGTGTCGGCAGCTTCCTCGACGGCGGCCTCAGCGGCGTCGGCGGCTTCCTCAACCTTCTCCTCGACGGCCTCAGTGGCTTCCTCGGCCTTCTCCTCGACGGCCTCGGTGGTCTCCTCGGCCTTCTCCTCGACGGCCTCGGTGGTCTCCTCAACCTTCTCCTCGACGGCAGCAGCGGTCTCCTCGGCCTTCTGCTCAGCCTTCTTGCAGGCGGTCAGACCGAACACCAGCAGAGCCAGAACCAGCATCAGAGCAAAGATCTTCTTCATTTCAGGGTACTTCCTTTCGTATCGTTTGCATGCTCGGCATGCGCATTGTTGCGCGGACGCTCGCCGCGCGCCGGAAACGTGCTTGCGCCCGTTTCCAAGAGCAGCACAATTATAATGAATCTTTATGACCGGTGGAAGCGCGTTGATGTTGATTCGGTGTTGATTCTGTGTGAAACCCGCAGGAAAAAGCGAAGGTTTCTGTTTTTTCCGCGCTCCGGCAGGAAATCCCGCCGCGTGGGGGAATAGTGTGTTATAATGCATGTATGTTTCCCGGCACCGCGCGGCAGCGCACCCGACCCCAAGGAGAGATGACCATGAACAAGACATCCGTGTACGAGCAGACGATCGCCATCCCCACCTACAAGACCGGCGCGCTGGAGAAGAACCCGCTGTTCATCGAAAAGCGGGCCTACCAGGGCTCCACCGGCAAGGTGTATCCCGTGCCCATCTGCGAATGGATCGACGGGGAGAAGCGGGATGTGGAATACCGGGCGGTCATACTGGAGAACGATTACCTGTACGTGATGATCCTGCCGGAGCTGGGCGGGCGCATCCAGCGGGCGCTGGACAAGACCAACGGCTATGATTTCGTGTACTACAACCGGGTCATCAAGCCCGCGCTGGTGGGCCTGGCGGGGCCGTGGATCTCCGGCGGCATCGAATTCAACTGGCCGCAGCACCACCGCCCGTCCACCTTCATGCCCGTGGACTATGCCCTCTCGGAGAACCCGGACGGCTCCGCCACCGTCACGCTGGGCGAGACGGACCGCATCAACGGCACCAAGGGCAACGCCGCCATCACGCTGTACCCCGACAAGGCCTACATCGAGATCAAGGGCAGGCTGTTCAACCCCACGGACTATCCCCAGACCTTCCTGTGGTGGGCCAACCCCGCCGTGAGCGTGAACGAGCACACCTTCTCGGTGTTCCCGCCGGACGTCACCGCCGTGTACGACCACGGCAAGCGCGCCGTGTCCACGTTTCCCATCGCCACCGGCGAATACTACAAGGCGGACTATTCCGCGGGCGTGGACATCTCCCGCTACAAAAATATCCGCGTGCCCACCTCCTACATGGCCGCCCATTCGGACTTCGACTTCGTGGGCAACTTCGACGAGGGGCGCGACGCGGGGCTTCTGCACGTGGCGGACCATCACATCAGCCCCGGCAAGAAGCAGTGGACCTGGGGCTGCGGCGACTTCGGCAGGGAGTGGGACCGGAATCTGACCGACGAGGACGGCCCCTACATCGAGCTGATGACCGGCGTGTTCTGCGACAACCAGCCGGACTTCACCTGGCTCAAGCCGGGGGAGGAGAAGCGCTTCGCGCAGTACTTCATGCCCTACAAGACCGTGGGCCGGGTGAGCAACGCCACGAAGGACGTGGCGCTGGGCGTGGATTTCCTGGACGCGGACGGCGCGGTGATCGAGCCCGACCCCTTCGCCTTCGGCAGGGCCGCCAACGCGGCGCTGGAGGCCCGGGCGGCGAAGGCCCGGATCAAGGTCTACGCCAGCGGCGTGTTCAACAGCGCCAGCGTCGCGCTGTGGTCGCAGGGCCGCGAGGTCTACCGGAAGATCGTCGACCTCACGCCGATGGCCGCGTTCGTGGACACGGTGGAGGGCCTCCGGGACTTCCGGGTCGAGGTCCGGGACGCGGGCGGCGCGCTGCTGTGCGGCTACACCGAGTATGTGAAGCGGAGCCAGCCCGTGCCGGAGCCCGCCGAGGCGCTGAGGGCCCCCGGGGAGATCGGCTCGCTGGAGGAGCTGTACCTGGCGGGCCAGCACCTGGAGCAGTACCGCCACGCCACGTTCCTGCCCGCCGACTACTACCTGGAGGGGCTGCGCCGCGACCCCACGGATATCCGGCTGAACAACGCCTACGGCCTCTATCTGCTGCGCAACGCCCGGATCGCCGAGAGCGAGCCGTACTTCCGCGCCGCCATCCGGAAGCAGACCTGGCGAAACCCGAACCCCTACGCCGGGGAGGTGTATCTCAACCTGGGCCTGTGCCTGGAGCTGCAGGACCGGCTGGACGAGGCCTGCGACGCCTTCTTCAAGGCGACCTGGAGCGCCGAGACCTCCGGCGCGGCGTTTCTGCACCTGGCCTGCGTCGCCGTGAAGCGGGGGGACCTCGCCGGGGCGCTGGGCTTCGTGGACGAGGCGCTGCTGCGGGGCTGGCACAACATGAAGGCGCGGGCGCTGAAGGCCGCCCTGCTGGCGCGTACGGCGGGCAGGGCGGAGGAATGCCGGCGCTTAGTGGAAGAGAGCCTGGCCGTCGATCCGCTGTACCTGGGGCTGCTGTGGCGCGCCGACGGGGCGCGATTCGAGCAGGTCACCGGCGGGCGCGTCGAGGAGGCCCTGAACGTGGCCTATGAGTGCATGGACTTCGGCCTCTGGGCGGACGCCATCACTGTGCTGGAGGCCTGCCCGGCACAGAGCCCGATGAAGCACTACGCCGTCGCCTTCGCCAGGGGCAGGCTGGGCGACCGCGACGCCGCCATTCAGGCCGGAAGGCGGGCCGAGGCGCTGCCCACGGATCTGTGCTTCCCCAACAGAGTGATCGAGAGGCTGATCCTGGAGTACGCCATCTCCATCCTGCCCGCCGCGCCGAAGGCCCACTATTATCTGGGCGAGCTGCTGTACGACAAGCGGCAGTACGCCGCCGCGACGCGCCACTGGCAGACCGCCGTCGATCAGATGCCCGACCTCGCGCCGGCCCACCGGGCCCTCTCCATCGCCCACTACAACCACGGGGATCGCGCCCTGGCGGCGGGGGAGATCGCCGAGGCCTGCCGCCTGGAGCCGAAAAACAGCCGCTTCCTGCTGGAGCAGGAGCAGCTGTTGAAGCGGTTGGAGCGCCCGGTCAGGGAGCGCCTGGCGCTGCTGGAGGCCCATGGGGAGATCATCCCGGAGCGCTACGCGCTGATGCTGGCCTATGTATCGCTGCTGAACGCCGACGGACAGCACGAAAAGGCCCTCGACCTGCTGACCCACTACACCTTCCGGGTGTGGGAGGGCGGCGAGGGCAAGGTGGCGGACGAATACAAGGCCGCGCTGTTCGCCCTGGCGGAGAAGGCGCTGGCCGGGGATCGCCCGCGGGACGCCATCGAATATGCCCGGCGGACCCTCAGCTATCCCGAGAACCTGGGCGAGGGCAAGCTGGACAACGTGCCGGACAACCGGGCCCACTACCTGATGGGCGCGGCGTACCGCGCGCTGGGCGACGGGGCGAAGGCCGCGGAATGCTTCGCGCTGGCCACCGCCGGCTCCCAGGTGCCCGAGCCCGTGCGCTACTACAACGACCAGCCCTCCGATTACATCTACTGGCAGGGCCTGGCCTTCCACGCGCTGGGCGACGACGAGAGGGCCAGGAAGTCCTTCCACCAGCTGATCATATTCGGCGAGCGCCACGGCTTCGACGCGGTGGGCTATGACTTCTTCGCCGTGTCCATGCCGGAGCTGGAGGTCTACCAGGACGACATCCAGAAGCGCAGCGACGACTACTGCCGACGGATGGCGGCGCTGGGCCGAAGGGGCCTGGAGCAGCTCGAGGCGCGGTGAGGGCGGGTCACACCGCCACGCCCGCCCGGGCCGCCGCGGCGGCCACATGGTCGTAGGCGGCCGCGTATTCCTCGAAGGTGGACATGTGCTCCAGCAGCACCGGCGCGTCTGCGGGCAGCAGCCGGTCCATGATCTTCAGCACCTTCTCGTAGTCCAGCGTGCCCTCGCCGGGCGAGCACTCCTCCAGGACCGTGGTCAGCCGCGTGGGGTGCATCCGCGTGTCCTTGATGTGGGTGCTCTTGATGTGCCCGGCCAGCTTGCCGAAGCATTCCTCGATGAACGCCTCCGGCGCGAGATAGCGCCGCGGGCAGTTGATCATGTTGACGAAATCCATGTGGGCGGCGAACTGGGGCCGGTCCACGTCCCGGATCAGCTGCAAGTATTCGTCCGGCCCGTCGGGCACCATCCACGGCATGGGCTCCAGGCAGTAGCAGGCCCGGGTCGGCCTGACGGCGTCGATGATCTCCCGGATGGATTCGACGATGCGGCGATAGGTCTCCGGGCGGTAATTGTCCGGGTCGGCGGCGTCCCATCCGGCGGCGCTGGCCGTGCCCGCGATGTTGACGCAGCAGGGGATGCCCGCCTCGTCCGCCAGCGCCAGCTGTCCCTTGGCGTATTCCATCGCCATGGCGGCCCTGGCCGGGTCGGGGTCAAACAGGTTCTTCCATACGCCGATCTCCGCGATGGCCACGCCGTGCCTGTCGCAGGCGCGGCGGAGGGCGGCGATCGTCTCCCTCTCCGTCCGGCAGTCGAAGGGCGCGGTCACCGCCTTGAAGCGGGATATGACCAGCAGCGCCTCCCATTCCTCCGGGGTCGTCCAGCTTCCGGCGACAGTTCCTCCAAGCAGCATGCGGCTCACTCCTTTTGCGTGTCAAACTGTGCGGCGCAAACGCGCCCCGCTGCGATTATAGCAAAACGGAGGGGAAAGCGCAATCCGTCGGAGGCCTCACGGTGTGGAAAAAGCTACAAATATGATGTATAATGGATATCGAGGCGGGATTTGAACGACAACACAGCACATCGAACGGAGGGAGCATGCCATGGGCAAGAATATCATCGTCGTAAATGCGGGCCCCAGGCGGGGCTGGAACACCGATACGCTGATCACCGAGGCGTCGAAGGGCGCGGAGGCCGCCGGGGCGTCCATACAGCGCTTCGACCTGTTCCGACTGGAGAAGTACACCGGCTGCATCTCCTGCTTCGGCTGCAAGAAGGAGAAGAACAAGGGGCGCTGTGTCTGTCGCGACGGCCTGACGCCGGTGCTGGACGCCATACGCGCGTCGGACGGGCTGATCATCGGCTCCCCGAACTACCTGAGCGAGCTGACGGCCTCCTTCCGGGCGCTGTACGAGCGGCTGATCTTCCAGAGCCTGACCTACAACCTCGAAACGCCCTGCTGCAACCAGCGCGTCGTGCCCGTGCTGCTGGTCATGACCAGCAACGCGCCGGACACCGGCTACCGGCAGCTGCTCGAGGGCTACCGGCAGACCCTGTCCCGCTTCGTGGGGCCGACGGAGGTCCTGGTCAGCGGGAACACGCTCCAGCTGAAGGACTACGGCAGGACCGACTGGCCCTGGACGATGTTCGATCCGGAGGAGAAGCAGCGGCGGCGCGAGACGGTATTTCCGCAGGAGTGCGCGCGCGCCTTTGAGATGGGCGCGGCGCTGGCGAAACAGCAGAATTGGGGGAGGACGGACCGTTGAGCGAGCAGTTCAATCTACAGGAGCACATCGCCAGGGGCGTCGAGAGGATCGTGGCGGACACGCTGAAGGCGACGCTGCGCGATCCCAGGGAGAGCGCCTTCATGGTGAAATTCGCGGCTGCGGCGGCCCGGGCGACCAAGCGCCGCCTGGAGCTGGAGAGGGAGGGGCTGCACGTGCCCTCCTTCCTGATCGCCAGCATCACCAGCGCCTGCAACCTGCACTGCGCGGGCTGCTATTCCCGCTGCAACGAAGCCACCGTGGACGCCGAGCCGGTGCGCCAGCTGAGCACGGAGGACTGGAAGGCGATCTTCCGGGAGGCGGAGGAGCTGGGCGTCAGCTTCATCATGCTGGCGGGCGGCGAGCCGCTGCTGCGCTGGGACGTGATCGAGGCGGCGGGCCAGATGAAGAACCTGCTGTTCCCCATATTCACCAACGGCACCTACATGGACGACACCACCTTCTCCCAGCTGGACCGGTGCCGCAACCTGATCCCGGTGCTGAGCATCGAGGGCGACCGGGAGATCACCGACGCCCGCCGCGGCCCGGGCGTGTACGACAAGCTGATCGCCGCCATGGACCGGCTGCACGGGAAGAACCTGCTGTTCGGCGCGTCCATCACCGTGACCACCGAGAACATCCGGCAGGTCACCTCGCCCGAATTCATGGCGCAGCTGGTCCGGCGGGGCTGCAAGCTGGTGATCTACGTCGAATTCGTGCCCGTGACCCAGGAGGCCTCCCACCTCGCGCCCGCCGACGCCGAGCGCGAATACCTGCTGGCGGCCACGGAGAAGCTGCGCGCCACCTTCCCGGAGCTGATCGCGCTGGCCTTCCCGGGCGACGAGAAGGCGAACGGGGGCTGCATGGCGGCGGGCCGGGGCTTCTTCCACATCAATTCCCACGGCGGCGCGGAGCCCTGTCCGTTCTCGCCCTATTCGGACGTGAACGTGCGCGAGCTGGGCGTGCGCGGCGCGCTGAAATCGCCGCTGTTCATGGCGCTGCGGGAATGCGGCGCGCTGGACAACGACCACGTGGGCGGCTGCGTGCTGTACGAGCAGCGCGCGCTGGTGGAGAAGCTGCTGAACGGCGAAGACAAAGGATGATGAGAGGTACGAGCGATGTCTGAATGCAGGGCGTGGACGGCGGGAGACCCCGTCCTTGAGGCATACCACGATCATGAGTGGTGCAAGGTGAACCACGACGACGGCTTCCAGTTCATGATGCTGTGCCTGGAGGGCGCGAGCGTGGGCCTCTCCTGGAGGACCATCATGCACAAAAAAAGCGCCTACTGCGCGGCGTTCCACGATTTCGACATCGACGCCTGCGCGGCGATGACGGACGGGGAGCTGGAGGGCCTGCTCTCGAACCCGGGCCTGATCCGCAACCGGAGCAAGATATTCAGCGTGCGCAGGAACGCCCGGGCGGTGCTTAAGATCCAGCGGGAATTCGGCTCCTTCGACGCCTACCTCTGGGGCTTCACAAACGGGCGGCGCATCGACGGCCATTGGCGCGCCTCGGCGGACGTGCCCGCCGTCTCCGACGTGTCGCGGCGCATGAGCGCGGACATGAAGAAGCGGGGGTTCGGCTTCGTCGGCCCGGTCATCACCTATTCCTTCATGCAGGCCATCGGGATCGTCAACGACCACCTGGCGGACTGTGAATACAGATAAAATAGAGCCGCCCCCGTCAGCGAACCGACGGGCTGGCGGCCCATTTTTTGCTCAGCCAGAGGTGGGTCACGGCGATGCCCCGGGTCCATTCGTCCAGCGCCTGGGCGATCCAGAGCCCCACGACGCCCAGCCCCGCGGATACGGTGAGCGTGAAGCCCACGCCGACCTGCACGACCCATATGGAGACGATGGAGACCATCATCGGCCAGAAGGCGTAGCCGGCGCTGTACAGCCCCAGGTTGAAGGAGTGGTTCAGCGACCGGCCCGCGCAGGTGACGATGTCGATCATGAACAGCGTGCGGGCGATGGCGCGGATCTCCGTGGACTGGGTGAACAGCCCGACCAGCGGGTTGGAGCAGGCGTAGAACAGCAGGGAAAAGCCCATGTTGAAGCCCAGCACCCAGGCCCAGCTCCGCTTCATCAGCCGGTCGGCGTCGGCCGCCAGCCCCGCGCCGATCAGCTGGCCGCACAGTATCTGCGCCGCCAGACCGACGGAATGGCCGACCATGTAGGTATAGCCGTTGATGCTCTGGGTGTAGACCTTCGCGGAGAGGGACGCCGTGGGAAAGCCGGTGATGAAGCGTATCGTCAGCAGCTGCGCGGTCAGGTAGGAGATGCCCTCCATGCCCGACATGAAGCCCAGCCGGACGATCCGCCCCAGCCAGACGGCGCTGGGGCGCGCCAGGTCCCGGAGCCGGACGCCCCATGCCTCCCGCCGGAACAGCGCCACGAGGGCCGCCAGGCCCACCGCCTCCGCGATCAGCCGGGCCGTGGCGATCCCCGCCACGCCGGGCAGCGGGAATCGCCCCCGCAGCACCAGCCAGGACCCGGCCAGGTTCGTGGCGTTGATCAGCGCGATCACGTACATGGCCACGTGGGCCTTGCCCCGGCAGCGGAAGTGGGAGGTCAGCATGCCGGACAGGAATTGCAGCGCGCAGGAGCCGCCCACGATGCGCAGATAGACGGCGGCGTGGCGCACCAGCGCGCCGGACAGGCCCATCAGCGATACGATGCGCCCCGCAAACAGCAGCGTGAAGGCGCCCATGAACAGCCCCAGCGCCCCGGTGGCGTAGAGGCTGTTCATGGTGATGTCCGCGGCGTCCCTGTCCCTGCGCCCGCCGATGGCCTGGTTGACCAGCACCGCCGCGCCGGTGGCCAGCATCGACGAGCCGATGGTGACCACGTTCAGCACCTGGTTGGCGACGCCCACCGCCGTGGCCGCGTCGTCGGACAGCCGGCTGAGCATGAACGTGTTCACCGTGCCCATCAGCGAGCGCAGTATCTGCTCGATCAGTATGGGGATCGTCAGGGAGAGCAGGGACATTTTCTGAATCTTCATAGGCGTATCACGACTTCTCCCGCTGGATTTCCAGGATCGTCTCCTCGGTGCGCTCCATGCCGGGGGAGGCGATCCGGCCCATGTTGCGCATCGTCGCCTCGGGCGTCAGGCCGTTGATGCCGTGGACCGGGTCGACGGCCGCGCCGCCCAGGGCGAATTCCGCGCTGTCAAAGGCGGTGGCGCAGGCGGCCACGCCCTTCATGACGCAGCCCTGGTTGCCGCCGTCGCAGATCATGCCCGTGATGGACGAGGCCATGTTGCTCAGGGTCCGCTCCATCGCCGCGAGGTCCACGCCCCACAGCCAGCACAGCGCCAGGGCCATGCCGGTGCCGGCGGCGATGCCGCAGCCGCAGAAGGCCGAGAGCCTGCCCGAGTATTCCTTGATGTAGGTGCACACCAGGTAGGACAGCATGGTCGCCCGGCACAGCTGTTCCTCGGAAAGGCGCCGGATCTTGTACACCGCGTACAGCGGCAGCGTGGCGATGATGCCGTGGGCCCCGGAGCCGGTGATGCTCATGGCGGGCAGGGCGACGCCCATCACCCGCGCCTCGATGGCGGCGTTGCACAGCAGCGAGGCGGTGTTGCGCTCGCTGCCCGAGATCACCTCGCCGCCGTTCATGGCCAGCAGCCTGCCCGCGAAGCGCGCCTTCGGGCTGTGCAGCCCCGCCTCGAACAGCGCCAGGTTGACCCTGTAGGCCTCCCTGACGAAGGCGATCTCCCCGAAGGGCACGGTCTGGATGTAGTCCACCAGCGCCTTCAGCGTATAGGCGTGGATGCGGTGGCCCTCGACGTCGCCCCCGGCGCTTCCGGGCGCGGCGTCGTCGGCTTCAAAAATCACATTGCCGTTGACGGCCATGCGGACGATGTTCGTGTGGCCGTCTTTGATGGTCACCCGGGCCGTGCCGGCGCCGGTCGTGAGCGCGGCCTCTATGAATATCCTGCTGGATACGCCGCTGAGGGCCGTCCGGACCCTGCCCTCCCGCACATACCGCGCGGCGAGGGCGTCGTCCTCCGGCGTCGCGCCCTCCAGGGCGCTCAGCCCCTTGTCGGGATCGCCCGCCACATAGCCCAGCGCGGCGGCATGGGCGCTGCCGAAGGCGTCGGAATTGGGGATGCAGCAGGTGTGGGCGTTCTTGTACATGCCGCTGTTCATCGAGACGACCAATTCGACCAGCTCCCCGCCGATCAGCGCGCGCGCCTTGGCGGCGCAAAAGGCGATGGCGCCCGGCTCCGTAACGCCGAGCGCGACCGCCATGTCGTCCCTTATCAGTTGTGTCAGTTCATGCATGGGGCTTCACCTTAAAGCCTTCGGGCCGCTTCCACCACCCAGCGGATGCGCTCCTCGGGCAGCTCGTTGTGGATGCTGCAATCCGCGCCGAGTATGTAGCCGCTCTTGCCGCCCTGCTCGACGAGGCGCGCCACCTCCTGCTCGATCTCCTCCCGCGTGGCGGTGTACAGGAAGCTGCCCGGGCGGTTGTCGAAGCCGCCCCACACGGTGCTGCCGAAGCGCCACTTGGCCTTGCGGATGTCCATGATGTCGAAGTACCGGGACCAGCTGATCACCGGGGCCTTGTAATCCTTCCAGATGTCCAGCCGGTTGGGGATCTCCTCCCAGGCGCAGAAGTGGATGGCGTTCATGTCGCTCAGCGCGTTGGCGCAGTCCAGCACGGCCCTGTCGCTGGGCATGACCCAGTCCGCGTATTCCTCGGCGGTGAAGCGGGTCTCCTCGCCGTTCTGCACGCTGTAGAATATGCCGTCCACGCCGGATTCCCGGATCAGGCCGCGCACCAGCGCCTTCTGGTCCTCGGCGACGGCGGCGCAGGCGTGCTTCATGGCGTCGGGATTTTCGCGGATCAGCTTCATCATCATCGGATAGCCGATCTTCAGCCGGATGCAGGACAGCGGCACGAATACCAGGTAGAGGGCCACGCATTCGCCGTTCAGCGCCGCCACGACCTTCTTCGTGCGCTCGATCTGGCCCCGGATGAAGGGATGGTTTTCGCCCAGCGGCTCGATCTTGTAAAGGTCCTCCGCCTTTGTGATGCCCTCCAGCACCGGCGAGGGCCAACCGAAGTACTTGTCGCCGGAGAGCTTCATGAAGTCCACGTCGGTGCTCCTGAAGAAGCGCGCCTGCTCCGCGGCGAATGCGTCGTCATCGCTCCAGAAGCGCTCGGCCACGTGCTGCCACATGCACACCGGCACGTGGTCCACCTCCTGGCCGCGGAAAGCGGCGATGACCCGTTCTCTCTTGTTCATGTTTCATCCTCCTTTGGATTGAAAGCGGTCGGTCGGCATTTGGCCCTATGCCTTGCCGGACATGATGGCGTCGATGCGGGCGATCTCCCCGTCGGTCAGCGGCGAAAGCGACGGCGCGCCGATGTTCTCCAGGATCTGCTCGGGCTTGCTGGCCCCGATCAGCGCGGAGGTGACCACCGGGCGGCGCAGCACCCACTGCAGCGCCAGCTGGGCCAGCGATTCGCCGCGCTCGGTCGCCAGGGCGTTCAGCTTCGCGATCTTCGCCACCTTCTCCGGCGTGATGGCGTCCGGCTTCAGGTAGCGCGGGTCGTGGGCGGCCCGGGAGTCCGCCGGGATGCCCTTCAGGTACTTGTTGGTCAGCAGCCCGTTGGCCAGCGGCGCGAAGGCGATGCAGCCCACGCCCTCCTCCTCCAGCACCCTGTCCAGGCCGTTTTCGATGGACGGGTTGAATATGGAATAGTTGGGCTGGTGGATCAGCATCGGCGTGCCCAGCGCCTTCAGCGTCCGAATGGCGGTCTCGGCCTGCTGCGGTTCGTAGTAGTTGGAGATGCCCACGTACAGCGCCTTGCCGCTCCTGACGATCTGGTCCAGCGCGCCCATGGTCTCCTCGATGGGGGTGTCCGGGTCGGGCCGGTGGTGATAGAATATGTCCACGTAGTCCAGGTGCATGCGCTTCAGGCTCTGGTCCAGGCTGGCGATCAGGTACTTCCGGCTGCCGTGGTCGCCGTAGGGCCCGGGCCACATGTCGTAGCCGGCCTTGGTGGAGATGATCAGCTCGTCCCGGTGGGTGTGCCAGTCGCGGTCCATGTGGATGCCGAAGTTGCGCTCCGCCTCGCCGTAGGGCGGGCCGTAGTTGTTGGCCAGGTCGAAGTGGGTGATGCCGCTGTCGAAGGCCGTGCGCAGCAGGCTCTGCTGCACGCCGAAGGGCGTGATGTTGCCGAAGTTGTGCCAAAGCCCCAGCGAGATGGCGGGCAGCATCAGGCCGCTCTTGCCGCAGCGGCGGTAGCTCATGCGCTCGTAGCGCGATTCAGAGGGTATATACATGGGCATGCTCCTTTGCTCCTGTCGTGGTTCAATCGGACCGGGAGGCGGCCGCAAGCGGCCCTTCAGGCTCCCTCACGAATATATTAAGATAACAATATAAAATTTACAATCAACATACGCGCATAGATCTTGCAGAATCGCTCATATTTGGCCGAAATACCCCCAAATGGGCGATTTTTGCGGCGATCCACGCGCATGACCGTATTGCATTTTTTGAATGTTAAGTTTATAATATGGGTTGCGGGGCACAGGACGGCGAAGCCGCTCCGCGGACCGAAGGGGGAAGGAAGATGGGAAGGACGCAGGAATTCGCGGTGTTCTACCGGCACTTTGACCTGCCGGCCAACTTTCCGCTGATCGCGCTGCTGGGCCCGACCTGGGTGTCGCTGCCGGAGCCCATCCGGCGCATCCATTTCCACAACTGCCTGGAGATCGGCTACCTGTACGAGGGCTCGGGCGTATTCTGCGTGGACGGCGAGCTGGTGCCGGTCGAGGCCCCCTGCATCACGCTGGTGCCCCAGAACATGCCCCACTTCACCCGGGCGGCGGAGGGCTCCCTGTGCCGCTGGAACTGGCTGTACACCGATCCGCTCCGGCTGCTGCCCCACCTGAGCCCGCAGACCGCCAACGCGCTGCGGCACTTCCTGCTGGGGCTCTCCCCGGCGAACTTCGCCTTCTCCGGCGCGGAGCATCCCCAGGCCCACGCCCTGCTGCGCATGGTGCTGGAGGAGATGGGCGATTCCCGGCCCAACGGGCAGGAGGTCGTGCGTGAGATGATGGGCGCGCTGTTCCTGGTGCTGCTGCGGCGGCAGGGCGGCGACGCGCCCCGGCGCAGCGTGAACCGGCGCATGGCCAGCATCGAGCCCGCGATCTCCCACATCGCGGCCAATTACATGAACGACGTGAGCGTGGAGGCGCTGGCCGAGCTTTGCCACGTCAGCGTGTCCCACTTCCGGCGGCTGTTCAAGCAGGTGCTGGGCTGGGCGCCCCAGGAGTACCTGCAGATCATACGGGTGGACCGCGCCTGCGCGATGCTGTACAACTGCGACTATTCCATCGCCCAAATCGCGGAGAACGTGGGCTATCCCACGACCTCCAGCTTCAACCGGCAGTTCAAGCGGCTGTACGGCATGTCCCCCAGCCGCTGGCGGCAGAAGATACGGGGCGAGGAGAACCCGGTGGTGACCGCGTACTTCAACGCCCTGCCGCAGACGACCATGCAGTTTTTTCCCACGGAATACGACAGCTATGAGCGGACGGAAGAGGAGTGATCAGGTGTGGATATGACGATCAGGGACAGGCTGGAGCGCTGGATCGACGGGCACTTCGACGAGCTGCTGTCGGAGCTCGCCGACCTGGTGCGCATCCCCAGCGTGGCGACCTACGACGACCCGGATACGCCCTACGGCCCGGATTGCCTGAGGGCGCTGCGCGCGATGCTGGCGCTGGCGGAGCGGCACGGCTTGCAGGCGCAGAACTGCGACGACCGCTGTGGCGTGATGACCGCGCGCCCGGGGGACGGGAACATCGACATATGGTGCCACCTGGACGTGGTCCCGGCGGGGGAGGGCTGGCTGCTGACGAAGCCCTTCGAGCCGGTGCTCCGGGAGGATTACATGATCGGCCGCGGCGCGGACGACAACAAGGGCCCGGCCCTGGGCATGCTGTACGTGCTGCGGGCCTTCAACGAGCTGGGGATCCCCACCCGCCACGGGCTGCGGCTGTGCGTGGGCACGGACGAGGAGCACGGCATGAGCGACGTGCAGTATTACGCGAAGCACTATCCCGCCTCGAAGCTGTCCGTCATCGCCGACAGCGGCTTCCCGGTCTGCTACGGCGAGAAGGGCATGATCGAGGCGGAGCTGGTCTCCGACGCGCCGCTGGAGCGCGTGGCGGCGCTGAGCGCGGGCATCGCCGGCAACATGATCCCTGACCGGGCGGAGATGACGCTGCGGGGCCGCGCCGACGTTGCGGGCGAGTGGGTGGAGTCCGCGGCGGAGGGGGAGACGACGCGCCTGACGGCCCGGGGGCTCTCCCGCCACGCCGCCTTCCCGGAGGGCGGCGTCAACGCCATCCACGAGCTGACCGCCGCCGCGCTGCGGTCCGGATTGCTGAGCGAGCGCGACGCGAAGGCGCTGGACTTCTTCACCCGGGTCAACGACGATTTCCTGGGCACCGCGCTGGGCGTCGCGGGCGGCGACGCGCCCAGCGGGCAGACCACCTGCTGCGGCACGATGCTGCGCCTGCGGGAGGACGGCCGGGCGGCGCTGTACGTGAACGTGCGCCACTGCATCAGCGCCGATTCCGATGGGCTGGTCCGCGCCATGGAGGCGGCGTGCCGGGCCAACGGCTGCGCGCTTGAGGTGCTGAACGTCAGCGCGCCGAACTACTTCCCCCGGGAGGACCCGCTGGTGGACGCGATGACCGCCGTGTACAACGACATGACCGGCGAGCAGCGGGAGCCCTTCATCATGGGCGGCGGAACCTATGCCAGAAAGCTGCCCCGGGCCTTCGCCTTCGGGCTGGGCGGCATGGACAAGCCCGAAACGGAGCTGTTCGCCCCCGGTCACGGCGGCGCGCACCAGCCGGACGAGGGGCTGTACCTGCCGAACTTCAAAAGGGCGCTGCTGATATTCGCCATGGCGCTCATCGAGGCGGACCGGGTCATGGCGTGAGCGCGGCTCAGGGCTGGCTGTGCACGACGAAGGACACGCGGGTGCCCTGCCCCGGCGCGCTCTCGATGCGTAGCGGTTCGTTGTAGAACAGCTTCAGCCGCGCCTTCACGTTTTCCAGCCCGATGGACCGGTTGTGGGGCTCGCTGTCGGCGGCGATGTGGGACTGGCGCTCGGGGTCGAAGCCCGCGCCGTCGTCCTCCACCAGCACGGACAGCGAATCCCCCTCGGCGGCCAGGCGCACGCGGATGTGCAGCGCGGCGTTGCCGTGCTTGCCGTGCTTGACGCTGTT
Source organism: uncultured Eubacteriales bacterium (assembly GCA_900317565.1). GTDB lineage: Bacteria > Bacillota > Clostridia > Christensenellales > Aristaeellaceae > UBA2862. The sequence continues at coordinate 29,165 of ONHI01000006.1, forward strand.
CTCCACCAGCGGCTCGATCAGCATGGGCAGTATGCGCCAATCGTCGGGCACGCCGGATTCGATCTCATAGTCGATCTGCTCCTGGAAGCGGGCCTTCTCGATGCTCAGGTAGGCGGTGATGAGGTCCACCTCCTCGTACACCGGATAGGCGCGGTCCAGGTCCCGGGAGAACAGGCTGCTGCGCAGGTAGTGGCTGAAATAGCCCAGCAGGTCGTAGGCCTGCATGGGGTCCTTCAGGCACATGGCCATGATGGTGTTCATGGTGTTGAATATGAAATGGGGGTTCATCTGGGCCTGCAGGAAGGCCAGCCGGGAGTTGAAGGTGCTCTGCACGGAGGCCTGCAGCTCCACCAGCGTGCGCACCTTCTGGCAGAACTCGAACCGGTCGCTCAGGGCGGTGGTGACGCTGTTGGCCAGCTTCTGCGCCGCCACGTGGGTGCGCAGGTCGGGGTCCCGCTGCACCAGCAGTATGGGCAGCTGGCCCAGGGTATAGTGCTCCCGGATCATCCAGCAGATGTCCCGGATGGAGCTGTCCATGAAGGTGGAGCCGATGATGAGCGTGGATACGTTGCGCAGCCGCTTCAGGTCGTGCAGCAGCGCCTTTTCGGAGTTGACCACCAGTATGCCGTAGGGCTCGTAGGCCAGGTAGGAGGAGATCAGCTCGATCTCCTCGGTGGACGCGCTGAACAGCAGCACCTGCGGCCTGTCGCCGTCCACGGGCAGGGCGTCGCCGTGCTGCGTCCGCTCCTCCAGCAGCGCGGCGCGGGCGGCGGGGGAGCAATACTGTATGCTGTAGCGGCACCGCAGGATGCAGATGTCCCCGTCCCTCAGGATCTCCACCCGGGGCGGGCTGCCGTGCCGGGAGAATATGCTGTAGGTGCTGTAGAGCGCCATGTCCGAGGAGGCCTCCACCCCGGCGGTCAGGCTGCCCTTGTTGACGATCCGGCAGATGCGGCGCGCGCGGTTGAGGTACTGGGGATCGAAGGCCAGGGACAGCTCCGCCTGGACGAAATGGCCGTCCTGGCTGCACGCGATGTGGATCGGGTTGTCGCCCCGGATCTCCGCGATGGCGGAGCAATACTGGGCGTTGGCGCGGATCAGCGAATAGGGCTCGCCCAGCGCGTACTGCTCCTGCCACTGGGATGCGTTGTCCAGCACGAGTATGGGCTCGTGGATCTCGTCCATCACGTAATTGAATATGGTGCCCAGGCGGATGGGCTGCATCTGCAGCGCGGGCGTCGCCGATGGCAGGGTCTCGAATTCGCCGATGTTGCGCAGGTGGCGGTTGAGCTTGTTCACCTCGTCCTGGAGCTCATACAGTATCTGCCGCTGGGCGGCGGTGAGCTCGCCGTTGCGCCCGTCCAGCGCCAGGCGGCTCAGCGCCGTGATCTGCCGGGCAGGCGGGCGGCAGTAGTTGACCAGCAGGTTCGACACGTCGGTCTTGATCTTCATGACCTCCTCGAAGCGCCGGTTCTGGGAGCGCTGGAGGAATATGTTGGACAGCTGCCAGACCAGCACGTAGACGCTGGTAAACGTGCCGTACAGCACGATGATGTAGGAGGCCGCGTTCAGATAGGCGCTCTGCAGCTGCGAGCCGAGGGCGAACAGATACCGCGCCCGCAGCAGCATCACCAGCGCGGGCGGCAGCAGCATCAGCGATTCCAGATAGTGGATCGCCCTTTCCCGCCTGCGCAGCTGCAGTGCCAGGAAGGCCAGCGTGTACAGCGCCAGCATCGCCGCGCAGGGTATGAGCACGGCCCCTGCCCGGACCGGCGGGAACAGCCACAGCAGCACGACGCCCAGCGCGAAGGCGGCTTCGCCGACGACCAGCATTGCGCGGCGCAGCTTCAGCTGGACGACGAGCCGCGGCAGCAGCAGCGCCAGCATCGCCGCGGCGAACATCAGCAGCATCGCGTCGTGGGTGTGCATCCAGAACAGCCGCAGTCGGCTGGAGGCCAGGAACAGCACGTCCCGGTTCCACATGCAGGCGTCATAGCCCGCCGCGGTGAGCATCAGCAGCGCGCATTTCAGGATGTCGTCGATGCCCGTGGCGGTGACGATGTGCAGCGTCAGCAGCATCACCGCGAGCATGAAGGCGAGTATGAACAGCGCCTGCCGCGTGAACAGCGAGAGGAACAGGCTGCTGGCGCTGAGGTTGTTGTGCCGGAAGTACAGCTGGTGCTGGAAGGCGTGCATGCTGGCATGGACCACCAGGAAGGCCCCAGCCAGCACCCAGATCAGCACCAGCAGTATGCGGCACCATTGCAGGATTCTCTTTCGGTTCTTCATCGGGATGGCTCCAATCCGTTCGCCTGTGCGCAATCCGGGGCGAAAAACATGTATTTCGCGCACAAAGTGTTTCTAATAAAACCATTATATCATATAATGTTAACATTCACAATGGGTGTGCAGCGGGCACACCGCCCCAAGACGACCGACGGCTACGCGGAAGGAGAACAGTATGAAGAGGCATGAACAGTTTACGGTGCTCGGCAGGCCGTTCTTTCCGGTCGGCGGCCAGGCCCACAATTCCACCAGCTACGTGCTGGACGACCTGAGGATCACCTTTGACGCCGTCAGGAAGCTGAACGGCAATTCCTGCGCGGTGACGATCTGCTGGGATCGGTTCGAGCCCGCCGAGGGCGAATACGACGAGCGCTACGTCACCGACATCATCGATCTGGCCCGGGCGGAGGGGCTCCGCCTGGTGCTGCTGTGGTTCGGCAGCTGGAAGAACGGCATCATGAGCTATTGTCCCGCCTGGGTGAAGAAGCAGCCGGAGCGCTTCCAGCGGGCGCGGTCCTTCGACGGCACGCCGATGCTGAACCTGACCTGCCACTGCCGGGCAAACGTGGAGGCGGACGCGCGGGCCTTTGGCAGGCTCTGCGACGTGGTCCGGCGGCACGACGCCGGGGTCGGCACGGTGCTGGGCTTCCAGGTGGAGAATGAGGCGGGCCAGTGGCTGGGGGCGCGGCGGGACTTCCACCCGGAGGCCACGAGGGTCTTTGAAGGGCCCGTGCCCGCGGCGCTTTTGGATTACATTGACGCCCACCGGGACGGCGAGGCCTTTCGCCGCTGGCAGCAGGCCGGCGGCAATCGGACGGGCGGCTGGACGGAGGTCTTCGGGCGCTTCGGCGCGGAGGCCTTCTCGGCGTGGACCGTGGCGCGCTACATCGACGAGGTCGCCGCGGCGGGCAAGGCGGCCTATGACATCTTCATGTATGTCAACATCGCCCTGGACGGCCTCAGCAAGGGCGAGGACTTTGAGATCCCGGGCCTGAGCTACTTCGCCGGGGGGCCCGTGCCCAAGGTGCGGGACATCTGGTACGCGGCGCTGGCGCACGTGGACGCGCTGTGCCCGGACGACTACAAGCAGGAGACCAACCGGCACCGGGAGGTGCTGGAGACCTACGCCCACCCGGAGCGCGGCTGGCCGCTGTACGTGCCGGAATCCGGGCTGAGCGCCGTCAACACGGCCCACATGCTGTACGCCGCGGCAGAGCTGGGGGCCATAGGCTATCACATCTTCGGCGTGGAGAGCTGCCTGGACGGGCAGGGACAGCTGCGGCCCGAGGCGGCGCCCGCGGCCCGCTCCTTCCTGATGCTCAGGAACATCGCACCGCTGCTGATCGCCCACCGGGGCGCGCCCCGGGTCCACGCGATCTACCAGTACACCGGCGAGACCGGCATGCTGCTGGAGCTGGAGAACTGGAAGTGCCACGCCTCCTTCGTGGGACTCAAGGCCTACAACTGGGGCAACGTGGGCGCGGATTTCCGGCACCCGGAGATGAACCGCGGCCAGTGGCAGGACTACATGGACTTCGGGGCCGAAAAGGGGCGGGCGATACTGATCCAGACCGGGCCGGACGAATTCTACGCCGTCGGCCACGGCTGCCACCTGTTCTTCAACGAATACGAGCCCCTGGACGGCTCGCTGCCGGTCAACCTGCTCAACCCGACCCTGCAGGTCACCACCACCGACTACGTGGAGGTGACGGAGGGGCACTTCGACGACGACGGCGGCTACGTGGCCGACCGGGTGCGCAGCGGCGACGAGAGCTGGCGCGGCGTCTGGCTGGCGGCGGACTGCGGCGTCGTGCGCTTCGAGCTGCACCGGGCCCGGCGCTGAACCTCATCCCAACCGAACATCTCGACCCCGCGGGAGGCGATCGTGTGAAAAAGAAGTGGCTGTTTCATTCAAAGGGCAGGGAAGTGCTGGTGCTGGGCGTGCAGGCGCACAATTCCAGCGCCTACGCCGAGGCGGAGATGCGCACCGCCTGGAACGCGCTGGAGCTGATGGGCGCGAACACCATGGAGGCGCCGATCTATTGGGACAGGATCGAGCCCGAGGAGGGCAAATTTGATTTCAGCATCATCGACTATCTGCTCAGGCAGGCCCGGGAGCGGGGGAAATACCTCATACTGCTGTGGTTCGCCACCTGGAAAAACGGCAACATGCGGTATACGCCCCTCTGGGTCAAGCGGGACCGGGCGCGCTTTCATCGCGCGCTGAACTCGGACGGTGTGGCGGTGGCGTCGCTGTCCGCCCACTGCGAGGCCTGTCGGGAGGCGGACGCCCGGGCCTTCTGCGCCGTGATGGAGCACATCCGCGCGGTGGACGCGGAGCAGGAGACGATACTGGCGATACAGGTGGAAAATGAGCCCGGCTATGCCGCGCGCACGCCGGTGGACTACGGCCCGGACGGCCAGCGCGCCCTGCGGGAAAGGGTGCCGGAGGCGGTGCTGGACTTCATCGAGCGGGAGGGCGAGGGCAGCGAGTACGAGGCCTTCGTCGCCAACGGACGCCGCCGGGACGGCGACTGGATCGGGACCTTCGGCAAGCGGGGCTACGACCTGTGCACGGCCTACGGCGTGGCGACCTACATCGACTACGTCGCCATGCGGGGCAAGCAGGTCTACGACCGCATACCGATGTACGTGAACGTCTGGCTGGACCACCAGCTGTGGGACCAGCCGGGCCTGGGCTATCCCGCGGGCGGCGCGTGCACCCGCAACCTGGCGCTGTGGAAGAGCTGCACGCCCCACATCGACGCCATCTGCCCGGACGTGTACCTCCAGCCCATGAACCTGGTGACGGGCATCTATAAGAAGTATTCCCGGCCTGACAACCCGCTGTTCATCCCGGAATCCGGCCCGGTGATCAGCAACGCCCTGAACATGGTGCGGGGCTTTGCCGAGTACGGCCTGCAGGGCATATCCTTCTTCGGCGCGGAGAGCTACACCACCGAGGATGAGACGGCGCTGGAGGAGCGCTTCCGGGAGGGCGCGATGAACTTTTCCTTCCTGAAGGCCATCGCGCCGCTGATCATCCGCTACAGCGGCACGGACCGCATCCACGCGCTGTACCAGGAGGAGTTCATGCACGAGTACCAGCTCAAGCTGAAGGGCTATGAGTGCATCGTGTCCTTCGACAGCCATCCCGAGGCGGACCTGAAGCGCACGCGCAACGTCTGGGTGGGCTGGTACAACAAGAGGTGGCAGAAGAACATGCCCCGGGGCCGGGGGATCGTCATCGAGGCGGAGGACGGCGCGATCTACGCCGCCGGCGCGGGCATGCGCATCACCATGCGGCTCGGGCACGACGAGGGCGCGCCCTACAGCCCCATTGTGGAGGAGCGCAATGTCAACTGGTACATGGTCCGCGAGGGCCGCGTGGAGGACGACGGCAGCTTCGTGACGACCCGCGTGCGCAGCGGCGACGAGAGCGACTACGGCGTCTATCTGACGCCGGACAGCGGCTGCGTGAAGATACGGTTCGAGGAGGAATAGCACAGCATAAATGTTATCAAATCGGATAATCCGGCTCCGATTTGTGTAATTCAGACGTTAAAACATGTAATTCGCACATAAAACGTTGATTTTGTGTTGTGTTTGGGTTATGCTTCCCGTAGATGCACAGTGGGAGGTGATCAGATGAGATCCGCGGAAAAGGGCGGCCCGGTGTCCAATTACATGCACCGGCGTTCGGCGGCGGGCTACGTGTTCCTGCTGCCCGGCTTCCTGTTCTTCTGCTTCGCGATCCTGATCCCGTTCTTCATGGGCTTCCACATCTCCTTCACCGACTGGAACGGCATTGCAAGGGAATACAACTACGTCGGCTTCGGCAACTTCGCCACCATGTTCCGGGACAAGCGCATCCTCACGCCGATGTTCAATTCGCTGAAGTTCGCGCTGCTGGGCACGGTGGGCAACAACGTCGTGGCGCTGAGCACGGCGCTGCTGGTCAATTCCAGGACGCTCAGCAATTCCTGCCGGGGCGCGTTCAGCCGCATCGGACGCCTGATATTCTTCGTGCCGGTGTGCTTCAGCGCGATCCTGACGGCCTTTGTCTGGGGCTACATCTACAGCAAGATATTTCCGGCGCTGTTCGGCATCAAGAGCATGCTGGGCCAGAAGAACACCGTCATACCTGCCATCGTGCTGATGGCCATCTGGAATTCCCAGGGCATCAACATGCTGATCTACTATTCCGGCCTCAAGGCGATCCCGCAGGAGGTGTATGAGGCGGCCATCGTGGACGGCGCGAGCGCCTGGTACAAGTTCGTGCACGTGACGCTGCCGCTGCTGGCGCCCTCGTTCACGGTCTGCGTCACGCTGTCGCTGACGGGCTGGCTGCGCGAGTTCGCCACCACGCTGGCGGCCACGGGCGGCGGTCCCTCCAACTATTCGCAGACCATGGCCATCTATATCTACAAGAACCTGTTTGCCTACAGCAAGGCCGGCTACGGCCAGGCGGTGGCCATCGCCTTCGCCGTCGTGCTGATCATCATCGGACAATCGGTATCCGCGTTCTTCCGCAGTCGGGAGGTGCAGATGTGATGACGAACCAGGTCGACGGGCTGCTCGCGATGAAGCGGGCGGAGAGGCATAAGAAGCTGCAATCGGCGCTGTTCATACTGCTCGCCATCGCGCTGATGCTGCTGTTCCTCAGCCCCCTGTATATCTCCTTCACCACCTCGCTGAAGACCAAGCCGGAGCTGGCCAAGAACGTGCTGGGCCTGCCGCGGCAGGTCAATTGGGACAATTACCGGGAGGCCATGGTGCGCTCGAACTTCCTGCGCTCGCTGATGAACTCCTGCATCGTCACCTTCCCGTCGGTCGCGCTGCTGGTGCTGATGTCGTCGATGGGCGGCTATGCCATCGCCCGCTTCGGCAGGCAGCGCAAGCTGATCGGGTTCATGGACAAGGTCTATCTCGCCGCGCTGATGATCCCCTTCCAGATCCTGATGATCCCGGTGTACCGGCTGTACAAGATGCTGGGATTGCAGAACAACCTGCTGGGCGTGCTGATCATGCTCACGGGCAACAGCATGGCCTACTCCACGTTCCTGTATGTGGGCTTCATCAAGGGCGTGCCGGCGGAGCTGGAGGAGGCGGCGCTGGTGGACGGCTGCGGCACCTTCCGGGCCTATTGGACCATCGTGTTCCCGCTGCTCAAGCCGATCAGCGCCACGGTGGCGGCGCTGCACATCATGTGGCACTGGAACGACTTCAACATCTCGATGATACTGCTGCAGCGCGACGACGTGCGCACGCTGACGGTCAAGCAGTTCTACTTCTTCGCGGAGTTCAACAAGGATTATCCCGTGGCCTTCGCGGCGGCGATCCTGTCGATGATCCCGGTCGTGGCGTTCTTCATGCTGATGCAGAAGTACATCGTCTCCGGCATCGCGGCGGGCGCGATCAAGGGCTGACGGCGCTGAAACGGTATTCAAGGGCGCGGCGGGCCGCGTTCCTGAAAAATAGGAGGATAAAAAAAGAGAAGGAGGATTTCCCAATGAAGAAGATTCTGAGTCTGGTTCTGGCGCTGATGCTCGTCCTGGCGCTGGCGCTGCCGGCGATGGCCGAGGAGCAGGTCACGATGACCTGGCTGCACCACTTCCTGGAGGAGCCGCTGCAGAAGTGGGTCGAGGGCCGCGTGGCCGCGTTTGAGGAAGCGCATCCCAACGTGAAGATCAATATCGAGGTCGTAAACACCGACGTCTATCTGAACACCCTGAAGATGAAGATCGCCGCCGACGACGCGCCGATGATCTTCGACCTGGACAACAACACCTACCTGCAGGAGTTCGTCGAGGCCGGCCACATCTACTGCGTGGATGGCATGGACTACTACAACAACATCGATCCGGGCCTGCAGCGCGAGTGCCAGATCGATGGCGTCAATTACGGCTCCACCATCTCCACCTGCTCCTACAACTGCTGGTACAACAAGACCTTGTTCGAGGAGCATGGCCTGGAGGTCCCGAAGACCCGCGAGGAGTACATCGCCCTGTGCGACAAGCTGATGGAGCTGGGCATCACCCCCATCTCCGCCGCCTTCGCAGAGCGCTGGTGCCTGCTGCAGGAGTTCAACCCCTACTACCTGAACTACTGCTGGCGCGACGATTTCGACTTCTGCGCGGACAAGGTCAGCGGCAAGCTGAGCTTCTCCGACGACCAGCGCGTGAAGGATGCCTTCACCGAGTTCATGAGCACCAGCAAGTACTGGGGCGACGATCCCTTCGGCACCTCCTATGACGACGCCTGCATGGCGGTCGCCAACGGCGAGGCCGCGATGATCAACAACGGCTCCTGGATTTTGGCCAAGCTGCAGGGCTACAACCCCGACGCGGAATTCGGTGCCTTCGCCATTCCCACCGAGAAGCTGGGCGACCAGATGATCATGCGTCCCGGCTCGGTGCAGTGCGTGTACAACACCCAGGATGAGACCCTGCTGAAGTACGCCCTGGAGCTGACCTCCGATCTGTTCACCGTTGAATCCGGTACCGCGTTCGCTTCCGGCGCGATGCAGATATCCTCGGTCAACGGCGTCGACTATTCCTTCAGCCCCTGCCTGCAGAGCGTCGTGGACTATGATCCCGAGCACAAGTGGTCCTACGGCGGCTTCCAGCGCTGGAACAACGAGTATGAGGACCTGTGGGCCAACACCGTGCAGGCCTTCGCGCTGGACGGCAACACCGACGCGGACGCGCTGTGCGCCGAGCTGGACGCTCAGTTCTCGACCATGAAGTAATTCCGGTTTGCACCGGTATCCCATGGGGATACAAGGGCGGCAGCCACAGGCTGCCGCCCGATTGGAGTTTTATGCGGCGGCCCGAATTGGCTCATGCGGTCGCCGGTGAAGGGGGGATGACCGTGCGTGTCATGCTTGTGGACGACGAGCAGAGCGCGTTGGACACGATGTCCTATCTGCTGAGGGACTATCCGGAGGTGGAGATCGCCTTCGCCTCGACGGACGCCATCGAGGCGCTCAAGGCGCTGGAGGACACGCAGGTCGACGCGCTGTTCCTGGACATCGAAATGCCCGTGGTCAGCGGCGTGGACTTCTGCGAACGGGTCAAGGAGGCCCATCCGGAGATCGCCATCGTGTTCACGACGGCCTATGAGCACTACGCGGTCCGGGCGTTCCAGCTGGGGGCCATCGACTATCTGCTCAAGCCGGTGACGCGCTCGGCGCTGAAGCGCACCATGGGGCGCATCAAGGACCAGTATGACCTGCGCAATCCCGCCCCGGCCCCGCAGCCGGAGGAATCGGAGGTGGTGCTGGGCACGATGGACGGCAAGCACGCCTATTGGGAGAGCTATCTGATCCCGAAGGGCTGGTTCCGCTCCCACAGGGCCTATCTGATCAACCTCAAGATGATCGAATCCATCACGAAGATGTCCAACTCGGTCTACTACATCCGCATGAAGGGCAGGCCGGAGGAGATCCCCGTGAGCCGCTCCTATTTTGCCGAATTCAAAAAACTGTTCGGGATATGAGGGAGGATCGAACGATGAAAAAGCTGATCGCGGTCAACGCCTCGCCCCACAGGGACGGCGGCTGCGCCAGGCTGCTGGCGGCGGTGTGCGAGGGCGCCGCGGAGGCGGGCTATGCAATCGTCCGCTATGATCTGAACGACATGAACCTGCGCGGCTGCCAGGCCTGCGGCGTCTGCAAGCGGGAGAGCATAGACTGCGTGCTGGAGGACGACCTGAAGCCCTACTGGGCCCAGCTGCACACAGCCGACGCCCTGGCGGTGGCCGCGCCGAACTACTGCTCGCTGGTCAACGGCACGTTCCTGACCTACATGGCGCGGCACTACTGCCTGCTGACGCCGGATTGCCGCCTGCACCCGGGGGTGCAGCTGATCGGCTGCTTCTCCCAGGGTCGGGACGACCTGGAGATCTACAGGGACCATTACGACATGGTCCTGCGGGACTTCGAGAACCGGGACATGGTGCGCCACGCCATGCTGGTGATCAGCCCGCGGCTTCCCGAGGCGCGGCAGCGGGAGATCCTGGAGCAGGCCCGGCAGGCGGGCAGGACGTTGAAGTGACGAGGGGCCGACCGACGGGAGGAAAGACATATGAATTATCCTGAAACGATGCGGGCGCTGGTCGCCCACGGGCCGGGGGAATACGCCCTGGAGACGGTGCCCGTGCCGAAGCTGCGCTACGGCGAGATGCTGGTCAGGGTCGAGGCCTGCGGCATCTGCGCCGGGGACGTCAAGGCCAGCCACAGATCCGCCCGCTTCTGGGGCGGCGACGGCATGCCCGGCTACTGCGAGCCGCCCTTCATCCCCGGCCATGAGTTCATCGGCGAGGTCGTCGCCATGGCGGACGGCGTCGAGGGGGATTTCCGGGTGGGCGACCGGGTGGTCAGCGAGCAGATCGTGCCCTGCGGCCAGTGCCGCTACTGCAAGGCGGGCAAGTACTGGCTGTGCGACCCCCACGATGTCTACGGCTTCAAGAACCACCTGCCCGGCGGCATGGCGGAGTACGCGGTGCTGCCCAGGCGCTCCATCAACTATCGCGTGCCCCGGGAGCTGCCCGTGGAGCAGGCCGTGCTGATCGAGCCCTACGCCTGCTCGCTGCACGGCGTGGAGCAGGGCCGCATCCAGGTGGACGACGTGGTGGTGCTGGCCGGGGCGGGCACGCTGGGCCTGGGCATGATCGGGCCCATCAGGCAGCGCAATCCGAAAAAGCTGATCGTGCTGGACATGAACGACCACAGGCTGGAGATGGCCAGGGCCTTCGGCGCGGACATCGCGCTGAACCCGGGAAAGGTGAACGCCGTCCAGCGGGTGCTGGAGGAGACCGGCGGCTACGGCTGCGACGTCTACCTGGAGGTGACGGGCCATCCCTCCTCCGTCGGCCAGGGCCTGGAGATGATCTGCAAGGGCGGCCGGTTCGTGGAATTCTCGGTGATGAGCGGGACCTCCACGGTGGACTGGTCCATCATCGGCGACGCGAAGGAGATCGTCATCTACGGCTCCCAGCTGAGCCCCTATTGCTACAGCCGGACCATAGAGGGCATCGCCGGCGGGAAGCTGCCCACGAAGGGCGTGGTCTCCCACGTGTTCCCGCTGGATCAGTGGCGGGAGGCCTTCGCCATCGCGGATGCGGGCACGGGCATCAAGGTGATCCTGAAGCCCTGACGGCGCGCGCCGGATAAAACAAAAAATCAAAGAGGCGATGAACGTGGACAAGAAACAGCGCATACGCAACGCCATTCTGGGCAAGGCGGTGGACCGGGTGCCCGTCTCCTGGTACACCCACTTCCCGGACCAGCGGGACAACACCGTCGCGGACCAGGTGGCCTGGGCCAGGGAGACGGACATGGACATGCTGTGCGTCGAGACGGACGGCTTCATGCAGTTTGACTGTGGCAATACGGACATGAGCGACCCCAAGGTGCTGGCCGCGCTGCGGCCCCACAGGCCCACGGACTGGTACATCGAGGGCCAGGTGGACCGGGCGAGGCGGATCGCCGAGGGGCTGCGGGACGGGGCAGCCGTGACCTACATGATCTTCACGCCCTTCTCCACGATCAAGCACAGCACCGGCAGCGAATTCCTGGTGATGAAGCTGCTGCGGGAGCATCCCGAGGCGGTGCGCCACGCCATGGAGGTCATCGAGCAGGACAACTTCCTGCTGATGGAGCGCCTGTCGAAGGAGGCGGGGCTGGACGGCATCTTCCTGTCGCTGCAAAACAACGAGATCGACCGCTACACCCGCCGGGAATACGCCGAGCTGCTGGAGCCCTGGGACGACCGGGAGATCGCGAAGGCGAAGGAACTGTTCCCCTTCACGGTGCTGCACCTGTGCGCGTGGCGGGGCGTGCCGAACCGCGTGGACGTGTGGCGGCGGCACGACTGCGAGATCGTCAACTGGGCGGGCCACATCGAGCTGGACCTGGGCCTGCACCAGGGCAGGCGCTTCTTCAACGCAAAATCCGCGCTGATGGGCGGCTTCGACAACCGGCCCTGCGGCATACTGCACTGGGGCGGGGAGGCGCAGATCAAGGCCTACACCCGCCAGCTGATCGAAAACGCGGGGACCGCGCGGCTGATCCTCAGCGCCGACTGCTCGGTGCAAAAGGACACCCCGGCGGAGCACCTGCGCTGGGTGGCGGAGGCCAGCGCCGAATACATGGCCGAAATGCAAGGCTGAAACACGAGAGGAGCAAAACGCGATGAACAGCGAAACGGTGGTCGGCTTCAACGAAAATTCGGAAAAGAAGCCCGTCTATTTTGACCTGAATACCATGCCCTGGGAGACGCTGACCGACGAGCACGTCGGCGCGACCTTCAAGGACCTGAAGATGGTGCTGGACGAGCGCACGGGCATGCGCGTCAACCTGTCCGTCTATCCCAGGGGCTACTACAAGCCCCGGCACATCCATTCCTGCGCCCACGGCATCTATGTCATCAGCGGCACGCTCAAGACCGACGAGGGCGAATTCGGCCCCGGCGCGTTCGTCTGGTATCCGGAGGGCACCGTCATGAGCCACGGTGCCACGGACCGGGAGGAATGCGTGTTCCTGTACATCCAGGACAAGGCCGGCGAGCTGACCTACCTCGATTGAGGCGCTAGAGTCTGTTTCTAAATTCGGAAAGATGCATTTTCGGCATCTGATCCTCCATTTCGGCGTTGATTCCCCTTGACTTAGCACCACTAAGCCTGCGGGAAATCGCCTTGAAATGATGGATTATCTGCACGAAACTGCACATTCCTCATTTTAGAAACACACTCTAACCGCAAAGCCCGGAAAATAAAACAGTGGGGGAGGGGTACGGATGCTTGAGGCGTCTGTCTACGCGAAATACCTGGACACCCTTCGGGCCGAGCTGGTGCCCGCCACGGGCTGCACCGAGCCGATCGCCATCGCCTACGGCGCGGCGCTGTGCCGCAGGACGCTGGGCGGGATACCGGACCGCGTCACCGCGAAGGTCAGCGGCAGCATCGTCAAGAACGTCAAGAGCGTGGTCGTCCCGGGCACCGGAAACCGGAAGGGCATCGAGGTGGCCGTGGCGGCGGGCATACTGGTCGGCAGGGAGGACGCCGTGCTGGAGGTGCTGCACAGCGCGCCGGAGAACACCGGCAGCCTCGTGGACGCCTATCTGAAGGACGCCGAGGTCAGCGTGGAGCTCTCGGACAGCGGGCGGGTATTCGACATCGACCTGACCTGTTCGCTGGACGGCGACGAGGCGGAGGTGCGCATCGCCGGGCACCACACCAACGTGGTCCTGATCCGCCGGAACCGGGCGATACTGCTGCGGGAGGCCCAGGACGGCGAGGAGCCCGGGAACCTGGACGTGGAGCGCATGAACATCGCGGAGATCTATCGCTTCGCCTGCGAATGCGCGCCGGAGGACGTCGCGCCGGTGATCGAGCGCCAGATCCGGTGCAACGTCGCCCTCTCGGACGAGGGCCTGCGCAATCCCTGGGGCGCGTGCATCGGCAAGACGCTGCTGGCCTATTCGGAGCACCCGGACACGCTGCTGCTGGCCAAGGCGCGGGCCGCAGCGGGCTCCGACGCCCGCATGAGCGGCTGCGACCTCCCGGCGGTCATCAATTCCGGCAGCGGCAACCAGGGCGTGACCATCACGCTGCCCATCGTCACCTACGCCCAGGCACTGGAATCGTCCCGGGAGGACCTGATCCGCGCCCTGGTGCTGGCCAACCTCTGCGCCGTGCGCATCAAGAAATCCATCGGCTGCATCGGCGCGTACTGCGGCGCGATCTGCGCGGGCTGCGCCGCCGGGGCGGGCATCGCCTACCTCCATGAGCAGGATCAGAGCCTGGTCGAGCACACCATCGTGAACGGCCTGGCCATACTCTCCGGCACGGTCTGCGACGGCGCGAAGCCCTCCTGCGCGGCGAAGATCGCCATGAGCGTCGAGGCGGGCGTGCTGGGCTTCAGGATGGCCGCCGCGGGCCGGGAGTTCGTCGGCGGCGACGGCATCGTCAAGAAGGGCATCGAAAACACGATCCGGGGGATCGGAAGGCTGGGAAGGGACGGCATGGCCCACACCAACGACGTCATACTCGGCATCATGCTGGAGAAGTGAGCGCCCGGTGCGCCTCCGCCCGCGGCTTTTCAGGCTTTTAATGTGCCGCACGGCTTGCCGTGCGGCCATTTATTCGATATAATGATTTTATGATCTTTTGTCCTGCGACGGAATAGAGTGTGTTTCTAAATCCCGGGAGATGCAGTTTCGAGTGGATTTGACTGCATTTCAAGGCGCTTTTCCGCAGGCTTACTGGTTGCAAGTCAAGGAAA
>ONHI01000057.1 GCA_900317565.1 uncultured Eubacteriales bacterium
GCAGGTATGGCGCAGCGGGCCCGCGTGGAAATGACCGTTTGATGAAAAATAAAAGGCAATGTTCGAGAAGAAGGCCGTCATGTAGACAGCGGCGTTGGCGCCGACCATCGCCCACGCAACGCGATAGCGCCCGCGAGGCTTCACAATGTAGAGGAACATCACCAGTATGACCGGGCGAACGGCATAGCCGTATACGGATACCGGGATTCGCAGCGCATTGTACGCCTTGGCGAGGGACAGCCTGTCGTCCCAATAATTCTGGAGGATCAGGCTGAATACAAGCGCGACGATGATCACCATCACCCGCTTGCGCTCGGCGCTCAGGTAGGCATCCAGCCACACGGTCAGCAGCAACGCAAGCAACAGCACGGCGATAGGAATGGCCGACAGATTAGCTATGACGTGCTTGAGGGTCGGCATATCCTCAATGCGGGCTTCATTGTTCTGAGCGCCAATGACCGTCAGCGCGCCTTCATTGCGGATGCCACCGCGCTTCGCTTCATCGTTGCCGATAACAACATCGCCACCCACCGTCAGGCGCGCTTTCGCCTCGTTGAAGACCTCTCCGCCGTACCGCAGGGCCGTGTTGCCCTGCACGCTGCCGCCCATAAGGAGCATCGTTCCGTAATTGGCAACGCCGCCGCCGGAGTCCAGCGCGGTGTTGCCCGTGACGCATCCGCCCTCCATGATCAGCGTGCCCAGGTTCCAGACGCCCCCGCCGTTGTCATGGAATCCTCCGGTAAGCACGCCTGAGCCGCCGCTGTCCCGGAGGGTGAGCATGGCGCCCTCCCGAATTTTGATTACGCACCGCTTGCGCTCAGTCTGGCTGGGATCCATCGCGCTGTCGAGCACATGGCCGTTCAAATCGAGCATGAGGCGCTTGCCCGCCGGGATGGTGATTTCGGCATCCGCATCCAGCGCCTTCAAATCCTCGGACAGGGTTATGATCTCCCCGTCCTCGGCCCGGTCGATGGAGTCCTGCAGGGCTGACC
Source organism: uncultured Eubacteriales bacterium (assembly GCA_900317565.1). Classification (GTDB taxonomy): domain Bacteria; phylum Bacillota; class Clostridia; order Christensenellales; family Aristaeellaceae; genus UBA2862. The sequence goes on from ONHI01000057.1 coordinate 993, forward strand.
AGCTGTCCACGCCGCTCTCCGCCCGCGCCGCGCCGCCGACGAGCAGCGCGACGACGAGCAGCGCCGCGGCGCGCAACAACGCCTTCGGATATGTCTTCATGCTCATTCTCCATTCAAAATGCTTCACGTATTACTGTGCGCGCCTATTGTAGCACACCGCCAAGGTATTTGTCCATAAATGATTGCTGAATCCTTATCATCCTTCTGATTGTGCTGGAAGAGTACTGTTTGCGATTGTTGCTAATCTGGATTCTGTTTTGTGTGCAATGAACTGGTGGTTTAAAAAGTGAAAAATCCGCCGCAAGCCTGCAACTTGCGACGGCAACAAAACAGAGAGCAGTTATTTATTGTGAAACATAACTGCCGAGAGCTGAGAAAAAGGGCATACCAATACCCGGGAACACACTGGCGGTTATGAATCAGACGGGGACAGGCGTAATGGCTGCCGACTGTTCCCAGCCCAATGCTTTGAGTTTCTTAAGGTAGGCGGCGATTTTTCGTTCCCGGTTGAATTGGTTGTAATAATCAAAACCAAGATCACGGAAACCGTCACCTGACTTAAGGACAGCATAAATGGCAATCAGCATGGAATGCGCTACAGCAACATAGGCGCGCTTTTTGCCGCGGTGTACCTGGATTCGAGCGAACTGCGCGGCAAAGAAGGAATCCTTGCGCCTGACTGCCGCGTGAGCACAGTTGACCAGAGTCATGCGGAGCATGGCATTGCCTTTACGGGTTCGACCACTTTTCCGCTTGCCGGCGCTCTCGTTATTGCCCGGACACAGCCCGGCCCAGGAAGCGATGTGCTTGCCGCTGGGGAAACGCTCCATGTTCGTGCCGATCACCGAGATGATGACCTGGGAACTGGTCTCGCCGATTCCGGGGATTTGCTGGATGGCTTTCGCGGCTTCCTTTTCGTCGGGCTTCATGGTGCCGTCGATATCGTCATCAAGGTTCCGGATGTGCTGGTTGAGTTCGTCCAGGTGCGAAATCAGTTCCTTCAGCATCCTGCGCTGGATGGCTGTCAGCATGCCGTTGAGGTCGTCGATGATCTGCTGCTTGGGTGCTTTCAGCATCGGAGAAATCTTCCCGGCCATGAACAGTTCGTCGTATTTCTCCGCTGTCAGCGTTCCGCCGCCGATGATGAAGTCCAGAAGATTCCGCGCGCTTATGCCGTTGATGTTGGAGACCGTGCCGGACAGCTTGATGTTCGCGCCCTCCAGCATCTTCTGCAAGCGGTTCAGTTCCCGGGTTCTGTCCTCAACCAGGCTCTTGCGGTACCGCACCAGTTCCCGCAGCTCCCGCTGGTCCTTCAACGGTATGTATACTCATAATAGGGCTTTTCTGGGAATCGGAACACTCTGTAATACGTCTTATCCGTTTCTCGGTCTTCAATATAGACCACCAAATATGACCCAACAGCTTTCCAGTCCAGCAGGATACCACTTACAGAATCACCACAGCCACCTCGCAGCGCAGCATCCATGATTAACTTGTTAGCTTTGAGTCCCAACTCATTATTGTCCACACTCATTCCCCTTTCGCCCGAGCCCGGGCACGCCCATTTTAGCCGAACTACGTCCTAAATGCAACGGGCTTCCCAAGACTTATCCCGGAACTAAGGTTTACGCCACAAGTTACCCATTGAATCAGTTTCAATAGCATAATTACTCCAATTATCAAAAAAAGTGTTGCGCAGTGACGCGACAATCATCTATTCCTCTTATCCACATCACAGCGTATAAGCAGAAAGGTTCAAATACTCCGATCCGACTTGCAAAGGCAGCAATATCAATAAGGGAGCCTGCGTTCATTCCGCTGACTCCCATGTGTTGTCAAGGAATTAGAGTGTGCGTATCAATGGGCATATTGTTTGTTCTCCAATACCTTCTTCATCTCCACGCCTAGCCTGAAGGCATGCTTTTTCAACGCTATTATTCCATTATTTGCTCTGCGCGTACAGCCAGTCCCTCACGGTCTCCAACTTGTAGGCGTAGTTGAAGGACGCCATGTGTTCCATGCCAGTCTGGCCCTCTTTACAAACGGTGCCGGTCTCGAAGCGGATCATGTTTGCGTCCAGCCCTTCTGAAAGCAGCGCTTCCACAGCGGCGTCCTGCGCCTCCGCGCTGTCCTGCGCACTCCATGTGCCATATAGGCGACTCCGTCCGCGTCGAACATGCCACTCCATTCCAGATTAATTAATTTCACTAATTGTCCGTCTCACCCCGCACCAGTTTATTCAAATGCTGCACCAATTTCCATAAAAAACTGGTGCAGCATAATACAGCGGAATCATATGGCAGAATTAACCGTGTCATGGCGCATCACCCCGGGGTCCGAATTCTCCAAAGTGACGTCCAATGCCACAAAGAACGACGGTCAGCAATGACCGCCGTTTTCATATCGTTTGATTCCTGTATACGCCCATACACAAGGCGCGCTCCCCCCGTTCGGGAAGCGCGCCTTTCGCGTATAGTGTCATTCCTTCGGCTGGTAGATCACCAGACCGTCCAGGCTGCCGGGATAGTAGCGCGGGGTCTGCACGCGCTCCTTGTCCCCCCAATACCACTTCTGCTTCATGTAGCTCGGGATGTTGGCGGCGATGCTGTTGGAGGCGAATTCATAGAACTCGCCCAGCGTCACGATGCCGTCCCCGTCGCCCGCCTCGTCCGCAGCCAGGTAGCCGGGATACTTGCCCTTGCCGCCCTTGGCGTTGGCATTCCACCAGCCTTCCCGGGCGTTGTAGCCCAGGCCCTGCATCAGGAAGAAGGAGAAGAAGTCCACGGCCTTGCCGGTGTCCTTGACGTTGTAATAGGTGGCGCGGGTGTCGGACGCGGCGGTGAGCACCGCGATCCTGCCGCTCTGGGCGTCCAGCTTGCCGGACATGTCCTCCAGGAAGGTGCCGCTGTAGCAGGAATCCAGTATCAGCACCACGTTGCCGGGAATGCGGCTGATGCAGTTGAAGATCTCCCGGGCGGTCAGAAAGTAGTTCGGGTTCTTGGGGCTCTCGCTGTAGCCCGGCAGGGACATGCGATAGCCGGTGTAATCGCCGGTCATGTGCCCGTGGGAGCAGAGATAGACGATGCTGACGTCGTTGTCCCCCGCCTTCGAGAAGAAGCCCGATATGCCGGAGAGCAGCTGGACCTTGGAGGGATTGCCCAGCACCTTGGTGCTGTAGGTCAGGCTGCCGATGGCGGACTTGCCGAACACCGAGGCCATGCTCTTGGCGTTGTTCTTCGTGAAGGGGATGTAGCCCTTGTAGCTCGGGTCGAAGTAGCTGTAGGCCGCGAAGAAGCGGTAGGTGGGCTTGTCGGAGACCGTCTTCTGGGGCAGCACCGTCACGGGGATGGTGGCCGTCAGGCCGTTGTGGGTCCTGGCGGTGATCTTCGCCGTGCCGGACTTCAGGAAAGACACATAGCCGGTCTCGCCGACGCTGGCCACGGCGGCATTTGAGGAGGCGAAGCTGACCGTGCCCTGCTCGTCCGGCGCGCCGAAGCTCCACGTCAGCTGCGCGCCGCCCTCGTCCAGGCGGGCGGAGATCGACGCGGGCTGCAGCGCCAGCTTCGTGGGCGCGGGGGCGACGTACACGGTGCACTGTGCCGCCGCACCTGCTGTCGAGCTGACCGTGATGACGGCGCTGCCCGCCCCGCGGGCGACGATGCGGCCCGTGCGGCTGACCGTCGCCACGGCGGCGTCGGAGCTGGCAAAGCTCAGCCCGGCGCTGGAGCCGTCGCCGTTGACGCTGGCCTTCAGGCTGGCGCGCTGGCCGACGGCCAGCGTCACGCTCTGGGCGCTCAGCGTCACCATGGCGCTCTGGGCGCGCACGCTGACGGGCAGCGTCGCGATGAGCGCGCCATAGCTGGCGGTGACGGTGGCGTCGCCCTCGCCCAAGGCGTTCAGCTGGCCCAGATCGTCCACCGCCACGACGGCGGGATCGCTGCTGACCAGCGCCACAGACAGGGGCGCTTCGTATTCGTCCGTCACCTCGGGCACGCAGACCTCGCCCACCGCCATGTACAGCTTGTCGTAGCCGAAGCGCAGCTCCGCCGAGGGCACCGTGGCCGTGACGGTGACGGTCAGCGCCGCCGTCGCGCCCGCCGCGTTGGCGGTCAGCGTGGCCTCGCCGGGGTTCATGCCGATCAGCTGCCACTGGGCGTCCGGCTCGCTCCAGGCGACTGCGAATATGCTCTCGTCGCTGCTGGCGTAGGTCGCCGCGGCCAGCTGGGCCGCCTCGATGTTCTCGCCCTTCAGACCGGGCACGGCCACGGCGCGGCCCGCCTGCACGGCGGCGCTGTCGGCGTCAAAGGCGATGCTCGGGGGCAGCGCGCCGGGCACGGTGACCTTCAGCCGCGCCTGGGCGCCGCCGGTGGACGTGGCCACGATGATGGCCGTGCCGGGGCCGACGGCGGTCACCAGGCCGCTGCCCGAGACCGTGGCGACGGAGGTATCGTCGGAGGCATAGTCCGCGATGTCGCCGTAGGTCAGGTATTCGTTCTCATAGGTGATCTGGAAGGTCTTGCCCACGTTCAGCGTCTTGGTGAACAGCGCGGCATAGCTGTTGGCCAGCGGGTCGTATTCCAGCTCGTAATCGCCGTTGAGGGCCAGGTAATCCGGGGCCTTCGCCACGGTGACGGTGACCTTGGCGGTCTTGCCGTTGTGGGTCTTGACGGTGATGGTGGCGGTGCCCAGCTTCTTGCCGGTGATCTTGCCGGACTTGCTGACGGACACCACGGAGGAGGCGCTGCTGGAGAAGGTGCAGGACGCCATGGTGTTCTTCGGGAAGCTGACGGACAGCTTCTTGCTCTGGCCGACGCCGATCACGGGGGCCTTCGGCGAGAGGGTCACCTTCGAGGGGGCCTTGACCACCTTCACCTTGCACTTGGCGGTCACGCCGTTGAAGGCCTTCACCTTGACGGTATAGCTGCCCGTGGCCAGGCCCTTGATCTCGCCCTTGGCGTTGACGCTCAGCTTCTTGGCGTTGCTGCTGGTGACGGTGAACTTGCCCTCCATCGCCTCGCCGGCGGCGTTCAGCAGCTCCGGCTCCAGGGCGTAGACCTGCTTCAGGCCGATGGTGATGCTCTTGGAGGCCAACTTGACCTCCGCGGGACCCTCCACCACGGTGACCGCGCACACGGTCTCAACCGGCGCGCCGTTTTCGATGTGGGTCGTCACGCCGTTGTGGGTGGACACGCGGACGAACGCCGTGCCGACCCGCGCGCCGGTCACCTCGCCGGTCTTCGGATCGACGGTGACGGAGCCGGTGCCGTCCTCGGCGGTGAAGGTGTATGCGGCGGTGGACTTCGCCCCGCCCTCGCCCACGACCGCGACCTTCAGGCTGACCTGCTCCTGCTCCGCCACGGTCAGCGCGGCGGGCAGCGTGACCTCCGCCGGCGCGGCCAGCACCTTGACCTTGCAGACGGCCTTCTTGCCGTTGAAGGTCTTGACGGTGATCTTCGCGCTGCCGGGCGCGACGCCGGTGACGACGCCGTCGGCGTCCACGACGGCCACGGCGGCCTTGGAGGAGGTATAGGTAAAGGTGGAGCCGGTCTTCTTGGGCAGCGTCGCCTTCAGCGTCAGCGCCTGCCCCACGGCGATCGTGGCGCTGGTGGGCGACACGGTGACCTTGCCGGGCGCGGCCTTCACGGTGACCTTGCAGCTCTTCTCCACACCGTTGTCCAGTTTGGCGTAGATCGTGGTGCTGCCTGCCTTCACGCCGGTCAGCTTGCCGGTGGCGGCGTTCACCTTTACGATCTTCTTGTTCTTGCTGCGCCAGGTGACGTTCCCGACGGCGTTTTCGGGCAGCAGCCTGACCGTCAGGGGCGTGCACTTTTCCTCTTGACGCCGATGGTGAGCTTCGTCGCGCCCAGCTCCAGGTCGACGGCTTCCACCGGGGCCTGGGGCTCCGCGGCCACGGCTTCGGCGGCGGGTTCAGTCGGGGCTTCCTGCTGTGCCTCGGCGGGCTGCTCCGCGACGGGCGTCTCCGGCTGCACCTCGGCGGGCTGCTCCGCGACGGGCGTCTCCGGCTGCGCTTCGGCGGGCTGTTCCGCCACGGGCGTCTCCGGCTGCGCCTCGGCGGGCTGCTCCGCGACGGGCGTCTCCGGCTGCGCCTCGGCGGGCTGCTCCGCAACGGGCGTCTCAGTCTGCGCCTCGGCGGGCTGCTCCGCAGCGGGCGTCTCCGGCTGCACGGCCTGGCCCTCGCTGACGAGGCCGTTCTCCCCGCTCAGCTCCGCGGCCAGCACCTCCGCCTCCACGTCCGCGGATATCACATTGTCCTCCGCCACGGCGACCGGTACGCCGCACAGCTGCGCCAGCGCCAGCAGCAGGCACAGGGTTCTCTTCAACATGCTCGTTCCCTCATTCGTCCTTTTCTTCGGACATTGCGTCCACGCATATGTCCATATTTTACCGCACATGCAATTAAACTGTCAATCTTTTGAAATATTTATTCCGGGCAATTCTGTGTCAAATGCGGCGCGATTTGTCACAGGCCGTACACCGCCATGCCGCACAGCGCGGAGAACAGTATCAGCAGTATCGGCGAAAACTGCTTCTTGAGCAGCTTCTGCCACACGAGCATCGCCCCGCCCAGCAGCGCCGCGACCATAAGCTGCCGCAGATCCGGCGCGAAGCCCCCGGACGCGATGCCGGGCAGCAGGCAGCGCAGCAGCACGCACAGGCCCGTCGCCGCGATCATGCCGGCCACCACGGGGCGTATGCCCGCCATGGCGGCCCGGACGTACCGGTTCTGCCGAAAGCCCTTCAGCGCCGTGGCGATCAGCAGCATCACCAGCAGCGCCGGCAGCACCACGCCCGCCGTGGCGCAGGCCGCCCCGGCCAGCCCGGCCTGGGTGCTGCCCACGAAGGTGGCCATGTTCACGGCGATGGGACCGGGCGTGGATTCGCACACGCCGATGAACCGGTACAGCGTCTGCTCGTCCATCCATCCCCGGGCCAGCGTCTCCTGCTGCACCAGCGGTATCATGCCATAGCCGCCGCCGAAGGTGAACAGCCCGATCTTGAAGAACACCCCGAACAGCCTCATCAATATCGTCATCGCCCGTCCCCCACCCTTCCGGCGCGGCGCAGCAGCAGGCCGCAGGCGCCGCCGCAGATGATCAGCCACACGGTGGAGAACCGCCAGCCCAGCAGGTTGATCGCCAGCACCGCCAGCGCCGCCCCGGCGCAGCAGGCCAGCTCCAGCCCCCGGCGGGGCACCCGGCGCAGCATGCGCCATCCCGCCCGCAGGATCAGGAAGGCCACGGCCACCTGTATGCCCCGGAAGGCGTTGGCCACCGCCGTGAGCGCCATGAAGCGCTCGAACATCAGGGAGATGGCGTAGATGATGATGAAGGAGGGCAGCACCACGCCCAGCGTGGCGCAGACGCCCCCGGCCACGCCCGCGCGGCGGCAGCCCACGTAGGTGGCGCTGTTGACGGCGATGGGCCCCGGCGTGGATTCGGCGATGGCGAACAGCTCCGCCAGCTCGTCCCCGTCGATCCATTTGCGTTTTTCGCCGATCTCATGCTCGATCAGCGAGATCATGGCATAGCCGCCGCCGAAGGTGAAAAGCCCTATCCTGAAAAACACCCCGAACAGCTCGAGGCAGCGCTCCCAACGCTTCATTTTGCTCCTCCTGTCCTAAAGACGCCCGCAGCGGGGCCGATGTTATGCGGCGCAGGAAATTTAACAATCGAAAACCGCGGCATTTGTTAATCGGAAGCCGCTTGACAATTCCCGCAAAAAAAGTATGATAACCGTAAACGCACGCTTACGGGAGGGCCAACGCCATGCAGCAAACCGCCAAGAGCCGCACCGCCGGGGAGAACCTCCGGCTGTTCAAGCGCTTTCTGCCCTATTTCAGGCCGCGGCTGCCGGTGCTGCTGCTGGACCTGTTCTGCGCGTCGCTGACCACCATCTGCGATTTGGTGCTGCCGCTGATCGTGCGCTACATCACCAACATGGGCGCGACGAACCTGGCCGGGCTGAGCATCGCCACGGTGGTGCGGCTGAGCGCGCTTTACGTGGTGCTGCGCATCGTGGACACGGCGGCCAACTATTTCATGCAGTCCGTGGGCCACGTGATGGGCACCCACATCGAGACCGACATGCGCCGGGACCTGTTCGCCCACCTGCAGGAGCTGCCCCACGCCTATTACAGCAACACCAAGATCGGCCAGCTGATGTCCCGCATCACCAGCGACCTTTTCGACATCACCGAGTTCGCCCACCACTTCCCCGAGGAGCTGTTCATCACCAGCATCAAGGTGGTCGTGGCCTTCGTGATACTCTGCGGCATGAACATACCGCTGACGCTGATCATATTCGCGTCGCTGCCGCTGATGGTGGTTTGCAGTAACCATTTCGCCAAGCCCATGCAAAAATCCTTCAAGGATTCCCGGCACCAGCTGGGCGAGATCAACGCCCGGGTGGAGGACAGCCTGGCCGGCATTCGCGTGGTCAAGTCCTTCGCCAACGAGGACGTGGAGAAGGCCAAGTTCGCCGAGGACAACCACGCCTTCCTGGGCGTGAAAAAGCGCATGTACCACAACATGGCGGGCTTCCACTCCGTCACCCGCATGTTCGACGGCATCATGTACATACTGGTGGTGTGCATCGGCGCGATCTTCATGATCAAGGGCCGCATCGGCGCGGCGGACCTGGTGGCCTACCTGCTGTACGTCACCACGCTGCTGGCCTCGGTGCGCAGGCTGGTGGAGTTCACCGAGAACTTCCAGCGGGGCATCACCGGCATCGAGCGCTTCGTGGAGGTGATGGAGGTGCCCGCCAGCATCCACGACCTGCCCGGGGCCCGGGATCTCACACAGGTGCGGGGCGAGCTGGAGTTCGACGACGTGTCCTTCGCCTACGAGGACGGCGACACCGACGTGCTCAGCCACATCCACCTGCACGTGAAGCCCGGCGAGAGCGTGGCGCTGGTGGGTCCCTCCGGCAGCGGCAAGACCACGCTGTGCAACCTGATCCCCCGATTCTACGAGGCCCGGTCCGGCGTGATCCGCATCGACGGCACGGACATCCGGGAGTACACGCTGCATTCGCTGCGCAAGCAGATCGGCATGGTGCAGCAGGACGTCTATCTGTTCTCCGGAACGGTGCTCTCCAACATCGAATACGGCAAGCCCGGCGCCAGCCGCGAGGAGATCATGCAGGCGGCGAAGCTGGCCGGGGCCCACGATTTCATCATGGAGCTGGAGAAGGGCTACGACACCTACGTGGGCGAGCACGGCGTGAAGCTGTCCGGCGGCCAGAAGCAGCGCATATCCATCGCCCGGGTGTTCCTGAAAAACCCGCCGATACTGGTGCTGGACGAGGCCACCAGCGCGCTGGACAACGAATCCGAGCACCTGGTGCAGCAGTCGCTGGAGGGCCTGATGAAGGGCAGGACCACCTTCACCATCGCCCACCGGCTGACCACCATCCGCGGCGCGAACACCATACTGGTGCTCACCGACGAGGGCATCGTGGAGCAGGGCAGCCACGCCGAGCTGATGGCGAAGAAGGGCGTGTATTACAACCTGTACCGGATGTACCAGGAGAACGAATAGGCGCAAAAAGCAACGGGCCTCCGCTTCGATACCGTGAAGCGGAGGCCCTATTTATATGATTTACTTTTTCCTCGAAAGGATCATGACCCGTCGATAGCTCAGCGCGGCCAGCAGGCACGCGATCAGCGTCATGATCAGTATCATCAGCCGCTGGTCCATCCGCATGCCCAGGAACACCGACAGCACGACCAGGCCCATGACGGCAAACAGGTTGGGCAGCATATAGATGGCCACCGCCGAGCCCTGCTTGATGACCTCGATCTCGTTCTCCCAGTCCAGCCGCATGTGGCGCACGCCGCAGACGCAGCCCCAGGCCGTGGAGAACGCGCACAGCGCCAGGCCCAGCAGCAGATACAGCGCCGTGTCCAGCGCCGGGGCCTTCGACGAGATGCACAGGCACAGCGTCGAGAAGACCATGAACGGCACGGTCAGCACCAGGTTGAACAGCATCTTGCCCCGGTAGAGGGTCTTCTTCTCGATGGGCAGGCTCTGCACGATCCAGTAATTCTTGCCCTCCAGCGACGGCGAGCAGGCCGTGGTAGACATCATGCCGATGCAGAAATAGACGATAAACGGTATCGCGGGCCGCAGCATGGCGGCGCTGATGGGCGCGCCTTGGGTGACCATGGCGATGATCCTGTCAAAGCCTATGGCGAGCGTGCCGATGCCCAGCAGCGCGCTCAGGATCAGGCCGACGCAGGCGTTGACCATGTAGGTGGTGGAGCCGGTCAGCCGCCTGAACTCCTTGAAGGCGATGGCGCGCACCACGCCGCGCTGGCGCTGGGCGGTCAGCTTGTAATCCCGGCCTGCGGCGTGGGACTTCAGCGCGGAATTGATCTTCCGGTAGGATCGACCCACCACCGTGAACAGCGCGCCGAACAGCACCAGGCTCAGCCCGACCAGCAGCAGGCCGTCCGACAGGCTGTATCGGGTGATCGCGGCGGCGAACCAACCGGCGGGCAGGTAGATTCCCGCCGCCTGTCCGGTCAGCCGGGAGGCCGCCATCAGCGTCACCTGCACCTTGTCGTCGCGGAACATGTCCTCCAGGACGAAGCGCAGCCCGAAGCAGGCCAGCACGAACGCAAAGGTGAGTATCGTCTGCACGATGTTGGTCTTTCGGAAGCCCGCGCTGACCCGGGCGATCAAAAAGCCCAGGAAGGACGCGACCAGCATCGGTATGACCGGCAGGAACAGCGACAGCGCCAGCCAGGCCGGATACACCAGCACGGGCGGCCTGGCATAGATGCCGTAGCCCACCAGCATCGCCAGCGATATGCTCAGATACCAGGGCAGGCTCTTGACGTACATGTACAGGAACTTGCAGCCCGCCACGGTCCGCGTTTCAAAGGGCAGCGACATCAGCATGTCGTACTCCTTGAAGTTGAAGAGATAGCCGTTCGTCTTGAACAGCGTGAATATGAAGGCCAGCGCGCTGATCGTCAGCGCGCACATCGTCGGCGCGGCCTGGATCAGGCCGAATTTGCCGAAGCCGACGCAGATGGCGGCGCTGAAGCCCACCAGCATGGCGTACAGGCACAGGGCGCCCACCATGCCGCCGATGATCCTGCGGCGCTTCTTCCTGTCCTTGCTGTGCCGCAGCAGGTTCACCTGGCTCGTGGACAGCAGCAGCGCCTTGAGCAATACGATGCCGTTATTCATCGTGATCCGCCTCCAGGAAGGTCTGCTCCAGCGAATGGCCCTCGGTCAGCGCCTCCATGGTGCCGGAGGCGATGATCCTGCCGTGCTTGATGATGGCCACCTTGTTGCACAGCTTCTCGGCCACGTCCAGCACGTGAGTGGAGAAGAAGATGGCCGTGCCCCCGGCGCACATTTCGTGCATGATCTCCTTGAGCGTGAAGGTCGCCTTGGGGTCCAGGCCCACGAAGGGCTCGTCCAGCACCAGCAGCTTCGGCTTGTGGATCAGCGCGGAGATGATCGCCAGCTTCTGCTTCATGCCGTGGGAGTAGGCGCTGATCAGGTCGCCCAGGTCGTCGGTGATCTCGAACATGCCGGCGTACTTCCGGATGCTCTGCTCCCGCTCGGCGGCGCTGATGCCGAACACGTCCGCCACGAAGTTCAGATACTGTATGCCCGTCAGGTTCTCATACAGGTCCGGGTTGTCGGGGATGTAGGCGGTGATCCGCTTGCAGGCCATGGGATCGTCCTTCACGGAATGGCCGTCGATGTATATCTCCCCTTCGGTGAAGTCCAGCACGCCCACCACGGCCCGGATCGTCGTCGACTTGCCCGCGCCGTTGTGGCCGATGAAGCCGTAGATGTCCCCGCCCATGACGCTGAGGCTCACGTCGTCCGCGGCCTTCCGGTCGCCGCCGTAGGACTTGGAATAGTGTTTGATCTCGAGCATCGCGTTCATCTGAAATGGTCCTCTCCTTCCCGTGATGTCGGGTATATCATAGCGCACTTTGCCCACCATGACAAGCCATAGCGCACCAAATGTCAACCGTCGATATCGAATTGTCGCTTTTTGACGCGCAATCCCGCCGCGCCCGCCCATCGAACACCGGATGTCAAAACCATGAAATCTTTTCCGACCGGCTTGACATGAACATGTGTTCGATATTATAATTGAATCGAAAGAAGACACCTTACGAAAGAGCAGGAAGCGCGGCATCGCCCATCCTTTCGCGGGGTGTCCTTTTGTTTCTTATTGATGTATACGGGGGTGAACGCCGTGCCGGAGGGACCGACCTACATCTGCATCGACCTGAAGAGCTACTACGCCTCGGTGGAGTGCGTGGCCCGGGGGCTCGACCCGCTGTGCGTGGCCCGGGGGCTCGACCCGCTGGCGGCGCGGCTGCTGGTGGCGGATGAGACCCGCTCGGACAACACCATCGTGCTGGCGGTCTCCCCCGCCCTCAAGGCGCTGGGCGTGCGCAGCCGACCGCGGCTGTTCGAGGCGAAGCAGGCCGTCCGGCTGGCCGAGGCCCAGCAGCACAGGAAGATCGATTTCATCATCGCGCCGCCCCGGATGGCGGAATACGAGCGCGTCTCCGCCGCCATATACGCCATCTACCTGAAATACGTGGCCGTGGAGGACATCCACGTGTATTCCATCGACGAGGTGTTCATGGACGTGACCCACTACCTGCACCTGTATGCAAAGGCCGCCGCGCGGGCGGGCATGGCCCCGGCGCACTTCATGGCCATCACCATCATACGGGACGTGCTGAAGGCCACGGGCATCACGGCCACGGTGGGCATCGGGCCGAACCTGTATCTGGCGAAGGTCGGCATGGACATCGTGGCGAAGAAGGCCCCGCCGGACCGGGACGGCGTGCGCGTGGCCGAGCTGGACGAGGATATGTACAAGCGGCTGCTCTGGCCGGAGAAGCCGCTGACGGCCTTCTGGCAGATGGGCGAGGGCAAGACCCACCGCCTGGCCAAATACGGCATACTGACCATGGGCGACATCGCCCGGACGTCCATCGTGGACGAGGAATTCCTGTATCAGCTGTTCGGCGTCGACGCGGAGATCATGATCGACCACGCCTGGGGCATCGAGCCCTGCACCCTGGCCGACATCAAGGCCTACAGGCCGCAGGCCCACTCCCTGTCCGTGGGCCAGGTGCTCCCCCGCCCCTACGCCTTCGGCGAGGCCCGGCTGGTGTTCGCCGAGATGGTGGAGACGCTGTCCATGGACCTGGTGAAGAAGGGGCTGGCCACCAGCTGCCTGAGCTTCTGGGTGGCCTTCGACCCGGTCTCGCTGGAGAAGTGCCGCTACGACGGGCCGCTGGCCATCGATTATTACGGCAGGCTCCACCCCAAGCACACCGGCGGCACCGTGCGGCTGCGCACCCGCACCTCCAGCGCCCGGGCGCTGCGCGGGGCGCTGCTGGGCGCCTTCGACGCCCGGGTGGACCGGCAGCTGTACGTGCGCAGGCTGGGTGTGGCCGCCAACGACACCCACAACGATTGCCTCCAGCTGGACATGTTCACCGACTACGCCGCCCTGGAGAGCGAGGAGAAGGTGCAGCGGGTGATACTGTCCATCCGCAGGAAATACGGCAGCAACGCCATATTGAAGGGCATGAACTATCTGGAGGGCGCCACGGCGCGGGAGCGCAACACGCAGATCGGGGGGCACAGGGCGTAGCCCACATAAAAATGGAGGTGTATTGCAATGGATTTTGGCTACAGCGATCTGCTCGGGCTGGAAAGGCCGGTGCACGCGGACGACCTGTTCAGCCGCCGCCATCCGAAGATGGCGCAGCTGAACCGGGCGAAGCTGTTCGCCCCCTTCGCCGCGCTGGCGGGCTTCGACGGCGCCGTCCGGGCAAAGGAAATCCGGTATGTGCCCAGGCGCATACCGGATGCGGAGGAGACGGAGGCGCTGGACCGGGCGCTGAACCTGCTCTACCGCGCCACGTGGTGCGGGGAGCTGGCCCGGCGCAACCGGGTCTCTGTGCGCGTGGAATACTTCGAGGTCTGCGCCGACGTGAACCACGAGGGCTTCGGCCGGCTGGGGCTTTACCGCGTGGAGACGGGCGTCGTGCGGCGGGTCGACCCCGTGGCGCGGGTGCTGGCGGTCGGCGATCGGGTCATACCCTTCGCGGACCTCGCCGCCGTCACTGCGCCCGACGGCGCGCCGCTGGCGGACGCATGACGCGGGCGCGCAAAATGGCGGTCATTAAAAGGGCATCCGCAGTTGCTCCGCTTCGCCCCTCTCGCGCTCGGCGGCCACGTCCAGCACGGCGCGCTCCAATATCTCCCCGGCGCTGCGCCGCGGGTCGATCCAGTCCCCCACGAGCGCGGAGGGCAGTATCACCGGCATGCGGTCGTGTATGAAGGCGATGCTGTCCGCAGGCGCCCGCGTGAGTATGGAGAACACTGGCCTGCCCGATTCGATGCGGTAGATGCCGGCCATGTAGAACAGCCCGCCGTCCGCGGGGCGAATGGCGTACTTGTCCTTCCTCGCGCCGCCCACGCGCTGCCACTCATAGTAATTCGTGGCGGGGACGGCGCAGCGCCGGCCCAGCATGCCGTCCCGGAACAGGGGCCTGTCCTGGGCCGTCTCGCTGCGGGCGTTGATGACGCGCCTGCCGTTTGGCAGCGTGTAGCCCCACTGCATGGCGAAGGCCGCGGGCTCCATCTTCCGGTCGCTGGCCACGACGGGCACCACGTCCGTGGGGAACACGTCGCCGGAGGTCTTGACCGGCTCCACGACCACGCGCCGATTGACCTCGTCGATGATGTCGTGCAATTCTATGGACTCGTGTCCGTCGTCGATCCTGTACCTGCCGCACATGTTGCCGAAAGCCTCCCGTTCATCGCGTCCAGGGCAATCTGGAAAGGAACACCTTCGCCGAGTCCGTCAGCCGCTGGTGCCGCACGCCGGTGGCGTCGAAACGCACCGTGGCGAAGGCGAGCTGCATGACGGGGCCCGCACCGAAGGCGCAGATCAGCGTGCCGACGCCCACGGGCCCGCCCAGCAGCCAGCCGATGAGCGTGGCCGTGCTGAGCAGCGCTATGCTCACCGCGCCGATGGGCACCCGCTTCACCCGCTTCGCCAGCCCGACCAGCAGCGTGTCCCTCGGCCCGCAGCCCAGCGACGCGATCATGTAGGTGAACTGCGTGTAGGCCAGCACGAACAGGCCCAGCACCATCACCGGTATCGCCGTCAGCATGGAGGTGCACGGCGGCACGATCCCGGTCCAGTTGAAGAAATCCACGGCCTTGCCGACCACGATGGCATCGATGAACATGGCGATGCCAATGGGCTCCCGCAGCAGTATGTCGATCACCAGTATGGTGCACGACACCGCGATGGAGGCCGTGCCGTAGAGTATGCCCAGGGTCTTTGAAATGCCCAGGTTCAGCACGTCCCAGGGGGCCACGCCGATGTTGGCCTGTATCGTCAGATAGATGCCGAACCCGTTGACGAACAGGCTGACCGCGGCGATCAGCATGTTCGTCAGGATCGCCCCCGGGGTCCGGTTTTCACGCAGCTCTTTCCACATTCAAATGCCTTTCCGAGCGTTCCGCATGCCTTATCATGCCCTCAGGGCGCTCTCCGTAATCTCCAGCACACCGTTGGTGGCGTCCAGCCTGCACCGCACGCCCAAGGGCACGGTGATCTTGGTATCCATGTGGCCGATGGACATGTTGGCCAGCACCGGCTTGCCCGCGGGCACGATGATGTCCCGGATGATGTCCTCCAGCACCAGCGCGTAGTTTTCATATTCGACGGTGCAATCGGTGAAGCCGCCCAGCACGACGCCCGCGCACTTTTCAAACATGCCCGCCTGGCGAAGCTGGGTCAGCATGGAATCCAGCCGGTATATCTTTTCGCCGATGTCCTCCAGCAGCAGCACCTTGCCCTCCACGTCCAGCGCGTAGGGCGTGCCGCAGGCGGAGGCGATCAGCGACAGGTTGCCGCCCACCAGCGTGCCCTCGCACACCCCGGGCACCACGCATTCGGGCTCCATGCCCTCGGGGTTCTTCAATTCGCCCAGGGGCTCGGTGCTGGTCAGCGCCCGCAGCATGCTCTCCCGGGTGAAATCATCGAATTTTGTCCAGCAGGTGGAGGGCATCGGGCCGTGGAAGGTCACCATGCCTACCTTCTCGTGGATGGCCGTGTGCAGCGCGGTGATGTCGGAATAGCCGAGGAAGATCTTCGGGTTCGCCCGGATGATATCAAAATCCACCTGGTCCAGCATGCGCGCCACGCCGTAGCCGCCCCGCATGCACACCACGGCGTCCACCCGGTCGTCCGCGAACATCTGGTTGAGGCCCCGGGCGCGGGAGGCGTCGCTGCCCGACAGATAGCCGTATTGCTCCCGGCAGCTGTCCGCCACGATCACCTTATAGCCCAGGGCGTCGATGGCCTCCATCATCTTCGGATAGCGCTCCTCCGGGTTCTGCAGCGCCCCGGACACGCCCACCAGGCCGATGGTATCGCCCTTTTTCAAGGGTTTTGGTTTAAGCATATGTATCACTCCTTTTGTTTCGGCGGAAGGGATTTCTTAATTGGGAATTCCTCATTACCCAAAAACGTATCATCGAAAGTACACAATTTCCTCCGGCTTGCCGCCGCGCATGTAGACGCGCGGGACCCTTCTCCCAAGGCGGGAGAGCAGCTCGTTGCGGTTGGAATGGGTCCAGGCGGCGACCTCGTTGATGCCGATGTCGTCGCCCAGCAGCGTCACGACGTCGCCGGGCGCGACCCCGGGCACGTCGGTGACGTCCACGGTCAGCTGGTCCATGCAGGCCAGGCCCGCGATGGGCGCGCGCCGGCCCCGCAGCCAGACCTCCCCCACGCTGTTCACCCGGGGATAGCCGTCGGCGTAGCCCGCGGAGAGCGTGGCGATCACGCAATCCCGGGCCAGCGGGTGATCCTCGTCGTAGCCCAGGTATTCCCCCGCCGCCACGCGCCGCACCTGCGCCACCCGGGCGCAGAAGCGCACCGGCAGCCGGCATTCGTCGTTCGGGTTCGGATAGCGGCTGGGCACCACGCCGTAGAGCCACGCGCCGGTGCGCACGGCGTCGAATCGGTATTCGGGATAGCGCACCATGCCGATGCTGTCGCAGGCGTGGAGCATGCCGAAATCCGCGCCGCGCCGCCGCAGGCCCTCCGCGACGGCCCTCAGCCGCGCGATCTGCGCCTCGTCGGCCTCCCGCACACGCAGCGCCAAATGGGTGAACAGGCCCTCCACCTTGATGTGGGGCATGGCGAACATCGCCAGCGTCTCGTCCACCGCCCCGTCGGCGTCCAGCCCCAGCCGGTGCAGCCCCGTGTCCACCTTGATGTGCACGCGGGCGGGCCTGCCGACCCGGGCGGCGGCCTCGTCCAGCTGCCGCGCGTAGTCCACCGAGTAGGCCGTCATGACCACCCCTGCCCGGACGGCGTCCTCCATGCAGACCGGGGCCACCATGCCCAGCACCAGCGCGTCGCCGTCGCAGGCCTCAATGACCTCCAGCGCCTCGCCCGGCTCCGCCACGGCGAACAGGGTCGCGCCCTTCGCCAACAGCACCCGGGACAGCTTTGCCGCGCCCAGCCCGTAGGCGTTGGCCTTCAGCACGGGGATCACCCGCGTATGCGCGCCGCAGATGCGCCGCGCCGAGGCGTAGTTCGCCTCGATGATGTCCAGATCGATCTCCGCCCAGCAGCGGGCGGTGGCTTGCTCGTAGTTCATAGTTGCCTCATCCGTTTGCGTTGATATAGCGGCAGCCGGGAGACGGTCCGAACCCGTTTCCCGGCTGCCCCTGTTGGCCGAAGCCGGCGCTTATCCCTTCACCGCGCCGGCGGTGATGCCGTCCATGAACTGGCTCTGGGCCAGGAAGAACACCACCAGGGACGGTATGATGGAGATCAGGGAGATCGCCAGCACGCGGGTCCAGTTGAAGCCGGAATCGCCGTCCATCGACAGCCGCACGAACAGCGTCGCCGGATAGTTGGAGGGCGTCTTGACGTACAGCAGCGGCCCCATGAAGTCGTTGCTGCTCCACATGAACTGGAACAGCGCCGCGGACACCATCGCGGGCCAAAGCATCGGCACCAGCACCAGCGCCAGCGTCTGCATGATGTTGCAGCCGTCGATCTTCGCCGCCTCGTCCAGGTCGCGGGGGATGCCGCGCATGAACTGTATCAGCATGTAGACGAAATAGGTCTCCTGGGCGAACAGCGAGGGGACGATCAGCGACAGGTAATAGGGCGAATCCACCCAGCCAAACTTGGTGTACATCAGGTACTGGGGGATATTCAGCACCACCTGGGGCAAGAACAGCGTGCTCAGCAGCACGGCGAACAGCAGCTTCTTGCCCCGGAAATTGAAGCGCCCGAAGCCGTAGGCGGTGATGGTCGAGGAGATGACGGTGAACACCACGCGGGGAAGCACATACTTGTAGGTGTTCAGCATCGCGCTCCAGATGTTGATGTCGCCGCCGTAGTTGTTCATGGCCGTGCGATAGCCCTCCAGCGTGGGCTTGCTGGGGATCAGGCCGATGGAGGTGAATATCTCCACGTTGTCCTTGAAGGTCGCGCCCACCATCCACAGCAGCGGATAGACCATCAATATGCCCACGGCGATCAGTATCACATAGCGCACCGTGGAGGACAGCACGTGCCTCTGCCGGGTGGTGCTGCGGTTGTAGACCACGCGATAGGCCACGACCACCAGCACGAATATGCCCAGCGCCAGGTAGAGGTTGTGGTTCTGCGAAAGCGCGGCCATCAGGCCCGTGGCGTCCGCTCCGGCGGCGGAGCCGGCAATGCCGCACCCCACCAGCAGCACGCCGACGATCAGGAAAACAAGGCTCGCAACGCTCATCACTTGTCGCCCCTTTCATCGGAATAGTAGACCCACTTGCGCTGGGAGGTGAAGGCGATGACGGTGAAGATCATGACGATCACGAACATGATCCAGGCCATGGCCGAGGACATGCCCACGTTGTACTCGGAGAACGCGGAATTGTACACGATCAGCGATATCAGCGTGGTGGCGTTTCTCGGGCCGCCCTGGGTGATGATGTAGGGGCCGTTGAATTCCTGGAAGGCCTGCACCAGCTGGGTGACGAGGTTGTAGAATATGACCGGGGAGATCAGCGGCAGCGTGATCTTCACGAACTGCTTCGGCCCGGTCGCGCCGTCGATGGAGGCCGCCTCGTACAGCTCCTCCGGCACGCCCTTCAGCGCCGCCAGGAACAGCACCATCGGCGATCCGAACTGCCACACGCGCAGCAGGCAGATGATGAACAGCGCCCAGGTCTTGTCCGCCAGGAAGTTGACGTTCTGCAGGCCCAGGATCGTCAGTATGCGGTTGATGACGCCGTCGTTCTTGAACATGGCGCGCCACAGCACCGCGATGGCCATCGAGCCGCCCAGTATGGACGGGATGTAATAGGCCGTGCGGAACAGCCCCACGCCCTTGATCTTGAAGTTCAGTATGTAGGCGATGAACAGCGCGAACATCAGCTTCAGGGGCACGGTCATGAAGGCATAGATGAAGGTCACCCGCAGCGCCTTCAGGTTCTTGGCCGTGGTGAACGCCGTCACGTAGTTCTGTATGCCGATCCAGCTGCCGCCCTTGAACAGGTTCCAGTCGGTGAAGCTGTAGTACAGCGAGGAAATAAACGGATAGGCCTTGAATACCAGAAAGCCGATCAGCCACGGCAGTATGAGTATGAAGCCCCAATAGCCCTGCTCCAGCTTTGACCGGCGGCGATGGCTCCTTGCGCTCTGCATGCGCTCTCCCCCTTGCAAATCTTTGGATGCACCGTAGGCGATATGAAATCGCGGTAATCGCCAATAGGGGCGCCCAATGGACGCCCCTACACGCGGTCCGCGTGGCGGACCGAAAGATCGAATTGGCGCCGTCCCCGTCGGGACCCCGCGATTACTTCGCCAGCACCGCGGTCACGCCGTCAAACAGCACCTGGGCCGCCTCGTCCACGGAGTAGTCCTGATAGGACAGGCCCTCGAACACGTCCTCATACACGCCGCCGCTGTTCTTCAGCGCGCCGTCCTCGAACATGGGATCCAGCGGGAAGGAGCACCAGGCCAGGATCTTGCCGTTGGCCTCGGCCACGGTGGCGTTGATCAGGCCCTCCTCGGTGCACAGCGCCAGGCCCTTGGCGGAGGCGGGGATGCCGTACTCGCTCTTGCGGGCGCGGATGCCCTCTTCCTCATTGTTCATGAAGTTGATCAGCTTCGCGGCCAGCTCGACGTTCTGGGAGGTCTTGGCGATAGCGAAGGCATGGGCCACCTTGGTGAAGCCGCCCTTGTAATCGCCCAGGTCGGTCAGCTCCTCGCCGACCACGAACTCCTGGCCCTCGGCCAGCGCGTTCTGGCACTTGGAAGCGGAGGTATCCCACTCCCAGACGCCCGCGTACTTGCCGGTGATCCACTTGTCGTTCTTGTCCAGGGAGTCCGCGCCGTCACCGGCCAGGGTGGCCGCGGTGGGAATGGCGTGGGCGTCCTCGAGGCCCTGGATCAGGCTGATGCCGTCGGCGATCTCCTCGACGGTGTAATTCAGCGCGCCGTCCTCGACCCAGGCCTTGCCGTACTTGCTCTCCAGCATGTAGACCATCAGGATCATCTTGTCATAGGCGCCCAGGGCCAGCGGATAGTAGTCGTCGCCCAGCTTCTCCTTGAAGGTCGCGCCAGCCTCCAGCAGGCCCGCATAGGTGGTGGGGAACTCGATGCCAGCCTGATCGAAGGTGGTCTTGTTCCAGTAGAAGATGCGGCCGGTCAGCGCGTTCGGCAGGGCCAGCAGCTTGCCGTTCACGGTGCAGGCGGCGAGCATGCTCTCGCTCCACTGGCTCAGGTCGATGATGTCGCCCAGCTCGTACAGGTCATAGAAGTAGGATTCGCCGTTCTCATCCACGAAGGAGAACAGCCAGTTCCAGTTGACCATGTCCACGTCCTCGGCGTTGCCGGCGACGAAGGAAGAGCTCATGGTCTCCTCCCAGCCGGACCAGGCCGCGTAGTGGGTCTTGACGGTGATGCCCTCGGCAGCCTCGAAGGCCGCGATGGCAGCCTGGGTGGCCTCGTGACGGGAATCGCCACCCCACCAGGAAATGCTGATCTCATCAGCGAAGGCGACGGCGGTGCAGGACAGCGCCAGCACCAGGCACAGCACGACAGCAAGCAGTTTCTTCATGACAAATACCTCTCCTCGTTTATATTCCGGTTTCCCGGCAAAAGAGCATGCGCTCTTTTGAGCACTCAAACGTTTTCTTTGCCAATCATAACAAAACCCGAGCACACATGTCAAGCAAAATTTGCAATCAATGGGACATTATTGAGTATTTTTAACCTCCCCGACCCACATCGCGTCCACCTCGGGTCCCTCTGCGCCCGCCAGGCGCACGTTTTCAAGCTCAAGCCGCTTCACATAGCGGGCCACGACGCCCCGGCGCAGGCACATCTCCACGCCGTCGGCCATGGCCGGGGCCATGGGCCGGGCGTCCGCGGCATAATCGAAGCGGCAGTCGCGCAGCAGCACGCGCGCCACGGGACGCTCCGGCAGGCCCAAAATATAAGCCGCGCAGGCCCCGCAGCCCATGGCCGTCACCCGCTCGAAGCGGATCTCCCCGACGGTGGGCGTGGTTTCGTCCACGGGCCGCTTTTCCCGGGACTGCACCCATTCGGCGTGTCCGTCCGGATCGCAGAAATACAGGCAGTTGATCACCAGCGGGGCCTTGACGCGCTCCATGCGCACGTCCTCGAAGCGTATGTCGTCGACGACGGCGTATTTGCCCCGGCCGCGCCGGGTCTTGATCCGAAGCCCGCGGTCGTTGCCGGACATCAGGCAGCGGCGCACCCGCACATTGCGCACGCCACCGGCCATCTCGCTGCCCACCGTGACGCCGCCGTGGCCGTCCAGCATGGCGCACCAGGCGATGTCGATGTCCTCGCAGGGGCGGCGGTATTTCATGCCCGCGTACAGCTTGCCGGACTTGATGGCGATGCAGTCGTCGCCCACGGAAAAGCGCGCGCCGTACACCCGCACGCCCTTGCAGCTCTCCGGATCAAAGCCGTCGGTGTTGGGGCTGTCCGCGGGGGCCTCCACGGAGATATCGATAAAGTCCAGGTTCTCGCTGAAGGCGGGATGCAGGTTCCAGGCGGGGCTGTTGCGAAAGCGCAGGCCCTGCACCAGCACGTCCCTGCAATCCTTCAGGTAGAGCAGCCTGCCCCGGTACGCGCCCCGCTTCTTCTTCGGCTCCAGCCACCAGTCGCCCAGCTGGGCGCAGCCGTCCACCGTGCCCTCGCCGATGACGCGCACGTCCTCCACGCCAATGCCGGTCAGCGCCGCGGCGTAGCAGTCCAGCGGATTGCCCTCCCAGCTGCCCAGCAGCAGCTCGCCCGCCGCGTTGTCCGCGGGGATCGACCCGGGAAGGATCGGGAACCGCGCGCGGTCGGCGATCAGCCGCAGCGTCGCGCCCCGCTTCAATTCCAGCGTGATGTGGCTCTTCAGGAACAGCGGGCCCACGCGGTAATCCCCCGCCCCCAGGAACACCCGGCCCCCGGGTGGGCAGCAGAGCAGCGCCGCCTGGATCGCCGGGGTGTCGTCGTGCAGGCCGTCGCCCACCGCGCCGAAGCGGCGAACGTCCAGCGCACAGGTCTCGCCCGCCGTGTGAAAGCGCAGCTCCCCGACCTTCTCCTCGCCGCGCCGGGCCTCCAGGCAGTATTCCGCATCCGGGCGAAGGTCGAACAGCGAGAAAACACTCCGCTTCTCCTCGCCCAGCGCGACGCCGTTCAGCGTCAATTGAACGGGCGACGTCGCCCAATAATCCCCCGCCTCGTCCAGCAGCACCGAGCAGCTGCGGGCGGTCAGAGCCAGGCGCCTCATGCCCTTGCCCGGCGGTACTCCGCCAGTGCCATCATCCAGGGGCCCACGCCCTTGGCGTCGTCGGCCACCCGGGGCTCGCTCAGGTAGTAGGCCACGCTGCCGTCCCGCTTTTCGCCGGGGCCGAGGCCCGCCACCTTGCAGATGTCGTTCAGATGCCATTCGCCGTCGTCGCCCCGGCGCAGCTTCAGCGCGGTCAGGCGCTCGAAGCCCTTCAGCGCCATGTCCAGGTATTTCTCGCCGTCCAGCACGCCCAGCCGCACGCCCTTCATCAGCGCGTACAGCACCATGGCGCTGCCGGAGGTCTCGGTATAGTTGCCCTCGACATCCCCCCGGTCGATCACCTGGAAGTACAGACCGGTTTCGGGATCGCGCCAGCGCACGATGCCCTCCACGGCCTCCCGCAGCAGGTCCGCCAGCGCCCGCCAGTGCTCGTAGAGCTGCTCGTCCATCAGCTCGACGCAGTCCACGAGGGCCATCAGGTACCAGCCCATGCTCCGAAGCCAGAAGTTGGGCGATTTGCCCGTGGCCCTGTCGGCCCAGGGCTGCTGTCGCGCCATGTCGCAGGCGTGCACATACAGGCCCTTCTCCGGCACGTACAGGTGCGCGCGCACGTTCTTGAACTGGTTCGCCACGTCCGCCGCCTCCCGCTTGCCGCCGAAGCGCATGTCGTATTCCACCCGGAAGGGCTGGGCCATGTAGAGCCCGTCCAGCCAGATCTGCTCCGGGTAGATCTCCTTGTGCCAGAAATTGCCGCAGGCGCAGCGGGGATGGTCCTGAAGCCGCCTGGCATGGAAATCCGCCGCGGCGCGATAGCGCCCGTCGCCGGTCTCGTCCAGCGCGAAGAAGAGCGCCTTGCCGCAGTTGATGGAATCGATGTTGTAGCTGTCCAGCGGGAAATTGGGGATGCTCCCGTCCGGCTCCACGAATCGGCCCAGGTAATCCAGCACAAAGTCCCGGCAGGCGGGATCGCCGACGGCGCGATAGAGGTCGGCGCAGCCCTTCAGCACGCAGCCGTCCTCGTAGTTCCAATAGCGCTTGTAGGGCTGGTATTCCTTCAAATAATGTGTCAGAAAGGCGTTGACCCCGTCCATATCGCATACCTCCACGCTCTCGTTCCCGGCGCTTCCGGCGGGATTCCACCCGGACAGCGCCGCCCCGACCGTCACCCGCCGCGCCTCGTCGTCGCTCAGACGCTTCTGGCAGGGATGGCGTACCGATTGATCCGCCCTTTCGCCCGCGGTGCGCCATTCGCCCAGCCGGTCGGTGACGCGCCGCTCCTCGTCCCAGTCCGTGAAGCCCGCGGGGCTGACGCAGGCGTCCATGTCGCACGCCAGGAACAGCGTGCGGGCGTATTTTCGCCAGGGCCGTCCCAGATGGGCCAGCCCGGGCGCGCATTCGCCGGTGAGCCTGCACCGGTGGAAGACCAGGCCGAAGGGCTGCTCCTCCGGGGTGTTCGCCGCGGTGTACCAGCCGCCCCGGGCGTTCATGTACAGCGTGCAGTCCTCAAACCAGCAGCGGTAGGGCCCGAATATGAAGTCCACGTCGCCCCGGATGAAGCAATCCCGGAAATACTGGCGGCTGCGGGTGGGCGGACAATCGCCCACGAAGGGCACGACCTCCGCGTCGCAGGCCCGCGGCGCGACGTCGTCCAGCACCTTTTGCATCAGCGGGCCGCAGAACAGCGTGTCCTGGCAGGCCTCCAGCCGGCAGTTCCGCCAGACGCCCCGGTCGCCGGCGGCGTAGACCGCGGGGGCCTGGCCCACCCGGCTGCCGTCCCCAGCGTCGTTGCGCACGGTGAGGTTCTCCACGGTCACGTCCGGCGCGGCGGTGAGCAGCGCGAAGGACAGGAAGGTGTTGCGCGGCTGGCCGTCCGGGTTCAGCTGTCTGGCCCAGGCGGCGTGCACCAGCACGACGCCGTCCCGGGATTCCCCCACGATGCGCAGCTTCGGCTTGTTGACCACCACGCGCCCGCGGTATTCCCCGTTGCGTATGTATATCTCCCGGACGCCGTCCGCCTCAGAGGGAAGCGCGTCGACGGCCTCCTGCAAGGTCCGGTAATCCCCGGTGCCGTCCCTGGCGACGATGATCATGCCGTAATCCCCCTTTCACAGCCCTACAGCGTCGCGGCGACGCGCTCCAGGCACAGGCGCGCGGCCTCGGCGTTCTCCGGCACGGTGTCCTCCAGCGTCATGGGCAGGCCGCGGCGCTTCGCCAGCCGCAGCAGCGCCTCAAAATTCATGCTGCCGGTGCCGCAGGCAATGGAACGGGGCCGGGATTCCCCGGGGGCCTCCGTGAAGTCCTTCATGTGCAGCACGCTGACGCGGTCCCCCAACCGGGCGATGGCATCGTCGATCACGGCGTCGGCGCGGCCCGTCATGTCGCTGGAGAGCAGGTTCACCGCGTCCAGTATGATCCGCACGCTGTCGGATTTCAGCGTCTCCAGCATCCGCTCCGCCTTCTCCGGGGTGGACACGATGTGCTCGCAGACCGGCTCGATGGCCAGTATCGCGCCCTCCTCCTCGGCGGCGCGAACCACCGGGGTCACGCAGCGCAGGAACAGCTGAAACGCCTCCTCGGAGTTGCGGGTCTTTTCGTCCATGCGGGCGGACGGCGCGGGCGGCGTCTCCGTGCCCACGACCCCCGCGCCGATCTGCCGGGCAAAGCGCAGGTGGGCCCGATAGATGGCCTGGGTCTGCCGGAGCTCCGCTTCATCCGGCGTCGCCATGCACAGATAGCAGCCCAGCACCGCGCAGTCCATGCCCCTGTCGGCAAAGGCCGCGCGCAGCCGCGCCGCCAGGGCCTCGTCCCTCAGCGCCGTGGGCGCGTCCGCCATGGCGAAGTCCTCCAGCGTCTTGCTCAGCGCCACGTGGGCGCAGGAAAAGCCCTGGGCCCGGGCGAAATCCAGCCGCTGCTCCAGCGTGCCGGGGGCGGTGTCGTGCAGCCTGATGCCGATGTTCATGGGACAGTCCTCCTCAAAAATGATATACAAAGTATACCATCATCGGCAATCGATGTAAAGCCGCAATATCCCAGCGTTTTACCGTGATTTAAACTTCCCATAGTGCTGGCGCGGTTGCCGCGGGGCGCGACATGGCATTATTGTGTATACATGAATCGAACAAGGAGGTTTTCCCCCGTGAAAAAGACGATATTGCGCAAATACGCCCGGCTGATCGCCGAGGTCGGCGCGAACGTGCAGAAGGGCCAGGAGGTATTCATCGTGGCGGGCCTCGACCAGCCGGAGTTCGTGGCCATGGTGGTGGACGAATGCTACAAGCTGGGCGCGAAGCGCGTGGTGGTGGACTGGGACTACCAGCCGCTGGAGAAGCTGCACGTGCGGCACCAGAGCGTGAAGACGCTGTCGGAGCTGACGGACTATCAGGAGGCCCGCTGGAAGCACTATGTGGCGGCGCTTCCCTGCCGCATCTACCTGGATTCCGACGACCCGGACGGCCTGAAGGGCGTCAACCAGGCCAAGATGGCCAAGGCGCGGCAGAAGAAATACCCCCTCATCAAGGGCTACCGCGACCAGATGGAGAACAAGTACCAGTGGTGCATCGCGGCCGTGCCCGGCGAGGCCTGGGCGAAGAAGCTGTTCCCCGAGCTGAGCAAGCGCCAGGCGGTGGAAAAGCTGTGGGAGGCCATACTCTCCACCAGCCGCGTGACCGAGGACCCCGTGGCGGCGTGGAAGGCGCACAACGCCTCCCTGGCGGAGCACTGCGCGTGGCTGAACGGCCTGGACATCGACAGGCTGCACTACACCGCCGGGAACGGCACCGACTTCACCGTGGGCATGATCCCCGAGGCCCAGTTCAAGGGCGGCGGGGACACCAGCCTGCAGGGCGTGTTCTTCAACCCCAACATCCCCACCGAGGAGTGCTTCATCTCCCCGATGCGGGGCGTGGCCGAGGGCGTGGTGCACGCCTCGAAGCCGCTGAGCTGGAACGGCCAGCTGATCGACAAATTCTGGATCCGCTTCAGCGAGGGCAAGGCCGTGGAGTGGCACGCCGACGTGAACAACGAGGCCCTGACCCAGATGATCACCATGGACGAGGGCAGCGCCTACCTGGGCGAATGCGCGCTGGTGCCCTACGATTCCCCGATCCAGAACAGCGGCATACTGTTCTACAACACGCTGTTCGACGAGAACGCCGCCTGCCACCTGGCGCTGGGCATGGGCTTCGCGGACACCATCGTGGGCTTTGAGCAGAAGACCCTGGAAGAATGTCGCGCCATGGGCATCAACGACTCCATGATCCACGTGGATTTCATGATCGGCACCGCGGATATGGCCATCGACGCCATCACCCGCGACGGCAGGACCGTGCCGGTGTTCCGGGACGGCAACTGGGCGTTTTGAGTTACAAGAAATGGGGCTCTTCACGGAATGCTGAAAGATCAGGAACGTGAGTGCTCCAAAACATGACGCACAGATCCTTCGCTGCGCTCAGGATGACAGCTGTTTATTACTCTGTCATCCTGAGCTAAGCGAAGGATCTGTGCATTCTCTTTGCGCACTATATTTCTTTCATCTCAAAACTTCCGAAGATGAACTTCTCTGCAAGTCACGGCCTTCCCGGACCCCCCTGGCGACCGGTGCCGCCGCCGGGTCTGCTGTTGCCAGGACCGGGCCTGCCGGCAGGGCCGGGGCGTCCGGGCTGGGCGGGATTGGCCGGGCGAATCGTCCCCGCGGGACGGACCGGCTGAGGCGCAGTGCGAACGGGAGGCACGGGCTTCGGCGCAACGGACCTCGCGGCCACGTTGGGCGCGGGCGCGGGTCTCGGCGGCTGGGGCGCGGTGCGGACCGGCGCGGCGTGGATCACGGGCGCGGGCTTGATCGGCGCGCGATGCACCGGCGGGCGCACGGGAGACACCCGGCGCGGCGCGGCGCGCAGCGTGGAGTGCAGCCGATACACCGGCGGGCGGGTGCCCGCGAAGCGATAGGGATAGTCCATGCGGTGCATCATATCCCGGGAAATGCGGTTGTTCACGGAGATCAGCCCCAGCGCCGCGGCCACGGCGGTGAGCATGTCGCCCGCCTGGTCCCAGACGGAGGTGTTGCCGGATTCCCAGTCCCGCCAGCCGTTGCCGTCGTAGACCGACACCTCCAGGCCGTACTCCGCGAAGGCTTGGGCCAGATAGCGCGCCTGGGCGTCGGTGAGGCCGCGGGCCACGGTGATGGGCGCGCTGTCCACGATCAGAAGTGCGTCTTCCGTCTCATAGCCGCAGATATGCTGGAGCAGCGCGGCAGCCGTGGCGCGGTTGCAGGTGCCCAGGGAGAGCAGCATGACCATGTTGCCCTGGATCGCCTGGGCCGCCGGCGGCACCTGGATCACCTTCGTACCGCAGTTCGGGCAGAAGTTCACGTTGCTTGCGAGCTGTGTTCCACAGTTGGGACAAAACATCCGTATCATCCTTTCCATATGGGCCTGCCTGACAAACCCACTATCTTTCTAATGATAGTTTACACCACAGATGTGGACAGATGATGTCCCAAATGTTAACACTATATCACATTACAATTTACATACGAAGTCACTTCCGGCTGCGGAAATCCTCGTCGATCTCAGCCTTCCAGTTCTCGTCAAGGGGCTTGCAGGCCCGAACGCTGCTGATGGCCTCAGCCACGACCCGGTAGTTGAGCTGCGTTCCCAC